>NZ_CP128650.1:1540000-1840000 GCF_030644225.1 Selenomonas dianae | reverse complement strand
GATACGCGTGTCGGCAACGTCACCGACTATGACCGCCTCATCCTCGACGTGTGGACGAACGGCTCCATCCGTCCGGAGGAGGCCGTGAGCAAGGCGGCGGCGATCCTCGTTATGCATCTGCGTCTGTTTCAGAACATGGACGGCAATGTGGTTGAGGAGGAGGAGGAAGTTCCCAACTTCCCGCCCGAGGAGATCGACGACAGTGCGAAGGTGCTGGAAATGACCATCGACGATCTGGATCTTTCCGTCCGTTCCTTCAACTGCCTCAAGCGTGCCGGCATCAACACCGTTGCGGATCTCGCGCAGAAGACCGAGGACGATATGATGAAGGTGCGCAATCTCGGACGCAAGTCTCTGGACGAAGTGAAGAAAAAACTTGAGGAGCTTGGACTCTCCTTGAGACAGGAAAACGAATAACGATAGGAGTGGGAAATACATGAGAAAGCTCGGACGCAATTCCGCGGCCCGCAAGGCTCTCCTCAGGAGCATCCTCACATCCTTCTTCAAGTACGGACGCATTGAGACGACCGAGGCAAAGGCAAAGGAGCTCCGCTCCCTCGCCGACGGTCTTATCACGCTCGCCAAGCGCGGCGACCTCAGTGCACGTCGTCAGGCGATTGCAGCTCTGGCGGAGGAGGATGTTGTACGCAAGCTCTTCGGCGAAATCGCAGAGAAGTACACAGACAAAAAGAGCGGCTACACCCGCATCTTGAAGCTCGGCCCCCGTCGCGGCGACGCTGCCCCGATGGCAATCATTGAGCTTGTCTGAACGTGACATCGTAAAAAACTCTCGGAACGAAAGTTTCGGGAGTTTTTTGTTATATTGAAAAATCCTCAAATAAGAGAACAAGAGTTCCTTGACGGGGGGGTAGAAGGTTATATAATTCTTAGAAAGAAAAGGAGGTCTTTCCTATGAGAAAAATTTGTATCATCGCAGTGTTGTTCATGGTCTTGGGTGTGCTTGCACTTCCTGCATCGCTGATGGGGCGGGCAGAGGCAGTGGACATGGCACAGGTGGAGGAACTCTATAATTGGCAGCAAAAAGTATATGGTTCACAGGAAGTTAAAAGTTTTCTTACGTGGGAAGAGATTGTTGAACCGGCTGGAATGGTGGACTACAGCCGTGTTCCGAAGCTTTCAGAGTTGCTTGGGCATGTGTTTCTCCTCACGGACTCTTACGGTTTCAGGTCACACGGTGATGCAAGCCATGGTGTAAACTCGATGCTTCATCAGGGATCTCAGCAATCCGCCCTCGTTTATTTTGTTACGCTCCCAGACAATTCTAGAAATAGACGAAGTATGATTGCGTTATTGGACAAGTCAGGAACATTTGTATCCGACTATAAAGTCAGACCCCTTATTGTCCGTTTCAATACGAGGTCTCAGGGGGCGAATGGTCTTATCCTTGGTTCATCCAATGTTGGCGAAGGGACTGTTCAGATAACGGATTCTCTTGTTGATCTCAGTCTTGAAAAGACAGGGCAGGCGGGTGTCTATCATCTCGTTTATTATGTGACGACCGTTGATCGAAACGGCGAGCATCTGACACGCTCAGATTGCTATGCGACACTTCAACTCATAAAATAAAAGGATTGCGAAAAATTGATTTCCCAAGAAAGTCTGATGTAAGCGTTTTACAGCTCATCCAAGAGGATGGGCTGTTTTCTTTAAGAGGTTTTTGTTGCATTCTTCATCGCTTTGTATTTATAATAATATCAGATAGATAGTGCTGTGATAGGGGGGATTTTATGCGTACGAGAGATTTTAACGCACTCAATGACCTGCTCTTCAAGTTTGTCTTTGGGCATGAGGAACGAAAGGCGGTTACGCTTTCCTTTATCAATGCGACGCTCCAACTGGAAGGGGAGAATGCGTTTGTTGATCTGCACTTTGCCGATCGTGCACTTGAGCCCGAGGAGGCAGAGGGGAAGACTTCTGTGCTTGATTTGCTCTGTGTTACAAATGATGAGACACAGGTCAACATCGAGGTTCAGGTGCAGAATCGTCAGAACATGGCACAGCGCAGTCTGTACTATTGGGCAAAGCTGTATCAATCGTCTTTGCGCAAGAGTAAGGCATACGATACACTCCGAAGAACAGTGACGATCAATTTGCTTGCGTATTCTTTTCTTCCGCAGAAGGGCTTTCACAACGTATACGGTCTCTACGATTCGGCAAAGTCGCATCGTCTGACGGATGATATTGAACTGCATTTTTTGGAGCTGCCGAAGGTGCGGAGGCAGGATTTACAAAATATGCGGTGTCTCGATAAGTGGATGGCATTTTTGAATAACAAGCTGAGTAATGAGGAAATGGAGGAACTTGCGATGAGTGAAGCAGCCATTGGGACGGCATGGGATGCAATCGACGATTACTTGCAGGATATGAGTCGTCGTCGCAGATATGAGGCACGGGAGAAATATGAGCATGATTATGTGTCAGACATGAAAGGATCGCGTGAGGAAGGGCGAAAAGAAGGACGAAAAGAAGGACGTAAGGAAGGGCTTCGTCTTGGCGCACAGCGTACTGCACTCAATCTCTTGCGCATGAATTTGCCGATGGAAACCGTTATCACAGCCTCGGAGCTTTCGGAGGAGGACGTACGGGCACTCGCACGGGAGCACGGCATAACGGTTCAGTAAGAGCGTACACGAAATAAGGCTGCCTTGGGATCAGCGGATTCCCATAGACAGCCTTTTGTTGTGCAGATTATCCAACGTTCGGATCTTGCGCAAGTATCGGCGCAAGTTCCTCCTCATCCTCGGTGACAAACAGCGTCTTTTCATTGATAAAGCGGACGAAGCCGGGGACAGCTCCCGAGGGTTTCTTGACAAAGCGGACGGCGGTGTAGTCGACGGGGACGTTCGAGGAACCGCGTGCCTTGCTGAAATGTGCGGCAATCTGAGCGGCGAGGTGGAGTGCCTGTTCCGTCGACGCATCTCCGTTTGTCCGCAGAATAACGTGCGAGCCGGGGATGTCGCGGACGTGCAGCCAGATGTCCGTCGGTGCGGCGGTCTTGAAGGTAAGCGCGTCATTCTGTGCGTTATTCTTGCCCACCAAGATCGTTGTGCCATCGGGAGCGGTAAAGGAGAACGGATGCGCACGGCGATCCTTGCTGCGCTTTGGCAGTTTTTCGTGGAGGTAGCCCGAAGTAATCAGCTCATCCTGTATCTCTGCAATCTCGGCAAGACGCGTGGAGGAGTCGAGCGATGTCTCGATGCTCTCAAGGTGGCGGATGTTCGCCATGCAGTGCTCCTGTTGGACGGCGAGCAGCTGCTGCGCACGCTTCAGCTTGTCATATTTCTTATAGTACGCCTGCATATTCGCAATGATGCCGATGCGTCGGTCGAGTGGAATCGTGATCGTTTCGCCGTTTTCGCTGTAGATGTTCGGGACGGTGATCTCATCGTCAGCATGGTCGCTGTACTGATACTGATAGGTCATCAGATTGTCGGCACAGATCTTCTGTTCCTCGGCATTCTCAGCCGCCGTGATCTCTGCGCCAAGTTTCTCGTATTTCTCACGTGCGCGCGCGAGTTCGGTACGTACGAGGCGACGAAAGCGTTCGCGGTCGGGAATGACATAGCTGCCGAGCCGTTTGTCTGCGTCGATCATCAGTGCGCTAAGCGTGGGATAGGAGATGCGTGTGGTTTTGGGAAGGTCACTGAGGGGGAATGCTGCCATCGCGGTCACCTTGCCGTTTTCGTCCAGACGCATGGAGGGAGCAGGGCGCTCCATCCATGCGCGAAGTTCCGTGAGTGCGTCGGAAACTGCCGCAAAGTCCGCCGCATCCAGTTTGGAGACGGCAATGTTCGGCGTAAGACCTGCAAGGAAACAGACCTCTTTCGCCGACACAGGCCCAAAGCCGAGGACAGCGCCAATGAGTGCCTGAAAGAGTTTTGCGTCGTTGTCCGACTGTATGCGTGTGATAATGTCTGCGATGTCTGCCGTAAAGAGATCGTGTTTGTCCTGCGCGGGCGGTAGGGTGTAGGGGATGCCCTTGAACACGGTGCGTACGCGGCTCGTGTTCTCGCCGATGCGGCGCAGTGCCTCGGTGATAATGCCGTCCTCGTGGAGGATGATGTTGCTGTATTTGCCGATGAGTTCGAGGGTGAGGGTGCGCGTTGTGATGCGCCCGCCGCCCGCGATCACGTCGATGTCGAGATGGATGATGCGGTCGCGTCCCTCCTGCCGTACGGCGGCAATGCGTCCCGTTTCGAGCTGTTTTCGGAGGAGCATGACGAAGGTCGGCGGCTCGGCGGGATTCTCGGGGGCGTTTTCGATGAGATGTGCGGATGGGTTGCTTGCGTTGGTGTTGATGTAGAGAAGGCGGTTTTGTCCCGGCTGACGCACGGAGAGAACGATGGACTGCTTATTCGGCTGGTTGATTTTATCGATGCGCCCGCCCGTGAGTGTGTCTGCGAGTTCACGCACGAGGGCGGACATGGAGAAGCCGTCAAGGCTCATAGTATTACCTCTTTATATTCTAAACGTCATACGGATGCCACGCGAACGCCTCGTTGCGCAAGTGATCGCGCTCTTGTACGCTTAAATACCGCCGGAGTTCTTAAACGCGCTTCGCTTGAACGAAAGAACTCCGACGGGGCGTACCGAGCACTTTACTCACTTGCTTCACTAGGGTTCGCTTTGGCATTCCGTATTCTTTGTATACTTCATAGAAAATTATACACGTCAATCATACAATAGGCAAGCGCTGCGCCTTGCGCATGGGGACGTTTCATAGTACAATACGTGCAGCAAGGCGGTGTAATGGATGAAGTTTACAAAGTGGCAGGGCTGCGGCAACGATTTCGTGGTAGTGGATTTCCTAGATAAAGAGCCGATGGACTTTGCGGCACTCGCGGTGAAGATGTGCGATCGGCATTTCGGCATTGGTGCGGATGGACTGATGGTGGTTTGTCCCTCGGAGATGGCGGATGTGCGGATGCGCGAGTTTAACCCCGACGGGACGGAGCCGGAGATGTGCGGGAATGGCATTCGCTGTTTCGCGCGGTATCTCTATGACTACGGGCGCATGAAAACACAGCAGTTCACGATTGAGACGCTGGCGGGGACGATGGTGCCGCGCATCATCACGCAGGACGGTGCGGTGACGGCGGTCGAGGTGGATATGGGCGTGCCTGTACTCGAAGGGGAGAAAATACCCGTAGCGGGCTTCGGCGCAGAGCGCGTGGTGGCACAGCCGCTTACGGTGGATGGTACGGAGTACCAGATGACGTGCGTCTCGATGGGCAATCCCCATTGCGTGATCTTTGTGGACGATGTAGAGGGCTTCCCTCTTTCGGAACTGGGGGCGCAGTTCGAGAACCATCCCGCATTTCCGCGTAAGATCAATACGGAGTTCGTCGAGGTGAGGAGCCGCAAACACGCGCGTATGCGCGTTTGGGAACGCGGTGCGGGGATCACGCTCGCGTGCGGCACGGGGACGTGTGCGACGCTGACGGCGGGCGTGCTGAACGATGTGCTCGACCGTGCGGCGGACATCGAAGTTGATGGCGGCGTGATTCATGTGGAGTGGCGTGCGGATGGGCATATCCTTATGACAGGTCCCGCTGAGCCGGTGTTCACGGGCGAATGGCAGGGGGCGCTATGAGTGCGCCGCGCAGGAGCATGACGGGCTATGGCGCGGGGACGGCTGAAACGGCGGACTACTGTGTCACGGTTGAGATCAAGGCGGTGAATCAGAGGTTTCTTGAGATTGCGCCGCATATGCCGCGTGCGTTCGGCGCGTGGGAGAATGATCTGCGCGACCTGATCCGCACGCGCGTTGCACGCGGCAAGCTCGATGTCTATGTGAACTTTGAGGATCGCAGCGAAAAGCAGTACGATGTCCACGTCAACGAGGGTTTGGCGCGTGCGTATTACACGGCACTCGGCAGGGTCGCGCATACGGTGGATGCGCCGCTGACGGGCGGCGTTCAGATGGCGGCGGCGTACGAGGGCGTGATCTCCGTGCGGGAGCAGACGGACATCGCGGGGGCGCGTGCGGTCTTTCTGGATGCGGCGGCGCAGGCACTCACCGCACTCGATGCGATGCGGCTTGCCGAGGGCGCACATATCGCGCGTGACTTTGAGAAGCGGCTTGCACGGCTTGAGGAGCAGCGTGCGCAGGTGAAGGCGATTGCACCGCAGATCGTGGCGGACTACCGTGCGCACCTCGCGGAGGTGCTTGCGGAGTTCAAGGAGGTCACGCCCGATGAGACGCGCCTTGTGCAGGAGGCGGCACTCTATGCCGACCGCGTGAACATCACGGAGGAACTCGTGCGGCTCGCAAGCCATTTTGCCCAGTTCCGCGCGATTCTTGCGGAGGCGGAGCCCGTCGGACGGCGGCTCGACTTCCTTTTGCAGGAAATCAACCGTGAGACGAACACCATCGGATCAAAGGCGAGCAATGCCGCCGCACAGCAGATTGTTGTCGCGATGAAGAACGAGGTTGAGAAGCTGCGCGAGCAGGTTCAGAATTTGGAGTGACGTATGGAGACGGTCAGTATCGGGTTCGGCGACATCGTTCTCGCGGGGCGCATGGTCGCCATCGTCGCACCAAGTTCCATGTCCGTCAAGCGTATGGTGCAGGATGCGCGGGATGCGGGACGGCTCATCGATGCGACGTATAAGCGGCGGACGCGTGCCGTCATCGTACTGGACAGCGGTCACATTGTACTCTCGGCACTTTTGCCGGAGACGATTGCGGGGCGCATGACGAGCGCAAAGGAGGCAGCAGAGTGAAAAAGGGGCTTCTCATTGTAATTTCGGGTGCATCGGGGACGGGAAAAGGGACGGTCTGCAAGGAACTGCTCGCACGCGAACGGGGGCTTGCCTACTCTGTTTCCGCGACCTCCCGCGCACCGCGTGCGGGGGAGCAGGACGGACGTGAATACTATTTTCGCACGCGTGCAGAGTTTGAGAAAATGATTGCGGCGGGCGAGTTCCTTGAGTATGCGGATGTGTACGGCAACTACTACGGTACGCCGCTCGCGTCGATTGAGGCGCGGCGTGCGGTGGGCGAGGACATCCTGCTCGAAATCGACACGCAGGGCGCATTGAATGTGATGGAGCGCTGCCCCGACGGGACGTTCATCTTTCTCCTGCCGCCCTCGCTTGAGGAACTGCGCCGTCGCATCACAGGGCGCGGGACGGAGTCGGAGGAGAGCCTTGCGCGTCGCCTTGCGGCGGCACGCGATGAGATTCGGCTCGGAAAGCGTTACCGCTACGCCGTGCTCAACGATACGGTGGAGGCTGCGACGGATCGGATTCAGACGATTCTCGCGGCGGAGCGTCTGCGTGCGGATATGGATCCGGCGCAGTTTGAAATTTGAAGCCTTACGATGCACGTTCCACGCGAACGCCTCGTCACGCAGGTGATTGCGTGTTTTGCCCGGAAACGCTTCGGGGTGTTGCACTGTAGAAATGGAAGATAAGAGGTACGGTATGAAAACGAATGTGGAAATCGGTATGGTCAATCCGTCGACGGATGAGCTGCTGACGAAGGTGGACAGCCGCTATGGTGTGGTGGTGCTCGCGGCGAAGCGTGCACGCCAGCTGCTGGAGGGAGATCCCGTGAAGTCCGAGCGTGCGCGTTCGACGAAGAATGTCACGAATGCGTTTGAGGAGATCGCGGAGGGCAAGATCAGCTATGACCTCTGCACAGAGAGTGTCTGACGTGGGCGCACTCGCGGGGCGGCGCATCGTCCTTGGTGTGACGGGCGGCATCGCCGCATACAAGGCGGTGGAGGTCGCAAGCCGTCTCAAAAAGGCGGGCGCAGATGTGCGCGTCGTCATGACGCGTGCAGCGACCTCCTTTGTCACGCCGCTCACGTTTCGCGAGATCACGGGACAGCCCGTCGCGGAGACAATGTGGGGGGAGCCGCAGCATCATGTCGCGCACATTGCACTCGCGGCGTTCGCGGAGCTCGTTCTGGTCGCGCCTGCAACGGCGAATTTTATTGCAAAGGCGGCGGCAGGGATGGCGGATGATATGCTGACGACGTTTGTCCTCGCGACGCGTGCGCCGCTCATCATTGCGCCCGCGATGAATACGGGCATGTGGGAGAATTCCGTCACGCAGGAAAATGTACGTCGCTTGACAGAGCGCGGCGCGACGATCATCCCGCCCGCCGTGGGACAGCTCGCGTGTGGCACAACGGGGGCGGGACGTCTGCCCGAGCCCGTGGAGGTTGTGCGTGTCGTCGAGAACCATTTCGCGCATGGGCAAAGCCTTGCAGGGCGGCGCATCCTCGTGACGGCGGCGGGGACGGAGGAGGCACTCGACCCCGTGCGCTTCCTCGGCAACCGCTCGACGGGGCGCATGGGCTTCGCCGTCGCCGCCGAGGCGGCGCGGCGCGGCGCGGAGGTGATTCTCGTCGCAGGACCGACACCGCTCGCAACACCGACGGGCGTGCGGCGTGTGGATGTGCGGAGTGCGCGTGATATGCACGCGGCGGTACGCGCGGAGTATGACGGCGTGGATGCGGTCATCAAGGCGGCGGCGGTGGCGGACTATCGTCCCGCAGAGATGGCAGAACACAAAATCAAGAAATCGGACGGCGAACTCACGCTCAAGCTCACGCGTAACCCCGACATCCTCTATGAGCTCGGACAACAAAAGAAACATCAGATCCTCGTCGGCTTTGCGGCGGAGACCCAGAACGTCGCGGAATATGCACGCGGGAAACTCGCGAAGAAGAACCTCGACTTTATTGTCGCGAATAATGTCGCGGAGCAGGATGCGGGGTTCGGCGTGCCGACGAATCATGTGCAGATTTTCTATGCGGACGGACGCGCGGAGGATCATCCGCTCATGGCAAAGGCGGCGCTTGCGGGCGTGATTCTCGACAGGTTGGAAGAGACGTTTCAGAAGCGGGGATGAATCTTCTACGTTGAGCGAAGTCCCAAAGCGAACCCTAGTGGAGTAAGTGAGTAAAGAGCGCGGTACGCCCCGTCGGATTTCTTTCGTTCAAGCGAAGCGCGTTTAAGAAGTCCGACGGTATTTAAGCGTACAAGCGCACGATCACTTGCGTAACGAGGCGTTCGCGTGGGACTTGCTCAATAATTGTGTATGCCTGTGAAAATAGTCCTTGACAACGCGGCGCGCATTCGTTACAATGCGAAACATAGAAGTGAATATACCTCATCCAGAGCAGTGGAGGGAATGGCCCGATGAAGCTGCGGCAACCATGACGTATGTGTCAACGGTGCCAATTCCTATAGGCGAGCGCCTATGAGATGAGAGTGGCAGTTCCGGCCTCCCTTGTCTTAGGGGAGGCTTTCTTAGTGAGGTTATCCTTATCCATCTATTTTTACGAACTAAGGGAGGTTCTAAATGAAGAAGATGCTCTTTACATCCGAGTCTGTCACCGAGGGTCATCCCGACAAACTCGCCGATCAGATCTCGGACAGCATTCTCGACGCCATCCTCGCGCAGGATCCGCAGGGGCGTGTTGCGTGTGAGACCCTCGTTACGACGGGACAGGCGCACGTCGTCGGTGAGATCTCGACCACCTGCTATGTCGATATTCCGAAGATCATCCGCCAGACGGTGCGTGAGGTCGGTTATACGAACGCCAGCTACGGCTTCGATGCCGACACCTGCGGCATTCTCGTCTCGCTTGACGAGCAGTCGCCTGACATCGCGCAGGGGGTCAATCAGGCGATTGAGTCGCGCGAAGGCAAGATGGACGCTGCAGAGGCGATTGGTGCGGGCGATCAGGGCATGATGTTCGGCTATGCGACGAACGAAACGCCCGAGTATATGCCGCTCACAACTGTTCTCGCGCATAAGCTCGCACGCCGTCTCACAGACGTACGCAAGAGCGGTGAGCTGAAGTATCTGCGCCCCGACGGCAAGACGCAGGTTACAGTGGCGTATGAGGACGGCAGGCCCGTCTACGTCGATACCATCGTTATTTCCACGCAGCACGACGAGGCGGTTGATCTTGAGACCATCCGCAAGGATATGATCGAAAAGATCATCAAGGAGATCGTTCCGGCGGAGCTGCTGCGTGCGGAAACAAAGTATTTCGTCAACCCGACGGGCAAGTTCGTCATTGGCGGCCCGCACGGCGACTCGGGGCTCACGGGGCGCAAGATCATTGTCGATACCTACGGCGGATGGGCGCGTCACGGCGGCGGTGCGTTCTCGGGCAAGGATCCCACGAAGGTTGACCGCAGCGCGGCGTATGCGGCGCGCTATGTCGCAAAGAACATCGTTGCGGCGGGGCTTGCGGATCGTGTGGAGATTCAGCTTGCGTATGCCATCGGTGTTGCACATCCCGTCTCCATCATGGTCGACACGTTCGGTACGGGCAAGATCGACGAGGAGAAGATCGTCGCGCTTGTTCAGAAGACGTTTGATCTGCGTCCTGCGGGCATCATCAAGATGCTGGATCTCCGCCGTCCCATCTATCGCCAGACGGCGGCGTACGGACATTTCGGCCGCACGGATGTCGATCTGCCATGGGAAAAGACGGACAAGGCGGAGCTGCTGAAGAAAGAAGCAGGGCTGTAAGTCTTAATACAAACTCTGCCATGTGTGCTCCACGCAAAGCATAAGAAAAGGCTGTCGCACGAAGAATTATCTTCGGCGGCAGCCTTTTGCACTGTCAATTTACTTTTTCGGCTTCAGTCCGATCGTCAGCTCATTTACGATTGGTACGCGCTCACCAATCCTCCGTACAACAATCGCACCTAGGAGCGTCAGCACGAGCGTCGCCGCATACATTGCGAGCGCAAGCGGCGCGGTGAGGACGTGACCGCTTCCGTGAATCGCCATGAGCAGGTAGGTGATTGCAATCGGATGTCCAAGATAGATAAAATAGGAGTGTTTTCCGAGGAGTTGAAATGTGCGCCCAAGAATGTTCTCCGTCCCCAGTCGGGTAAAGAACGCAAAGAGCGCGAGCGTGGCACCGATGGTGTAGAGGATGCCGAGCGGCGAGAGCTGATGCGCCGTGTAGATCCCTTCGAGCGGTGTGTATCCATCCACGAGCAGCAGCTTGTAGTACCACGCGAGGAGGGCGGCGAGGCTGAGGATGGCGAACGCATAGAGCCGCACCGTATTGCGTTCCATCCACGCGCGGAACGCGCCAAAATGCAGCGCGACATATCCGCCGAGCAGGAAGATAAAGACGTAGTGCATGACCCAGTAGTTCAGCCGATAGAAGAGCAGCGCACGCAGCAGCGTCCCCTCGGGCAGAGCGTAGACGTAGAGATTGAACGCCGTATCAAAGCTCGACCAGTAGTCAAATGCGACCTGCACGAGGAGAATCGCCGCGAGCAGCGGCAGGGTCATACGCGCGAGGAGAACGCGCCAGAGCGGCATCAGCAGATAGAACCAGATCAGGATCACCATGAAGTAGAGTTGATATTTTGCATTGCCGAAGAAGAGAATCCCCGGCAGTGCGGTGATCGGCGGGAAGCCCACCCCGTAGACGTATGCATCATGGAGGAGATAGAAAAGCGACCATACGAGATAGGGGATCATGACCGCGCGTCCGCGCCGCACGAGGAAATCGCGGTAGGAGAACGGCGCAGACGGCGACTGCCCGTAGAAGAGGCCGAACGCCGAGATAAAGAAAAAAATCGGCACGGCAAAGCGCGTACCGATGTCAAAAAGCGCCACAAGATGAATGTTCGGCGATGGATTCGCAAGGTACTCTGCACCGATGTGGATGCCGATCACGCCCATCATGGAGATACCGCGAATCGCCTCGACCGCAGAAACACGCGCCCGCTTACTCGATGACATAGGAGATGTTCACCGAGGCTTCATAGGACAGCTCCCCCGCCGCAATCGGCGTTGCGGCATCGTACGCCTCCTTTGCCATCATCATCGGCATATAGTTGCGCGGCGTATGGGACTGTGCATCTGCATAGACATTCAGCACGCGGACGATACGGACACCGAGCGCACGCGCCACGGCATCCGCCTTGCTGCGTGCGTCACGCGCCGCATCGGCAAGCGCGGCACTCTTTGCCGCACGCGGGTCACTCGCCGAGAATTCGAGGGAGTCCACACGGTTCGCGCCGTTTGCGAGTGCAGCATCAATCACCTTGCCTACATTGGCGAGGTTGCGCACCTTCACGACGACCGCGTTCGTTACTGTATAGCCCGTCGTCACACTGCGCCCATTGTCCTTCACATCGTAGACCGGCTCGAAATCATAGCGTGTCGTCTGAATGTCGCGCTCTGCGATGCCGAGCGCCTTTACCGCGTTCTGTACGCGTGCCGCCTGTGCCGCATTGTCCGCGTGCGCCCGTGCCGCATCCTTTGCCTCCGTTACAACGCCGAGCGTGACCTCCGCCATATCGGGCGCGATCTGAGCCGAGCCGACCCCGTTCATCGTCAGCGTCGGCACTGCCTCCTCGGCGGATGCCGTCCCCGTCGGAATCACCAGCGCGAGGGCAAATATTGCCGCGCATACGAGTGAACCCAATGAAAAATGCTTCATGATAACCCTCCGTTCTTTCGAGCAGAATGCCTAAAACTGCGTTCATTATAGCATAGAGGGAGAGAAAATGGATTATGCAGAGGTAAAGATTTTGATGTGTAAATGCGCGGAGATATTTGCGAAAGACTTTCGGATTTGTTACAATAAATTTATCCTGATGGAACGGAAATGAATGGAATTGGAGCATCACATGCGGATACTGCTGGCGAATTTCTCAAAGATGGTCGGAGATACGGGCGGAGCGGCGAAGGTGAATGTCGCGTTTGCGAATGAGATGGTGCGGCGCGGGCATACGGTGACGACGGTCTACACGGACGACCGTGAGGGGGCGTTTTTCTATCCGCTGGACGAACGTGTGACGGCGTACAATCTCCAGCATTTTCGCGGGACACACTGCACGTTCCCGACCGCGCTCAAGATCAAGCGCGAGGTGCTGCGTGCATTCGGACAGCGATATGGACGCAGCGTCAACGATGAATTTTTTGCGAAACACATCCAAAAGAATATGGCGGCGGTACTGGATGAGGTACAGCCCGATGTCATTATCTGTTTTCAAACGAGCTCGGCAAAGATGCTCCTCTGTGATCTTCGGATCGAAACGCCCGTCATTATCATGTCGCACGGCGATCCCGTGGATCTGTTTCAGACCCATCCGAAGGAGGAACTGCCCGCACTCGAACGCTGTGCCGTGTTCCAAGTGCTCCTGCCGGGCTTTGCCGAGCGTGTGCAAAAATACATCCCAAACGTGCGCGTCGTTCCCATCGGCAACGTCGTTCCTCAGTATACGGAGCAGGCGGATTTGGCGCGTGAAAAAGAGATGTACAAGATCATCTTTATTGGGCGTATGGTACGCAACCACAAGCGCCCGCATCTCTTGATTGCGGCATTTTGTAAGATTGCGGCAGAGTTCCCCGACTGGACGCTCGAACTCTGGGGAGCAGAGGACAGCAAAAGCTATCAGAAGGAAATGCTGCGGATGATTGCGGCGGCAGGTCTGGAAGATCGCATTTTGTTTTGCGGGACGACGGCGGAAATCCCGCGCGTGTTACAGGGCGCTGATCTCTGTGTTGCGCCGAGTGCATACGAAGGTTTCAGCCTTGCGCATACGGAGGCGATGAGCATGGGATTGCCGCTGATCGGCTATCAAAGTTGTGTTTCTGTCGCCGAACTGATTGATGATGGTGTGAATGGGCTGCTTGCAGCAGACGGGGCAGAACCCCTCGCGGAGAAAATGACAATCCTTATGCGTGACCGCAATTTACGCGTGAAGATGGGGAATGCGGCGCGTGTATCCATGCGCGCCTATGCCCCCAAGATCATCTGGACAAAGTGGGAGAATCTGATGCGGGAGGTTATGTCCTCATGAAAAGCCGAGCATGGGGGACGCAAGGATAGGAGATCGGAATGCATATTGTATGTGTTATGTCGGCGCGATTTGATGGCTTCTTGCATATCACAGAGACGCTTGAGAAAATGGGACATATCGTGCGTTTCTTTCCAACTGAGCCGTATCGGGAAATATGTTCGTACGCCGAGAAGAAACTGGATAAACTCGGCTTTCATCAGGGGCGGGAGCGTTACCTTCACCAATGGCGGGAAAATCTTTATCGGACGATGGAGAAGTTTCATCCCGATGTGATCCTGTTCATCAATATCCCAAAGGCGATATTGGACGAGGTTGATCAAAAGAAAATCAAACAAGCGTTTACCCCTCCCCCCGAAAATTCTGTGCTGGCTCGTGGACAGCATTGTTGGTCAGGGAGGATGGGAGGCGTTTTTCCCATATTGTGATCGCATCTATGTCTTTGAGAAACGGGATGTGCTGTTTTTGCAGGAGCGGTATCAGATCCCCGCTGCATATTGTCCCGTGGGATATAACGCAGCATATGCGAGGGTGGAGGCACGCCGGGATAAGGAGATTGATATTGCCTTTATGGGGGCGCCGTATCGAAATCGTCTGCATATCTTGGAACAGGCTGCTGCCCATGCCGTGCGCAATGGATGGCGCATGGCAATTTATGGCCCGTTTTATGAAGAGCGATATTTTTGGAAGAAGCACCTCTTTCAGAGAAAATATCCATACATCACAAAATATCTTACCAATGGCATGGTGCTGCCGGAGGAGGCTGCGGAACTCTATGCACGCTCGAAAATCTGCCTGAACATCCATCTCTCCGCACATAAGGGGGTCAATCCGCGCACGTTCGAGATCATGGCGACGGGCAGTTTTCAGCTCGTTGACGAACGCGAGGACTATGCGGGGCTTGTGCCGGAGCAGGACATGGCGATTTTTCGCTCGACGGAGGAACTGATCGAAAAGATTTCATATTATCTTGCGCACGAAGATGAGCGCGAGCGCATTGCCGCACGCGGTCACGCTGCCGTTCTTGGTCGGTACAGTATGGAGGCATCTTTGCATCGGATACTCAATTGTTGCAGTGAATAACTTATTTTTGACTTTTTGTCATTTTTGGTGTACTATATTCACAGTTTGGAATTGCATACTTTAGAGAACTATGCAAAATAATCGAATACAAGGGGAGAACGATACTATGGCAAAGGAAACGTTTGAGTTTCAAGCGGAGACAAAGCAGCTGCTCGATCTGATGATCCACTCGATCTACACGAACCGCGAGATTTTCCTGCGCGAGCTGATTTCGAATGCGTCGGATGCGATGGACAAGTTGCATTTCGAGAGCCTGACGAACCGCGATATGCTTGAGGGCGATGAGAACTATGAGATTTTCCTCGTGCCCGACAAGGAGAGCAAGACGCTGACGATCTCGGACAGCGGCATCGGTATGTCGCGTGCGGAGGTCGTGGAGAACATCGGCACGATTGCAAAGTCGGGCACGAAGGCGTTCATGGAGCAGCTCGCAAAGGCGAAGGAGGAAAGCGGCGGCACACCCGACAAGGAGCTGATCGGGCAGTTCGGCGTTGGCTTCTACTCGGCATTTATGGTTGCGGAGCGTGTGACGATCGTAACGCGTCGTGCGGGTGAGCAGCAGGCGACGCGTTGGGAGTCGGCGGGCGACGGCAGCTACACGATTGAGGACGCGGAGAAGGAGACGCGCGGCACGACGGTGACGATCCATCTCGCGAAGGAGTTCACGGAGGGCGAGACGGACTATACGGATACGTTCACATTGGAAAGCCTCGTGAAGAAATACTCCGACTATGTGCGCTATCCGATTCGCATGAACGTCACGACGGAGGAGATGCCGCGCGACGATGAGGGCAAGGTCATCGAGGGCGCGGAGAAGATCAAAAAGACGGAGCTGCGCACGCTGAACTCGATGCAGCCGCTCTGGACGCGTGCAAAGTCCGAGATCAAGCCGGAGGAGTACAACGATTTCTTCCGTGACCAGTTCCACGAGTGGGAAGCACCGATGGAGGTGTTCCACACGAAGGCAGAGGGCACGGTGGAGTACACGGCACTCCTTGAGATCCCCGCGCGTGCGCCGTTCAACCTCTATCAGGCGGACTATGAGCCGGGGATTCAGCTCTACTCGCGCCATGTGTTCATCATGGACAAGTGCAAGGATCTCCTGCCGGACTACCTGCGTTTCGTCAAGGGGCTTGTGGACTCGCCCGACCTCTCGCTCAACATCTCGCGTGAACTCTTGCAGCAGAGCCGTGAACTCAAGACCATCGGGCGTGCGCTTGAGAAGAATGTACTCAAGACGCTCGGCAAAAAACTGGAGAAAAACCGCGAGGACTACGAGAAGTTCTGGAACGAATACGGCCGTATGCTGAAGATCGGCGTCTACAACAGTATGTACGCGGGGCGCGACACGGTGGACAAGCTGAAGGATCTCCTGCTCTTCCACAGCTCGAAGGAGGGGGCGCTCGTCTCCCTCAAGGAGTATGTTGCGCGGATGCCCGAGAGCCAGAAGAGCATCTACTACGCGACGGCGAAGGATCAGGCGACGATTGAGCAGCTGCCGCAGATGGAGCAGCTGCGCGAGCGCGGGTTGGAGGTGCTGTTCCTGCTCGACCCCGTGGATGAGTTCGCGATTGAGACGGTGCATGAGTACGAGGGGAAAAACTTCCATTCGATCAGCCGCGGCGACTTGGGTCTCGATGATGCGGAGAGCGAGGCGGCGAAGAAGGAAACGGAGGACATCGCCAAGGCGAACGACGATCTCATCAAGGATGTGAAGGAAGCCATCGGGGATAAGATCGCCGAGGTGAAGATCTCACAGCGGCTGCGCTCAAGCGCGGTCTGTCTGGTCGCGGATGAGGCGGGACCGTCGCTGTCGATGGAGCAGACCTTTGCCGAGATGAACAATCCGATGTTCAAGGCACGGCGCATCCTTGAGATCAATCCGCATCACGATCTCTTTGCGAAGCTGAAAGAGGTGCACGCGGCGGGCAAGGACAGCGAGGAGTTCAAGGACTACTGCGACCTGCTCTATACGCAGGCACTGCTGATTGAGGGCATCCTGCCGGAGAATCCCGTCGCCTTTGCGCAGAAGCTCGCAAAAATGATGGCAAAATAAGGAGAGACCGTGGAAGTCGAACTCTTTTCATCACAGTTCTTTGTGGCACTCTTTTCGATCATCGTGCTCGATCTCGTGCTCGCGGGTGATAATGCCGTCGTCATTGCGATGGCATCGAACCGGCTGCCCGCGCACCTCCGAAATCGTGCGATCTACGTCGGCACGGCGGGGGCGATCGTTGTCCGTCTCATCATGACGTATTTCGCGGTGCAGCTGCTCTCCGTGCCCTACTTGCAGGCACTCGGGGGGCTGGTGCTGCTGCCGATTGCGGTGAAGCTGATGAAACCGTCGGGCGGCGAGGCGCATATCGAGGCGGCGGAAACGTTCGCGGGCGCGGTCAAGACGATCATCGTTGCGGATGCGGCAATGGGCATTGACAATGTGATCGCGATTGCGGGGGCGTCGCACGGCGACTTTCTGCTTGTTGTGATCGGACTTCTCATCAGTATCCCCATCGTGGTGGGCGGCAGTCAGCTGATCGGCAAGCTGATGGAGAAATATCCCGTGCTCATCGTGCTCGGTACGGCAATTCTCGGATGGACGGGCGGTACGATGATCGTACACGACCGTACCATTGGTGTGATGATCTTGGCGGCGCTGCCGCAGGCGGAGCACCTTCTTCCTGCGGCACTCGCAGGCGCGGTGTGCGGCATTGGCGGCTATTTGCAGCGGAGAAAATGATATGGTCGGACTTGTGATTGTAACGCACAGCGCGACACTCGCGCACGGCATCGCCGAGACCTGCCGGATGATGGCAAAGGACGCACACATTGCGATTGCGGGCGGCATGGAGGACGGCGGTTTCGGGACGAGCTATGCGCGGATCGTTGCGGCGATCAATGCGGTGTACGGCGCGGATGGCGTTGTCATTCTCGTGGACGCGGGCAGCTCCATCCTCACGGTCGAGACAATCCTTGAGGAGATGTCGGAGCGTCGTCTGCGCGTGGCAGACTGCCCCGTGGTTGAGGGCAGTGTTGTGGCGGCGATTACTGCGGTCTGCGGCGGCAGCCTCGATGAGGTCGTCCGGCGTGCGGAGGAAACGCGCGGCGCGGTCAAGATTGACGATTGACAGTACGAATCCATAGTGTTACAATAGCAGATGAACGATGCTCTTTGAGGCGGGGTGCAAATCCCCACCGGCGGTACAGCCCGCAAGCCACTCGTGAGAGCGGCACGATTCGGTGAAACTCCGAAGCCGACAGTGAAGAAGGCAGCTGCCTTCGCAGTCTGGATGAGAAAAGGCGCGTCTATGAAAGGAAGCACAGATAAGATGTTATCAGTGCGTTCTTGGGACGATTTATGTGCCGCCGGAGGAGGATTCTTCCGGCGGCATTTTGTTTTTGCAAATTGTGTTGTGCTCCCAAGCGAACCTTAGTGGAGCAAGTGAGTAAAGTGCGGGGTACGCCCCGTCGGATTTCTTTCGTTCAAGCGAAGCGCGTTTAAGAAGTCCGACGGTATTTAAGCGTACAAGCGCACGATCACTTGCGCAACTAAGCGTTCGCGGGGAGTACAACATCAACCTGCCAAGACGGCATAGAACAGAACGGGATTGCTATGAACGACATTGACGAATCCTATATGCGCGAGGCTCTGCGGATCGCGGAGTACGCGCGCGGGCGTACGGCGCCGAACCCGCTCGTCGGCGCGGTCATCGTACGGGATGGCACGATCATCGCGAGTGGGTGGCATCGTGCGGCGGGCGAGCCGCACGCGGAAATTCATGCGCTACGGATGGCGGGGGAACTCGCACGCGGCGCGACCCTCTATGTGACGCTCGAACCGTGCGCCCATCACGGGCGTACGGGGCCATGCGCTGAGGCGGTGATTGCGGCGGGGATCAAGCGCGTGGTTGTTGCGCTCTGTGATCCGAATCCGCTCGTTGCGGGACGGGGGCTTGTCCTTCTCAAGGAGGCGGGCATCGAAGTTGTAACGGGCGTGTGTGAGGCAGAGGCGCGGCGACAGAATGAGGTGTTCCTCAAGTGGATCACGCAAAAACGCCCCTTTGTGACGCTCAAGACGGCAATGACGCTCGACGGCAAGATCGCAAGCCATACGGGCGCATCGCAGTGGATCACGGGGGAGGCGGCACGCGCACGTGTGCATATGTACCGTGACGAATACGACGCCATTCTTGTCGGGATTGGCACGGTTCTCGCTGACGATCCGAGCCTTACCGCGCGTCTGCCGGATGGTACGGGGCACAGTCCCCTGCGCATCGTGCTCGACAGTGAGGGGCGCACGCCGCTCGATGCAAAACTCGTGACGGACTGTGCAGCACCGACCTTGATCGTCGTGAGTGAACGTGCCGATCAGCGGCGCGTCAGGCTTCTTCATGCGTGCGGTGTGGAAACGCTGACACTCGGTGCGGAGCGTGTGGACATCGCCGCTCTGCTTGACTACCTCGGTGCGCGTGAGATCACATCGCTTTTTGTCGAGGGCGGCGGGACGGTCAACTGGTCATTCCTCGCGGGCGGCTATGTGGACAAGGTGCACGCCTTTATCGCCCCCATGCTGATGGGAGGCGCGTCGGCAAAAACGCCTGTGGGCGGCACGGGCTTCGACAGCCCACAGACAGCGCTGCACCTGCATGATGTGAGCGTCGAGCAGATGGGCGCGGACATCCTTGTCACGGGCTATCCGTGTGCGGCAGAGTGAGGGGGCGGAATGTTTACAGGAATTATTGAGGAGGTCGGCACATTTGGCGGACTTTCGGGCGGCAATATTGCCATCGGTGCAAAGCTCGTTCAATCGGACGCGCACATCGGCGACAGCATCGCCGTCAATGGGATCTGCCTTACGGTGACACAGTTCGATGCGCACGGATTTCGTGCGGCGGTCATGCCGGAGACGATTCGGCGCACGTCACTCGCGGGGCTGACCCACGGTGCGCCGCTCAATCTTGAGCGTGCGCTGCTCCCGACGACGCGTCTGGGCGGACACTTTGTCAGCGGGCATATCGACGGCGTGGGCGAGATCGCGGAGATGCGCGCGGAGGGCAACGCTATTTTGATGACAATTTCTGCTGATACGGAGATCCTGCGCGGGATTGTCGAGAAGGGTTCGGTCGCTCTCGATGGGATCAGTCTTACGGTCGCGGCGGTAGGAACAGCGGATTTTACCGTCAGTCTGATTCCGCACACACGCACGGTGACGAATCTCGGTGCGAAGCGCGTGGGCAGTCCGCTCAACATCGAGACGGACATTCTTGGGAAATATGCGCTGAAACTCCTCGGCGGCGAAAATGCTGCTGCATGGGGCGCAGGGCTTACACGGGACTTCCTTTTACAGCATGGATTTTAGACAACATGGTGTAATAGGCGTTCTCTCTGCGGTGCAAGTCCCACGCGAACGCCTCGTTGCGCAAGTGATCGCGTGCTTGTACGCTTAAATACCGTCGGACTTCTTAAACGCGCTTCGCTTGAACGAAAGAAATCCGACGGGGCGTACCGCACGCTTTACTCACTTGCTCCACTAGGGTTCGCTTAGGGACATCGCACCGCAGGCATTTGCAGGAATACAGTCAAATTCTTAGGAGAGATAGTATGTCAGATTTTGCAACGATTGAACAGGCAGTCGAGGACATCAAAAGCGGCAAGATGGTCGTTGTCGTGGACGATGAGGATCGCGAAAACGAGGGCGATATTATCGTCGCCGCCGAGACGCTCACGCCGGAGCATATCAATTTTATGGCGACAGAGGCACGCGGACTGATCTGTACGCCGATTGCGGGCAGCCGCCTTGATGCGCTTGAGATCGGGCAGATGGTGAAGAACAATACGGATAATCATGAAACGGCATTCACGGTCAGCGTTGACGCGCACGATACCACGACGGGCATCTCGGCATTCGAGCGCTGTCATACGGTGAAGATGCTGATCGACCCTCAGGCAAAGCCCGCGCACTTCCGCCGTCCGGGACACGTATTTCCCCTGCGCACCGTTGAGGGCGGCGTTCTGCGTCGTGCGGGACACACGGAGGCGACCGTTGACCTCGCACGGCTTGCGGGCCTGTTCCCTGCGGGTATGTGCTGTGAGATCATGGCGGACGACGGGCATATGATGCGTACGCCCGAGCTCAAGAAATTTGCAAAAAAGCACGGGCTGAACATTATTACCATCGCCGACCTCATCGAGTACCGCAAGCATACGGAGACCTTTGTCCACTGTATCTCAAACGTGGATTTCCCGAGCAAATACGGGCATTTCCGTCTGTTGGCGTACGAGAACACGCTCAACAGCCGTTGTGATCTCGCCGTTGTCAAGGGGGAGGTGCACGGCAAGGAGAACGTGCTCGTGCGCGTGCACTCGGAGTGTCTGACGGGCGATGCGCTCGGCTCGATGCGTTGTGACTGCGGCGATCAGCTCGCGGCGGCACTGCGCCAGATCGAGGCGGCGGGCGAGGGCGTCGTCCTCTATGTGCGGCAGGAGGGGCGCGGCATCGGGCTCGCGAACAAGATGCGTGCCTACGCCTTGCAGGATCAGGGGCGCGACACGGTCGAGGCGAACGTCGAACTCGGCTTTGCGCCGGATCTGCGGGACTACGGGCTAGGGGCGCAGATTCTCGCCGACCTCGGGCTTTCGACCATCCGCCTCATGACGAACAACCCTGCGAAGCGTGCGGGGCTTGAGGGCTACGGGCTGAAGATCGTCGAGCGCGTGCCGATTGTCATGCACGCAAATGAGTTTGACCGCAAATATATGACGGTGAAGAAGGAAAAGATGGGACATATCCTCAGTGATGAGGAATTGGGGAACGCATGAAAGGAATCGGACGATGAAAACGGTTTTATTGGTTCTTCTGGAGCAGTATGCGGATTGGGAAGCGGCGTATGTATCGACGGGGATTCATATGCTTGGGCAGGGAAAAATCGTGGTCAAGACAGTTTCCCTTTCGGAAGAGCCTGTAGCCTCCATCGGCGGCATCCATGCGACGGCGGATTATACGGTGGATTCTGCACCGAAGGATTACGATGCTCTGCTGCTCATCGGTGGGCTGTGTTGGCGTGAAGAGCGTGCCCGGCAGATAATCCCGCTGGTCGAGCACTGTGTGAACAGCGGCAAAGTGCTTGGTGGTATTTGTGATGCGGCGGCATTTTTGGCATCCATCGGTGTACTCAACTCGGTTAAGCATACCGGCAACCGCTTGTCTGCACTGCAAGAGTGGAAGGGGACGAAGTACAAGGGCGCAGAGAACTATCAGGCGAAGCAGGCGGTTTTCGATCAGAACATCATTACGGCAAACGGTTCTGCACCTCTTGAATTTGCCGGAGCAGTTCTGACTGCGCTTCATGTCGCTGAGGAAACTATGATTGAGGATTGGTATGTCCTGCATAAGCTAGGATATTATAATACATCGGCGCACAATCGTTTTGTGAAGATGATGGAGGAGTAAGGAGCAAATCATATGGCGAACATCATTGAGGGCTATATCAGCGGAAAAAATCTCAAATTCGGCATTGTTGCCGCACGGTTCAACGAGTTTATTGTCGGGAAACTTGTGAGCGGTGCACTCGATACGCTCCACCGTCACGAGACGGCAGACAGCGATATTGACGTGGCGTGGGTGCCGGGTGCGTTCGAGATCCCGCTTGCGGCAAAGAAGATGGCGGAGAGCGGCAAATATAACGCGGTACTCTGTCTTGGTGCGGTCATTCGCGGCGCGACAACACACTATGACTACGTCTGTAACGAGGTGTCGAAGGGCGTGGCGCAGGTTGGGCTTCAGACGGGCGTACCGACGATCTTCGGCGTGGTGACGACGGAGAACATCGAGCAGGCGATTGAGCGCGCGGGCACGAAGGCGGGCAACAAGGGCGCGGATGCGGCAATGGCGGCGATGGAGATGGCAAGTCTCCTCGGAAAGCTGTGAGTAGATGAAGATCGGTATACTCAGCGACACGCACGGGCATGAGGGCGCATGGGTACGCGCCTGTGAAAAATTCTTCACGGGCGCGGATCTGATCCTTCATGCGGGCGATGTTGCCTACCACGGACCGCGCAACCCGATGAAGGAGGACTACAATCCGATGGGGCTGATCGAGCGCATCAACGCATCGGAGATCCCCGTCGTCATCGCCAAGGGCAACTGCGACTCTGATGTGGATGCGAGCTGCCTTGAAGTCCCTCTCATGTCCCCCTATGCCTACGCCTTTTGGGAGGGACGGCGCATCATCGTCACACACGGCGATGCCGTCATGACCGATGCGGAAAAGGATCGGATGGCGCAGCATCTAAAGGCGGATCTCTTTATCAGCGGTCACGTCCACATCAACGTGCTTGAAAAACGCGGCAATACCGTGTTCCTCAATCCCGGCTCTGCTGCGCTCTCGAAGCGTCCCGACGGACGGAATACCGTTGCCGTCCTTGAGGATGGTACGATACGGATTTTTGACATAGATACGGGCGATGTTCTGCACGAACTCGCGCTCGATTGGTAAGGATACATATGGATCAACTCATTAAGGCGACGGCGGCAAATGGAGAGGTGCGTGCGTTTGCGGCGGTGACGACGGATGTGGTCGCCGAGGCGATGCGGCGACACGACTGCTACCCCGTTGCGGCGGCGGCACTCGGGCGCACGATGACGGGTGCACTGCTCCTCGCTGCGAATCTCAAGAACAAGGAATCTGTTACGATCAAATTCAAGGGGGATGGGCCGCTCGGCACGGTGACGGCGGATGCGACAGCAGACGGCTCTGTGCGCGGTTCTGTCGATCATCCGCACGTCAATTTGCCGCTGAATGCGCTCGGCAAGATTGACGTGGGCGGCGGCATCGGTGCGGGGATTCTCTCGGTCACGCGTTTCACAGGGCTGAAAGAGCCTGTGACGGGCAGCGTGGATATTGTCAGCGGCGAAATCGCCGACGATCTCATCAACTATCTCTACACCTCCGAGCAGACACCGTCCTCCATCGGGCTTGGCGTGCTCGTCAGCCCTGAACTGAAATGCCTCGGCGCGGGTGGATTCTTCCTTCAACCCCTGCCGGGGGCATCGGAAGAGGTAATCGACCGCATCGAGGAGAACCTGCGGGGCATCTCCTCCGTCTCCCACATGGTCGAGGAGGGCTTGGATGCTGCGGGCATCATCGGCAGGGTTCTCGGCGGGTTCGGCGATGTGAAGATCCTTTCGGCCACCGACCTCGCATTTCGCTGCAACTGCTCGAAGAACTACATCACCGACCGTTTGCTGACGCTCGGCGAGGCGGATCTGCGTGCACTGCGCGACGACGGCAGGGCAGAGGTGAAATGCCATTTCTGCAACGAGATGTACACATTTGACAGCGAGGATCTGAGCGTGATCTACAACGTCGCGCAGAAAATGCGCACGATGCGTGCGCGTGGGCAGCTGTGAGGAAGCGTGTGCGGGTCGTACGGGAGCAGCACACCACGTTTGACGGGATTCCCGCGCTCATCCGCTATAAGAATATCAAGAACCTCTACCTTCGCGTCCGCGACGGACACATCGAACTGAGCGTACCGCAGCGGATAACACAGAGAGAACTTGCGAATTTTGTCAGCCGCAGACGTGCATGGATCGACGATCGTCTGCGGCTTTTGCGCGTGCGTGCGGAGAGGCCTGCGCCGCAGTACGCGGAGGGTGAGCGGATACGCCTTTGGGGACAGGAATATACCATTCGATGTCAAACGCTTCCGTGCGGCAAAGCATATGCGCAGTGCGAGGGCGATGTCATTATCCTTCACGTTTCCAAATGTGCGGATGTGGACGTACGCCGTGCGGCAATCGAGGCACTCTACCGTGTGGAACTCGCGGCGGCGATTGAGCGCGAAGCGCCCGTATGCGAGAACATCGTCGGCAAGCGTGCCGCACGCTGGCGCATCCGTGCGATGACAACGCGCTGGGGCAGCTGCAACGTCCGCACAGCGGCGATT
This sequence comes from Selenomonas dianae, assembly GCF_030644225.1. Taxonomy (NCBI): domain Bacteria; kingdom Bacillati; phylum Bacillota; class Negativicutes; order Selenomonadales; family Selenomonadaceae; genus Centipeda; species Centipeda dianae. Next base: position 1,815,145 of record NZ_CP128650.1, on the reverse strand, counting down.
ACGCTGAACCTCCAACTCGCACAGTACGATGTGCGTGCGCTGCGCTACGTTATCACGCATGAACTGACGCACCTCTGGGTGCGCGGGCACGATTCCCGTTTCTATGCACGTATGGACAGATATTTTCCGGATTGGCAGAACGTGCGGCGGGAATTGAACGAATGTGAATTGATATGATAGCATATGAATAGAAATGAAAATAATCGTTGACTTTTTCATCTAGCTATGATAAAATCAAAATAAATCAAATGACAAATAGAAAGGAGCGATCATGGCTCAGGCAATGGTTAGCTTCCGCATGGATGCGGAATTGAAAAAAACAACAGAGGAGATCTGCAAAGGGATGGGACTTACGTTGACATCGGCATTTACGATGTTTGCGGCAAAGGTGTCACAGGAAAGGGCAATACCGTTTAAGGTAGGATTGCCCCCGATTGATCCATTCGATTCAGAGGAAAATTTATCGCATATCGAGCGCTCGCTTGACCAGCTTGACCGTGGAGAGGGGATTGAAATGTCTATGCAGGAATTGGAGGGATTTATGAATGCCGTTACATAGTAAGTTTATACTGTCGCCCGAGGCGAAGGCTGATTTGGAATACTGGAAGCGTGTTCCGGCACCGAAAACGGTGGAACGTATCATGAAGTTGATTCGAGATACCATTGCAAATGGTTACAGGGGGATTGGACGACCCGAGCCGTTGAAGGAAAATCGCTATCGTGGCTGTTGGAGCAAGCGCATTGACAAAGAACATCGGTTTATCTTTCGCATTCGAAATAATACCTTGGAGATTGTTTCCTGTCGAACGCACTACGGAAAATAAGCGGAAGAAGATATTGGACTAATACATGGACAATGAAACGAGGGTACTGCACATTGCAGTACCCTCGTTTGTGTTGTTTAGGGAATCACTGATAAAATAGACCTTCGGGTTGGTACAGATTTTGTCTTGTCGAGGAAATAAACCCGACGCATAGCAAGGAGGATGTGGAGGATTTGTTGACGAGGGGAGGATGGGAACGATGAGCCGGTGAGGTTGAATTTACTTCGCCGCGCCGACTTTCTCCGCTTCCTCGCAGACAATGAGCCGTCCCGTATGCACGTCATAGATATAGCCGTGGATCACAATGGAGGCAGGGACGAGCGGATGCGTCCGCAGACGGCGCACATCGCGCACAAGGTTCTCCTCGATCGTACCGCTGATCGGCATGAAGTCGATGTAATGCGCCTCAGTCGCGTCAATCCCGTGTACATGGGCATCCGACGCGAAGAGCTCCCGTGCCTCCTCGTTTGTAAAGCCCATCATCCCGCAGTGTGTGTGTTGAATCACGAACCATTCCTTTGTCCCGAGCATCTTGTAGGAGATGAGGAGGGAGCGGATGACATCGTCCGTCACGCGCCCGCCCGCGTTGCGGATCACGTGTGCATCGCCCTTTGCCAGTCCCGCAAACTTCGCAGGATCAAGGCGGCAGTCCATACAGGTGACAATGGCGATGTTTCGCGCCGGATGATGCGACAGACCTCCCTTGTCGCCGAAGGTTTCGACGTAACGTGCATTTGCCGCATGAATCTCTTTTACATTTTTGTCCATCCAATCATCCCTTCCTCAATTATAGAAAAAACCGCCCGACAGACGGACGGTTTCCTCTATGCACTTGCTTACACGGCACGCTCGACGTTGCCGGAACGCAGGCAGCGCGTACACACATTGACGTGTTTGACCTCACCCTTCACAAGGGCGCGGACACGCTGAATATTCGGCTTCCACTTGCGCTTCGTCTTTACATGGGAGTGGCTCACATTGTTGCCGCTCATCGCCCCTTTGCCGCAGACCTCGCATACACTTGCCATTGCTACACCTCCTCGACGCGCACTTCACTCAAGTCACGCGCAATACCGTGATATTATACTATGATTCCATCCATTAGGCAAGACACTAAAAATATTTTTTATATAAAATCGTATGAGCCTATCGAACGATAACAGGATTTTATCATTAAAAGATGAAAAACATTCAAGTTTTTCTTGATATTTGGAAAAAATGTAGTATTATGTTTATAGAAGGAAAAATGTCTTTATACGGGGTGTGGTTATTTGACGGGCTGTGCGGACAGCTTGAGAAAGAGGGGGATTCAGATGATTACATTGCTGGGAAAAACACGGCAGATCAATCGTCTGCTTCAGCGCTCGGAAAGCGTTGAGTACGATGGGATCTCACGCGTGTTGAGCAATGTCCTTGAGGCGAACGTCTACATTACCGACGAGGGCGGAAAAATTTGCGGATATGCCCTGTTCGATGATGACGATGACCTCATGGTGAACGAAGTGATTGAGTTGGGACAGTTCCCACGGAAGTATGTCGACTGGCTCAACCGTTTGGAGGAAACGCACGCCAATATTCGCGTGGATGCGGACGGCGTTTCCTATGAGAAAGAGATGGCGGAACTTTTCTCCGGACAGAACATGGTCGTCACACCGATCTACGGCCCACGGCGCAGACTGGGGACACTCGTCGTGGCAAGCGGAAAGAAAGAGTTTGGAGATCCTGACCTTCTGCTCTGCGAGTACGGTGCAACCGTGGTCGGTATGGAGATGCTGCGCGATGCTGCACAGAAAAGTGAGGTTGAGGCGCGTCAGCGCGAGGCGGTACGCATTGCTGTGGAAACACTGTCGTACTCCGAGCGCAAGGCGGCGCACGCGATTCTACAGGAGCTCGCGAGCCAGGGGAAGTTCGAGGGTCGACTGATCGCCTCGCGCATCGCCGACGAGGCGAAGATCACGCGCTCGGTCATTGTCAACGCGCTGCGTAAATTCGAGTCTGCGGGGGTCATTGAGTCGAAGTCGCTCGGCATGAAGGGGACATTCGTGCGTGTCACGAACTCCTACCTCATGGAGAAGCTGCCCGAACTTGAGGAGTATGCCGCTGATGTCCAGTGGGCGAACCTCGGCAGCGGCGTGAGCCTCTGAGAACGTCGATACTATAACATAAATAAAAGTAGTTGACAAGCGGTCAAAAATCTCATATAATCACTTTCGTGAGTGTGCGGCGGATGCCCTTGAGGGCTCTCCGCCGCCTTCATGAGTTTGGCGCGTTGGTCAAGTGGTTAAGACACCGCCCTTTCACGGCGGCTTCACGGGTTCGAATCCCGTACGCGTCACCAGATACGGCCCGGTAGTTTAGTTGGTTAGAATGCCGCCCTGTCACGGCGGAGGTCAGGGGTTCAAGTCCCCTTCGGGTCGCCATTTTTCCTTTTGCCTCGGTAGCTCAGTTGGTAGAGCAGGGGACTGAAAATCCCCGTGTCAGTGGTTCGATTCCGCTCTGAGGCACCACGTTGTTGTCAAATCTCCAGTACAGATGTGCACTGGGGATTTTTTTGTAGGGTTTCATGGGATAGGGGCGCAAAGGAGATTTTGCCGTGGAATACTTCTCTCAGATGTTTCTCTCGTTTATCGCGTCGTGGGGCTATGTTGCCGTCGCCGTGCTCATGGCGGCGGAAAATGCGTGCATTCCGATTCCGAGCGAGCTGATCCTCGGGTTTGCGGGCTACCTCGTTTCTGCGGGACATATGACCTTCTCGGGTGCGCTGCTTGCAGGGATGATCGGCGGGCTTCTTGGCTCGGTTTTTGCCTATGAGGTCGGTGCACGCGGCGGGCGTCCGTTCGTGGACAAGTATGGGAAATACTTCTTCATCAAAAAATCCCACGTCGATACGGCACAGGATTGGTTTGACCGCTATGGCCTCAAGGCGGTGTTCTTCAGCCGTATGCTGCCCGTGATCCGCACATTCATCTCGCTGCCGGCGGGATTTGCGCGGGTTGATCCGAAGCGGTTCTTCACCTACACCATCGCGGGATCGCTCCCGTGGACGGCGGCGATCCTCTACGCCGGACTGATGCTCGGCGAGAACTGGACGGATCTCATGGCGTACGGGCATGAGGCGAGCCTCATCTTTGTTGTATGCTCTGCTATCGCCATCGTCTATTTCTATCTCAAATGGAGGAAGAAGCAGCAGCGTCATTTGCGCTGAAACACAAAAAACGTCATCTGCACGAAGAGCTCATGCAGATGACGTTTTTTCTTTCTTTATGCCTCCTCCGCCGGCGTGGGCGCCGTCCGGAACAGCGAAACTCCGAAGCCGATGAGTGCGCCGACGATGGCAGGGCAGACCCAACCCATCATAATCGCGTAGAACGGGATGTACTCTACGAGCAGCGCGTGGAGCGGTGCGCTTGAGAGCCCTGCTGCGTGCAGACCGTCGAGCAGCGAGAAGACAAGCGTCAGCGCCATTGCACACCGATAGATGCTCCTGCGCCAACCGATCCAGCGGTCGAATAGGGAGAGAATGACGAACACGATGACGAGCGGATAGATCACGACAAGGAACGGAACGGCAAGCGCAATGATCTGCGTCAGCCCGATATTCGACGCGGCAAAGCTGAAGAGAATCGAAAACAGAAGCAGCCGCTCATACGAGATGCGCCCCTTCAGCAGCTTGTTGAAGAACATCGCCGCGCTTGAGGTGATGCCGCAGCACGTTGTCAGGCACGCGAGCGCGATGATGACGGCAAGCAGGAGATTGCCCGCAGAGCCGAAGAAGATGCCGACTGCGCCCGAGAGAATCTGACCGCCGTTCTCCGAGTGACCGAGCACGGATGCGCTCGTTGCGCCGATGTAGGCGAGCGATCCGTAGACCATCGCCATGAGCGTCACCGTGATGAGCCCGGAGATGAGACACGCGGCACCGATGGCACGGCTGTCCGTGATCCCACGTAGGCGCACCGCATTCGCCACAAGCGCACCGATGGCGATCGAGGCGAGCAGATCCATCGTCTGGTAGCCGTCCTGAAAGCCCTGTGCATATGGCGCGTCGATGTAGCTGCCCGTCGGTTGGAGCACCGTTCCGAGCGGCGCAAAAAACGCCTGCACAAAGAGGATGAACAGCACGAGCAGAAGCGCCGGTGTCAGCATCTTGCCCACGCGGTCGATGATCTTGTTCGGGTTCCGCGCGAGATAGTAGGATGTCCCGAAGAATATCGCCGTATAGATGAACTGCGCAAGCGTAAGGTTTTCCTCACCGAGGAAGGGACGGATACCGATCTCGAACGAAACTGCACCCGTGCGCGGCATGGCAAACAGCGGCCCGATGATGAGGTAGAGGATGACGAGCAGTGCCGTCGCAAAGAGCGGCCACGTCTTTGCACGCAGCAGCGGGACATACTCGCCGCCCGCAAGAGCAATTGCCGTGATGCCGAGCAGCGGCAGCCCGATGCCTGTCGTCATAAAGCCCAGCATGGCGAGCATCGTGTGCTCACCCGCCGCCTGACCGAGGGCAGGCGGGAAGATAAGATTGCCCGCGCCGAAGTAGATGGAAAACATCATAAAGCCGAGTGTCAATAGGTCTTTCTTTTTGAGTGCGTTTATGGCAGTTCCCTCCCCAAACATAGATACAATAGAATAACAAGGAAAAAAATAATATCCCCCATTATTGCAGAATAAATCGCTCCTGTCAAATGTTTTGGTGCTTGACCGCGTGAAATTGTTGACGGTCAGGTAAGCCCCGAGAGCGACCGCATGACGAGATCAATGTCCTTGTTCTCCAACTCCTGAATAATGTGCAGGTAGGTCTTTTGTGTCGTCGTCATACTTGAGTGTCCCAACCTCCGTGCAACACTCGCGATGGAAACACCCGTGAAGAGAAGAAGTGAGGCGTGCGTGTGGCGCAGCCCGTGAATGGAGATCACAGGGATGCGGCACGCGCGGCAATGGCGGCTGAGGACATCGTTCACCGTAGAGTTATAGACCTTGGTGCGGATGAAGATGGGGGCGTCTGCGGGGCAGTGCTTGACCAGCTCGGAGAACTGAATGACCGTCTGCCAGTCGATCTGGATTTTACGCACAGACGAGCGGTTTTTCGTCGGCTGAAAACCGCTATTTCCCTTGTAGTCCCATGTCTTGTTGATGGATAATGTCTGATGTGCAAAGTCAAAATCATTGGGGGTGAGAGCAAGCGCCTCGGAAAAGCGCATTCCCGTCTTTGCGACCAGAAGGATGAAATAGTCCCAGTTCACACGATCCTTTAGCGTAAGCGAGCCGAGGAGCGTATGCAGTTCGAATTGGTTGAGATATTTGATCTTTTTCGCGGTCGGCTGCCGTCCCTTGATGATCGCCTTGCGTGTCGGGTCACGTTCGATCAGCCCTTCGTCCACGGCATCGAGAATCGCACCCTTGAGCTGGTGGTGGAAGTCCATCGTCGTCTGCCGCTCGTGAAACTCCGCATAGTCGTTGAGCAGCTGCTGATAGGCAATGCGGTTCATCTCTCTGACCTTCAGCGCGGGGATGAGCTTCACGAGCCATTTGTGTGTCATGAGGTACTTGTCCATCGTCACCTTTCGGATCGCGCCCTTTTTGTAGACTGCAATCCATTTTGCATAATATACATGGAACTGCATCTCGGATGAAACGGCTGTAAACATAAAATCTCCTCCATTTCTGTCGGGAAAACACTTACGCTGATGAAGGGTGATAAGATGGTCGAGGTGATCCAAATAAGCGCCTATTTTTCGTTGTTCTGCCAACGTTGGCAAAGAGATTGCCCCCATACACAACTTATCATAGTAAAAATATAGGCGCACTCCGCCTTCCTGTAGACGAAGAATCATCTTTCGAAAATCATATGACTTAAACCAATGCCAAAGAAAGCGATCATCCACCTCGTCAGTCGTTTTGAATACTTCATAGAGGGAGCTGACTATCACATTTTTCGCGGTGTTCTGGTATCCAATCGAACCGACGTTGATTCGGGCAGGGTTGTAGGCAAAGGATTGCGGCGACACAATAATATACATCCGTTTATCTGCATCCCGCATCGTTCCACCGTTCTCGAATTTCTCGTCTTGCGGCATGAACCCATTTTCATTCGTTATCGAATAACTCTCATATGGAAGATTCTCCCGATTCTTTTCTCCCGCTGAATAGGTTATATCCGAGAACTCACGCTGTTCCCAAGCGGTACGAAGTCTATTTTCGCAGAAAAATTTTCGATAAGGGAACGCGGTATACGTATTTTATGGATATTTATGATATAATTATCGTATGAATGCCGTTTTTATGGTGGAAAAGAACAGGGAAGTGCGATGAACAAACAAAAGCTTGCACAGTATATATGGGCATCGGCGAACCAGATGCGCGGTACGATTGCCGCAAACACCTATAAAGACTATATCCTTGCCTTTATTTTTTACAAATATCTCTCCGATTATGAGATCAGCTTCCTAAAGGCGAACGGCTACGATGATGCCATGATCGCGGATGAGGTAAATGAGGCAGATACTTCTTTGGTTCAGTTTGTGCAGAACAACATCGGCTATTTCATCGCGCATGAACATCTCTATGCCACATGGCTTGCGATGCGCAATGATTTCGATGTGTCCAATGTCAGTGATGCACTCGCCGCATTTAACCGCCTCATCTCGCCGACACATACCAAGGTCTTTGAGAAGATCTTTGATACACTGCAGAGCGGTCTGTCGAACTTCGGCAACAGTTCCGGTGCGCAGACCAAGGCAATCCGCAGCCTCCTCGCACTCATCAAGGACATCCCGACGGACGGGAGGCAGGGCTACGACGTACTCGGCTTTATCTATGAGTACCTTATCGGTATGTTTGCGTCCAATGCCGGAAAAAAGGCGGGGGAGTTCTACACACCGCATGAGGTCTCTCTGCTCATGTCCGAGATCATCGCACGGCACCTGCAAGAGCGAAATACAATCCAAATCTATGATCCGACGAGCGGTTCCGGCTCGCTCCTCATCAACATTGGCAGGAGTGCATCGAAATATATGTCCCCCAACGCCATTAAATACTATGCGCAGGAACTTGAGAAAAGCACATATGATCTTACCCGTATGAATCTCGTCATGCGCGGCATCAGCCCCGCCAACATCGAGGTGCGCAATGCGGATACGCTTGAGGAGGATTGGCCCAACGACCCTGCGAAGCCGTATGAGCCGCTCTACGTCGATGCCGTCGTTTCCAATCCGCCCTACTCAAAGGCATGGGATCCGTCCGACAAGGAGCATGACCCGCGTTATGTGCGCTTCGGACTTGCGCCGCGTGGCAAGGCGGACTATGCGTTTCTCCTGCACGATCTGTACCATCTGAGACCCGACGGCATCATGACGATTGTCCTGCCGCATGGCGTTCTCTTTCGCGGTGGTGAGGAGGGGACGATACGGAAGAATCTCATCGAGGAAAACCACATTGATGCCATCATCGGACTGCCGCCGAACATCTTCTTCGGTACGGGGATCCCGACCATCATCATGGTGCTGCGTCAGCAGCGCCCGCATACCGATGTTCTCATCATCGACGCCGCCAAGGGATTCGTCAAGGAAGGGAAGAACAACAGGCTCCGCGCCTCGGACATCAAGCGCATTGTGGACGTGATCGCCCGTCGTGCGGATGTGGCACGCTTTGCACGCGTTGTTTCGCGTGATGAGATTCGCGCGAACGAGTACAACCTCAACATCCCGCGCTATGTGAACTCTGCCGAACCCGCCGAACAGTGGGATGTGTATGCGTGTATGTTCGGCGGGATTCCCCGGACGGAACTCTCGGCAATGGAGCCATATTGGCGGACACTGCCGACACTAAAATCCGCGCTCTTTCATGATGCGGATGCGCCCTATGTGCGGCTTGCCGTAGATCATGTGCGGGATGCCATCGAGTGTCATGCGGATGTACGTGCATTCGCGCAGAGCATCCATGCGGCACTGTCCTCCTATCCCGGCGTTCTGCGCAGTGTGCTGATGGATGGGATGGCGCAGGTTGACATCGCACGTGCGGAGGCACAGCTGGGGGATGCGCTTTTCGCGTGCCTTGCTGATGCGCCTCTCATCGACCCGTATGCCGCCTATCAGATGCTCGACGAGGCGTGGGAGCATATCGCCGTTGATCTTGAGATGATACAGACGGAGGGCTTTTCTGTTGTGCGGGAGGTGGATATGGAGGAGCAGGACGGCCGTATCATCCCTTTTGCGCTCGTGCAGAGAACACTGCTCCGCACAGAGGTGGATGCCCTGCAGGCGATGCGGGAGGAGTTGGCGGAGATCCCGAATGCGTATGCGGACATCCTCGAAAATATGAGTGCGGATGAGCGTGAGGAATGCGCGGAGATCCTGAGCGAGGAGGGAGATGCGTTCCTTTCGAAGGAGGTCACGCGCAAGGAAAAAGAACTGCACAAGGACAACCGTCTTGCGTTTGGCGCATTGTGCCGGATCGTGGACAACGTGAGTGCGGTCATGAAGCGGGAAAAGAAACTCAAAAAGGAGATCAGAGAAGCGGAAGCGGCACTCACGGCAAAGACAAAGGCGTGCATCGAGCAACTTTCCGATGATACGGCGCGTGATCTGCTTGAAAAGAAATGGATTGTTCCACTGGTGGAGGACTTGCAGAGCCTCCCCGCGACGGTCATCAAGGAAGCAGTACACCGTATCGAGGTACTGCAAAATAAGTATGCGGTCACATTCTCCGCCATCGAGGAGGAGATACGGGAGACGGAGACGGCTCTCGCGCAGATGGTCGATCTGTTGGAGGGGAGCACATACGACCGTCATGGACTGGATGCGTTCAAAGCACTGTTGATGGGTGAACAAAATGGATAAAACAAGAACAACGCCCGCAATCCGTTTCAAGGGATTTACAGACGCTTGGGAACAGCGTGAGTTGGGGGAGATAGTGCAAGTCACGATGGGACAATCGCCGGACGGAAACACATATTCCAACGAACCGAACGGCTATATTTTGATACAAGGGAATGCGGATTTACAAAATGGTTGGGTAGTACCAAGGGTATGGACAACACAAATAACAAAAATTGCGGCATCCGGAGACTTAATCATGAGTGTTCGAGCACCTGCGGGTGCAATGGGAAAAACCGCCTATCATGCGGTGATTGGTCGAGGAGTTGCTGCAATCAAAGGAAATGAGTTCATCTACCAGTTGCTTGTCAAAATGGATTCTGATGGATTTTGGAAGACCTATTCATGCGGGTCTACGTTTGAGTCACTGAACTCCGACAATGTAAAAAAAGCAGAGATTTCTGTTCCAAAAAGTGAGGAACAACACGCCATCGGCAGCTTTTTCTCACAGCTCGACCATCTTATCACCCTTCATCAGCGTAAGTATGATAAACTTCAAAACATCAAGAAGTCGATGCTCGAAAAAATGTTCCCAAAAAATAACAGCAAATTTCCGGAGATCCGTTTTCGCGGATTTACCGACGCTTGGGAACAGCGTGAGTTGGGGGAGATAAGTGATTCTCTTGAATACGGGCTTAATGCTGCGGCAAAAAGGTTTGATGGGAGAAATAAATATTTAAGGATTACAGATATTGACGATACAACCAGAAGTTTTATGCACACAGATATAACCTCGCCCGATTGTGATACAACCTACGCAGGAAAATATCAACTGCAAAAAAATGAAATTGTCTTTGCCAGAACAGGGGCGAGTGTTGGGAAAACCTATATTTATAACCCGTCAGACGGTTGTGTTTATTATGCCGGCTTTTTAATTAGAGCAAGAATCAGCCCCCCATATTCAGCTGAGTTCGTGTTTCAAAATACACTTACAAAAGAATATGACAAATTCGTTCAAGTGACTTCTCAACGCTCTGGTCAGCCGGGAATAAATGCACAAGAGTATTCTTCATATAAAATAATTATGCCCGAACAGCAGGAACAACACGCCATCGGCAGCTTTTTCTCACACCTCGACCATCTTATCACCCTTCATCAGCGTAAGCTCGAAAAGCTGCAAAATATCAAAAAGGCAATGCTTGAAAAGATGTTTGTCTGAACGGGAAGAGGGGTGATGGCGATGGCGTTTCAGAGCGAGGAAAAGTTTGAGAAGGCATTGACGGAACGGCTCGCTTCCTCGATGGGGTGGGAGACCGAGATCCTCATGTACCCGACGGAGGCGGATTTGATACGGAACTGGGCGGACATCCTCTTTGCGAACAATCGCAGCCGCGACCGCCTGGGCGATTATCCGCTCACGCAGGGCGAGATGCAGCAGATTATCAATCACATCACGATTGATTGCAGGACACCGCTCGCGCTCAATGAGTTCATCAATGGCAAGTCGGTGTCCATCCGTCGTGAGAATCCGGAGGACAAGGAACATTTTGGCAAGAATGTCAGTCTGAAGATCTATGACCGTACGGAGATCGCCGCAGGTCAGAGCCGCTATCAGATCGCACGTCAGCCCGTTTTCCATGCGAAGTCGAAGCTGCTTGGCGATCGGCGCGGCGATGTGATGCTCCTCATCAACGGGATGCCGGTGATCCACATCGAGCTGAAGCGCAGCGGTATCCCCGTGAGCCAGGCATATTACCAGATCGAGAAATACGCAAAGGAGGGCGTTTTCACGGGGCTGTTTTCGCTTGTGCAGGTGTTTGTCGCGATGAATCCGGAGAAGACGGTCTATTTTGCAAATCCCGGCCCCGATGGGACGTTCAACAAGGACTATTATTTTCACTGGGCGGATTTCAACAATACGCCGATGAATGACTGGCAGGCGATTGCCTCCCATCTGCTCTCGATTCCGATGGCGCATCAGCTGATCGGCTTCTATACGGTGGCGGATCATGCGGACGGTGTGCTCAAGGTCATGCGCAGTTATCAATACTATGCGGCAAGCGGGATTGCGGCGGCGATGGCGACGATGCGGTGGGGTGAGGGGAATCAGCGCGGCGGCTATGTCTGGCATACGACCGGCTCGGGCAAGACGATGACGAGTTTCAAGGCGGCACAGCTGATTGCGGACGGAAACGATGCGGACAAGGTGATATTTCTGACCGACCGCATCGAGCTTGGCACGCAGTCCCTCAAGGCGTACCGCGCCTTTGCGGGGGTTCTTACCGTGATTCAGGCGACAGAGCATACGCGCGCTCTCAAAAGCAAGCTGCGGAGCAGCAATCCCGACGATACGCTGGTTGTGACATCCATCCAGAAGATGAGCAATCTTGCGGAGGAGGGCGGGCTGAGCGCCAAGGACAGAACGTCCATCGACGGTAAGCGGATGGTCTTTATCGTGGATGAGGCGCACCGCTCGACGTTCGGTACGATGCTCGCGGGGATTAAGGCGACGTTTCCGAACGCGGTCTTTTTCGGGTTCACGGGAACTCCGATTTTCGAGGAGAATGCGAAGAAAAAAAGCGATCAGATGGATGTGTTCGGTGCACGGATTCATACCTATACCATTGCGGACGGGATTCGCGACGGGAATGTGCTCGGGTTCGACCCGTATCAGGTGTTGACGTTCCGCGACAGGGATGTGCGCCGTGCGGTCGCGCTCCACGAGGCGAAGGCACAGACGGTGGCGGAGGCGCTTGCCGATCCCGCGAAGGCGAAAGTCTATCGGCATTTCACCACGGACAAGAAAATCAGGATGGCGGGCTATAAGGATACAAATGGTATATGGGTGCAGGGGATCGAGGATTACCTGCCGTCTGAGCAGTACCGCACAGAGGAGCACACAAGAACGGTTGTCGAGGACATTGGCGAGAACTGGGAGATGCTCAGTCATGCGGGGAAGTTTCACGCGATCTTTGCAACGAGCAGCATTGCGGAGGCGGTTCGATACTACCGCAGGATGAAGGCGGAGCTGCCGAAGCTTGCCGTCACCTGCCTTTTTGATCCGAACATCGACAACAACGATGGAGCGAAGGCAAAGCAGGATGATTTGCTTGAGATTATCTCGGACTATAACGTGCGGTATGCGCAGAACTTTACCCTTCCGATGCACGCGGCGTTTAAGAAGGATGTCGCGCTGCGTCTTGCACACAAGGAGCCGTATCGGTATCTCGCGCCGGAGCAGCAGCTCGATCTTCTCATTGTAGTGGATCAGATGCTGACGGGCTTTGATTCGAAATGGGTCAATACGCTGTATCTGGACAAGCTGTTGACGTACGAGAATATCATTCAGGCGTTCTCGCGGACGAACCGCCTCTTTGGTTCTGAGAAGCCGTTTGGCGTGATCCGTTACTATCGCAAGCCGCATACGATGCAGCAGAACATTGAGGCTGCGGTAAGGCTCTACGCCGAAAACCGTCCGCAGGGGTTGTTTGTGGACAAGCTGCCGTATCATCTGCGCAGGATGAATGAACTCTATGCGGACATTGCCGATCTCTTTGCGGCGGCGGGGGTCGCGGACTTCATGCAGCTGCCGGGCGATCGGGCGGAGCGTGGGAAGTTTGCCGCTCTTTTTCGTGATTTCAACAGCTGTCTGCGGGCTGCCGAGGTGCAGGGATTTCATTGGAAGAAGTCTGTTTACAAATGTGAGGACGGGGGCGGGGCGACGCAGATCATTACACTCTCCTTTGACGAGCAGCGCTATCGCACGCTGGCACTGCGGTACAAGGAGCTGTTTGCTGAGGTGGAGCGTACGCGTACGGGCGGCGGCGATGTGCCGTATGATCTCGTCGGCGATCTGATGGAGATTGATACGGAGGTCATTGATGCGGACTATATGAACAGCCGTTTCGAGAAATATCTGAAGGCGTTGGAACAGGGAGACGGGGCGCAGCAGGCAAAGGATGAGCTGCACCGAACGTTCGCCGCGCTCGGGCGTGAGGAGCAGAAGTATGCTGCTGTGTTCCTGCATGATCTGGAGAGCGGCAATGTCACAGTGGAGGCGGGCAGGACGCTGCGCGACTATATCACGCAGTATCAGTGTCATGCGAAGACGACGGAGATCGACCGGCTCACCGATGCGTTCGGACTTGATGGAAAGATGCTGAAAGAGATTTCGGGTCTTGGGCTTACGGCTGCGACCATCAATGCATATGGCAGATTGGATGCGCTGAAACAGACGGTGGATCTGCAAAAGGCGCAGGCGTTTTTGAAAGACTGTGACGGCAGGACGCTCCGTGTACCCGATGTCCATAGGAGGGTGGATGAGGTGCTCCGCACGTTTATCCTGAACGGTACACTTGCGCCTGAGATTCGTACGGCGCTTCTTTAAAATTTAGGCTTGACAGAAGGTGGAGTTACAGATATAATGTCTAAGTGTCGCACAAGCGGCGCAGGAAGATATTATGCGGAAGTAGCTCAGTGGTAGAGCACCACCTTGCCAAGGTGGGGGTCGCGAGTTCGAGCCTCGTTTTCCGCTCCATCTTTCGGCGACATAGCCAAGTGGTAAGGCCGAGGTCTGCAAAACCTTTATCCCCAGTTCGATTCTGGGTGTCGCCTCCAATATGAAATGCGGTCTGGAAGAATTTCTTCCAGACTTTTTTACTATCTGTATGACTGTGTAAATGAGAGGAAACGAATGCGGGGACGGTACAAAATACTTGTCTACGGGTGCCAGATGAACATCGCCGATGCGGAGCGCATGGAGGGGCAGCTCCAAGAGGCGGGGTACGTGCGGACGGAGGAGATGACGGATGCGGATGTCATTCTCATCAACACCTGTTGTGTGCGTGAGACGGCGGAGGACAAGGTCTATGGGAAGATCGGCGAGATCAAGAAGGTCAAGGAGAAACATCCGCGTCTGATCTTCGGTATCACGGGCTGTATGGCGCAGAAGGAGGGAGATAACCTCATGCGCCGTGCGCCGCACATCGACTTTGTGCTCGGTACGGGGAAGGTGCAGGAACTGACGCGTGTCATTGCGGAGGTTGCGGCGGAGCATACGCCTGTTGTGGATGTCGCGCTCGCGGACAAGAGTATCGCGGAGCATCTGCCCGTTGCACGCGGCGGGAAATTCTCGGCGTGGGTGCCGATCATGTACGGCTGCAACAACTACTGTACGTACTGCATCGTGCCCTATGTGCGCGGGCGTGAGCGCAGCCGTGCGCCGGAGGAGATCGTTGCGGAGGTGCGGCGTGCGGTCGCGGAGGGCTATACCGAGGTGACGCTGCTCGGGCAGAATGTAAACTCCTATGGCAAAGACCACAAACAGGCGGATTTTGCCGATCTCCTGCGTATGGTGGACGAGGTGGAGGGCATTCGCCGCGTACGCTTTATGACTTCGCACCCGAAGGACATCAGCGACAAGCTCATCGACACGATCAAGAACGGGCAGCATATCTGTGAGCACATCCATCTGCCCGTGCAGTACGGGAGCAATCGCATTCTAAAGGCGATGAACCGTGTCTATACGGTGGAGCAGTACCGCGAACGCGCCCGACGCGTGCGTGATGCGCTGCCGAATGCGAGCCTCACGACCGATCTCATTGTCGGTTTCCCGGGGGAGACGGACGAGGACTTTGCCGAGATGCTCGCATTTCTGCGCGAGATGCGCTACGACTCGGCATATACCTTCCTCTACTCGAAGCGTTCGGGTACGCCCGCTGCGACAATGGCGCACCAAGTCCCCGACGATGTGAAGCACGCACGACTGAACGCGCTGATGGCGGAGCAGAATGCCATCAGTCGGGAGATCAATGACCGCCTTCGCGGTGCGATGCTCGAAGTGATGGTGGAGGGCGCGAGCAAGAACGACCCGACTGTTTGGAGCGGGCGCACGCGCACGAACAAGATTGTGCTGTTCCCGCACGGAGCGGAGCAGGAGGGGGACTTCGTGCAGGTCAAAATAACGCAGCCGCAGACATGGGTGCTCAAAGGGGAAGTCGTTTCGTAGCTTTGGTGATATGGTGTAACGCTCCACTCGTGTTCGCGAGGAGCGTGCACTAAGGTATGTACTCAACTTAGGAGGTTTGTTATGGACGCGCAGAACGTCACGCCGATGATGCAGCAATATCTCTCCGCGAAGGCGGCGCATCCGGGCGAGCTTCTTTTTTTCCGCCTTGGCGACTTTTACGAAATGTTCTTTGACGATGCGAAGGTGGCGGCAAAGGAGCTCGGACTGACGCTCACGAGCCGCAGCGGCGATCTCGACAAAAGTCCGATGTGCGGCGTGCCGTATCATGCGGCGGACACCTATATCGCGCGCCTTGTCGCCAAGGGGTTCAAGGTCGCCATCGCCGAGCAGATCGGCGACCCGAAGGCAAAGGGGCTGACACACCGCGAGGTGGTGAAGGTCGTCACGCCGGGCACGGTGCTTTCGGATGAGGTGCTGCACGATGCGGCGAACATCTACATCGCACTCCTCCACGAAACGGAGGTCGGCACACTTTTTCTCGCGGGGGCAGACATTTCGACCGGCGAGGCGTTCTATGCTCTCTACACGGGAGAGAATGCTGTGCAGCAGATGCTTGACGAGCTTTATCGCCGTATGACGGCGGAGATTCTTATGACGGAGGGGTTCTCCCGCGCGGACACGGTGCGCACATTTGCGGCGCAGCGGCTCCCGCGCTGTGCCATCGGGACGGTTGTACCCGAGATGCGGGACGAGCTTCTTGCGCAGCATTTCCCTGCCGCAGGAATTCCGACGGATGCGGGAGCACGGACGGCAGTCGCGACGCTCCTCACCTATCTCCACGATACGGTACGGGCGGATCTCTCACAGATCAACCGTCTCACCTTCCTCGATGGGGCGGGGACGATGCAGCTCGACACCTATACGCTGCGCAACCTTGAGATCACGCGCAGTCTGCGCGACGGCGGCAAGAAAAATACACTCTTTGATGTACTCGACTTCACGCGTACGCCGATGGGGACACGTCTCCTGAAATCGTGGCTGGAGCATCCGCTTCTCACCCCGCACCGCATCGACGCGCGGCTCGATGCCGTCGCGGAGCTGGTCGAAAAATCTGTGCTGCGGGGGAAACTGCGCGAATCTCTGCGCTCGGTCTATGACTTCGAGCGGCTTCTCACACGCATTGAAACACAGGCGGCAAATGCGCGTGATCTTGCCCAACTGCGCGTTTCGCTCGCCGCCCTGCCCGCAGTGCGCGATACGCTCGACGTGGCAGAGAGTCGCCTCCTCATGCGTGCGTGTGCGGCGATTGAGACCTTTGACGCGCTGCGCGACACACTGGAACGCGCGATTGTGGACGAACCGGGGCTGTCCGTGCGCGACGGCGGCATCATCCGCACGGGCTACGATGCTGCGCTCGACGAGCTGCGCACCTTTTCGCACGACAGCAAGTCCCTGCTGCAGGAGATGGAGGAGCGTGAGCGCACACGCACGGGCATCAAAACGCTCAAGATCGGCTACAACAAGGTATTCGGTTACTATATTGAAGTGCGCCATAGCGGACGCGACCAAGTACCCGAGGGTTACATCCGCAAGCAGACGCTTGCGAACACGGAGCGGTTCATCACGGAGGAGCTGAAGGACTTCGAGGCGAAGATTCTCGGCGCAGAGGAAAAGATCACCGCGCTGGAGTATCACATCTTTACGCAGCTCCGCGAACAAGTGAAGGCGCAGCTCGTCCCCATCCAGAATGTCGCGCGAAGCATTGCGCGTGTCGATGTGCTCCAAAGCCTCGCCGAGGCGGCGGCAAACTATCGCTATGTGCGTCCGCAGGTGGCGGCGGATGGTGCGATTCTCATACGGGACGGACGTCACCCGCTTGTGGAGCGCATTCTGGATCGTGAGGTGTTTGTCCCGAACGATACTGACCTCAGTCATGGCGGGACGGAAACGATGCTCATTACGGGGCCGAATATGGCGGGCAAGTCCACCTATATGCGTCAGGTCGCCCTTCTCACCCTCATGGCACAGGTCGGCAGTTTCGTCCCCGCACGGACGGCGCAGATTGCGCCCGTCGACCGCATCTTTACGCGCATCGGCGCGAGCGACGATCTCGTGAGCGGGCAGAGCACCTTTATGGTGGAGATGAATGAGGTCGCGCAGATTCTGCGTGAGGCGACGCGTGACAGCCTCGTCATCCTCGACGAGATCGGGCGCGGTACGAGTACGTTTGACGGCATGAGCATCGCGCGCGCGGTGGTGGAGCACATCGACACGCGGATCCATGCCAAGACCCTGTTTGCGACGCACTATCACGAGCTGACGGAGATGGAAAACGCACACATCCGAAACTACTGCATCGCTGTGCGCGAAAAGGGGAAAAACGTCGCGTTCCTGCGCCGCATTGTCGCGGGGGCGGCGGACAAGTCCTATGGTATCCACGTCGCACGCCTTGCGGGACTGCCCGCAAAGGTGACGGCACGAGCGGAGGAGATTCTCTCCGCGCTTGAGCAGAAGGAAGCCGCCTCCGCCGGCGCCGAGATACCCGCCGCAAATACGCAGGAAATGCCGCCCGCCGACGGAATGGCATCCCTCTTTGCGGATGGAACGCTTGCAGAGCTGCGGACGCTCGACATTATGACCATGACGCCGCTGGAGGCGATGAACACACTCTATCGCTTGCAGGAACAGGCACGCAAGGAGGCAGGAGAGGCATGACGCAGATTCATGTACTGGATGATACGACCATCAATAAGATTGCGGCGGGCGAGGTCGTGGAGCGTCCCGCCTCCGTGGTCAAGGAACTGGTCGAGAATGCGATGGATGCGGGTGCGACGGCGATTGAAATTGAAATTATGGGCGGCGGGGTCAGCTTCATCCGCGTGACGGACAACGGGCACGGCATGACGCGCGAAGATGCACAGACGGCGATTCTGCGCCATGCGACAAGTAAGATCACGTCGGTTTCCGACCTTCAGACCGTTGCGACCCTCGGCTTTCGCGGTGAGGCTCTGCCGACCATTGCTTCCGTCTCGCGCTTTTCTCTCCTCACGCGCAAGGAGACGGACGATCTCGGGACACGCGTGGACATCCTCGGCGGGAAAACACCGGAGTACGAGGATGCGGGCTGTGAGATCGGTACGACGATACGCGTCGAGGATCTTTTTTTTAACACTCCCGCCCGCAAGAAATTTCTCAAGACGAATACAACCGAGGCGGGGAGAATCAGCGATTTTGTCATTCGCCTTGCACTCTCGCGTCCCGATATTGCATTCCGCTTCATCAACAACAATCGCCTGACGATCATGACGGCGGGGGATGACAGCCTGCGCCACACGATTGAGAGCATCTACGGCGGCACTGTGGCGGGGGCGCTGATCCCGCTCGACTTCCGCGATGCGGAAGCGGAGATCCGTATCACGGGCTATATCTCGAAACCGTCCGTGATCCGCAGCAGCCGGGCGTGGCAGACGTACATTGTCAATGGGCGCACGATACAGAACCGTGCGATTGCAAAGGCGATTGACAACGTGTACCGTGCGCTCGTCCCGAAGATGGGGTTTCCGCTCGCCGTTCTCTGCATCGAGGTGCCGCAGCGCAGTATCGACGTGAACGTGCATCCGCAGAAAACAGAGATGAAATTCGAGGATGAGGGGCGCATCTTCAAGGCGGTTTACAAGTCTGTGCTCGACGCGATTCGCGGGGCGGCGGGGGAGAGTACGGCGATAGCGGCATCGGTCGAAAAGCCGAAGTTCCACTATGAATCCGTGCCGCTCGGCGTTTGCGCACCGGCGCATACGGGTGTCCCGTACGCGCCGCAGCGTGCGGGCGCAAACGCTGCGACCGTACGAGCCGACCAATACGCTATGCCGCCCGTGCGTCCGCAGACTGTCCACGAGGCGGTGCAGTGGCGGGGACAGAGCGTTGACCTGCGCACGGCGCAGGATCGTGCGGCTGCGGCACGCAGCGAGGAACGCGCCGCATTTGCCGCGCAGAATGTACCTGCTGCCGCGCCGCCCCGTGCGGGGCAGGGCGTGGAGATGGAGGCGCGTCTCCTCCCCATCGGACAGGTCGATCTCACCTACATCATCGCCCAGAGTACGCAGAGTCTCTATATCGTCGATCAGCACGCGGCGCATGAGCGCATTCTCTTTGACCGATTCTCGGCACAGGCGGACGGCATTCCGTCGCAGCAGATGCTTGTCCATGCGATTCTCTCCTTTGACACACGCGAGGCACAGTACATCGACGAGAATGCGGAACTGCTGGATCGTCTCGGCTTTCACCTTGAGCCGGCAGGCGAGCGGGAATATCGCCTGACGGAAGCTCCTGCTGATATTCCGCTCGATGAGGCGGCGGATACGATACGCGAGATCCTCATCTCCCTCGGTGACCTGCACGCCGCAACGCCCGCGCACCTACGTCAGGCGGGACTTGCAACGATGGCGTGCCGCGCCGCGATCAAGGCGGGCGAGGAACTGAGCATCCGACAGATGGAGATATTGCTGGAGGAACTGCGAAACACACCCTTTCCGTTCACCTGTCCGCACGGGCGGCCGACGATCCTGCGCTTTGATACGCACGACCTTGCAAAGATGTTCAAGCGCACGGGGTTCAACCTATGAGGACGGGAGAGATCAGCGCGATTGTGACGACCGTGCGGCGCGGACAACGGTACACGGAGGCAAATCGTGCGCTTGCCGCACGGACGGCGCAGCAGCTCGGCATCCCCAATGTCCCGCGCGGCAGTGATTCACTCGAAGAACTGCGTGCGGCGTACGGCGTGGATGCGGTGCTCGTCGCACGGCGCGGACTTCTCACCGCGGTAACGAGCGAGGGCGAGCTGTTCTTTCATCCGGGCATGGCGCATCTGCGCATCAAAAATCTGCTGCTCGGGCATGGCGATCACCTCGTTTCTGCGCTCGGACTGACGGAGGGAATGCACGTCCTCGACGGCACGCTCGGCACGGGGGCGGATGCGATTGTCGAGAGCTTTGCCGTCGGGGAGCGGGGGACAGTCACGGCACTTGAGGCGAATCCCTTGATTGCGGCGGTCATCGCGGACGGGCTTGCGCACGCCACGGGCGACAATTACGAGATGCACGCAGCGATGCGCCGCATCTCCGTACATCATGCGGACGCGCTTTCCTTTCTGCGGGATGCCAAAGATCGCAGCGTTGATGTCGTCTATTTCGACCCGATGTTTCGCCGTCCGCTCCACGAGAGTGCGGGGATGAATGCCCTGCGCACCCTCGCGGATATGCGTGCGCTCACGGAGGAAACCATTGCCGAGGCGTGCCGCGTCGCCCGCCGCCGTGTCGTCATGAAGGAACGGCAGGGGAGCAAAGAATTTGAACGCCTCGGCTTCACACGCATCACAGGCGGCAAGTACAGCCGCATCGCGTACGGCGTGATGGAACTCTAAAAACTTTATTTCCATTTAAGTTTATTTCACATTCCACCGATATACACGGTGGAATGTTTTATTCTAAAATAAAAGAAGGAGGTGAGGCGATGAGGATTGCAGACGATTCGACAGTGCTGGTCGGGCAGGGACGCAGGGGGACCGACCACGGACGAAGAGCGATGGGCAGCAGCGGCGCGTCGTTTGCACAGGTACTGGAGGGAGCAAAGCAGCGCGTACGTTTCTCGCAGCACGCAGAGGAGCGGCTGCAGCGGCGCGGGGTCATGCTCACCCACACAGAGCTGGAAAAGCTCGGAACTACGATTGACCGTATGCGGGAGAAGGGCGCAAAGGAAGCCCTGATCTACATGAAGGACAGTACGGCAATGGTCGTCTCTGTGACGAACCGCACCGTGATCACGGCGCTCGACGACGTGACTGCGGCAGACAGCATTTTTACGAATATTGACAGTGCAGCCATCATCTGACAAAGCCGGACCTACGGGAGGCTTTTGACCGCGCGCGACTGGTGCGGTCAGCGATGAGACACGGGGATTGTCTCGAAAAACAGGGGAGCAGTATATCCTGCGGGATCACTGCGTCCCCATGATGGCTTTCCTTTGCACTGTCACACACGGCAAAGGAGAGATTTATTATGATGCGTTCCATGTTCTCGGGTGTTTCGGGGCTCAAAGGTCACCAGACCCGCATGGATGTCGTCGGCAACAACATTGCGAACGTCAACACCACAGGATTCAAGGCGAGCCGCGTCACGTTCGCGGATATGATCTCGCAGAACCTCTCGGGCGCAGCCGCGCCGAACGGCACGCTCGGCGGCGTGAACCCGAAGCAGGTCGGTCTTGGTATGTCGGTCGCAAGCACCGATCTCATCTACTCGAACGGCTCGGTACAGCAGACGGGCAAGAACACGGATGTCGCCATCTCGCGCGGCGACGGACTTTTCGTCGTTTCGAAGGGCGATCAGAAATACTACACGCGCAACGGCGCGTTCGAGTTCGACGCGCAGGGCAACCTCACGATCCCGAGCACGGGTCTCTATGTGCAGGGGTATATGGCGAACAACGGTGTTGTGACCCCGTCGGGGGAGAACACGACAAAGATCCAGATCCCGGCAGGCAAGTCAATGGAGGCATCCTCCACGATCTCCGCGACGTATACGAAGAACCTCAACGCGACCACGCCGGGCTACGATGTAGCGAACGTCCTCGTGAAGTATGCGGACGGTACATCCGGCACGACGAACAACTATGCGCCGACGGAAAAGGGCAAGCTCGTCCTCACGATGAGCACGGGCAAGAAAATCTATCTGGGCGATTCTGCGCCGCAGCAGACGGTGGGGAATCCCACGACGGGCAACAACCTCTATACCTCTACGATCACAAATGTTACGGCGAGTTCGACGGGCAAGGTCGATGCCAAACTTGAGATGGATAAGAACAATTCTTCCAGTCCGAAAAAAATAAACGGCTCGGATTCGACGGTAATCACACGCACGGGCGCGACGGCACTGTCCTCCGGCACATACGCCTATGGCGATGCGTACAACATCAGCGGCAAGATCACAGCGATTCGCAGTGTGGCCGGAACGTCGGATGTTGAACTGGATCTCGGATCGGACAATACGATCACACCGGGGACTCCGGTTACGATCACTGTGCCGAAGCCGACGAGCTTTACCTACAAAAAAGGCGATACCTATACGGGGCAGCTCAAAATCACGAGCCTCACGCCGCAGACGGGTGCGACGGTGACGACGGCGGACGGCAACAGTGCCGTACTCTCTGCTCCGACACCTGCGATTACAAGTTCGGCAGCGACGTACCAGCATAATGCCAATGCTTCGGATGGGACGATTACGGCGATCACGCGTGAGTCCACCTACGAGTACGGCGGCAAGACAGTCTCCACGATTGCACTCAATACGAAGAGCGGCGCCTCCATCGGGGGGCTCATCGGCAAGGAGTACAACCGCGGCGATACATTCTACCCGTCCGTGACGACGCTCGTCACGGTCTACGACTCGCTCGGGGCGGCACACTCCATCCCCGTGGTCTTTACGAAGTCGGCGAACAACAAGTGGACAATGTCGCTCGGCACGGGCGGTGACACCTACAGTATCACGGAGAAGGACGGCACGACGACGAATGTGACGCTCACGAAGAGCGAGCTTACCTTTGACTCGACGGGCGCGTATCTCAGTGGTTCCGCCGCGCTGAACCTCACCTATGGGAACGGCGCGTCGCCGCAGCAGGTCAGTATGAACCTCGCCTCCATCACGCAGTACGCGGGTACTTCGACGGTCGCGGCGACCTCGGACGGCAATGCGGCGGGTACGCTTTCGAGCGTTTCCATCGACAGCTCGGGTGTCATCACGGGGACGTACACGAACAACGTCCGCCGCGTCGAGGCACAGATCGCGATGGCGCAGTTCAACAACCCCTCGGGTCTGACGAAGATGGGCGGCAATCTCTATCAGGAGTCGAACAACTCCGGCACGCGCACGGTCAGCGGCGCCTCCGACATCGGCACGGAGCTGACGACCTCCGCGCTTGAGATGTCGAACGTGGACATCGCCGACCAGTTCTCCGATATGATTATCACACAGCGCGGCTTCCAGTCCAACTCCAAGATTATTACGGTCTCGGACGAGATGCTTGAAACGCTGATCAACATGAAACGGTAAATTACATACGTCACTTGAAAGAGCTGTCTGCGGACGGCTCTTTTTCATCAGGCGTTCGATAGCTTCTATTTATACAGTATGTACTTTACTAATAATGTATCCGTGCGGTATAATGACACACGTTATATTATCACTGTGCAGGGTGGGACTCTGCAGGAATGGGGGAATCAATTTATGGAAATGGTCTTGGGCTTCATCGTCCTCCTCGTCTGCCTCATTGTCGGTGTGCGGCACGGCGGACTTGGGCTCGCGGTCATCAGCGGCTTCGGCCTTGTGATCTACACGTTTATCTTCGGCTATCAGCCGGGCAAGCCGCCGATTGATGTCATGCTCATCATCCTCGCGGTGGTGACGTGTGCGGGCTTCCTTCAGACGTCGGGCGGTCTTACGGTCATGCTGAAGTATGCGGAGAAGTTTCTGCGCAACAACCCGAAGCACGTCACGATCCTTGCGCCGCTCACGACGTGGTTTCTGACGGTGCTCTGCGGGACGGGGCACGTCGTCTACACGATGTTCCCGATCATCTACGACATCGCCATCAAGCAGGGGATCCGTCCCGAGCGTCCGATGGCAGTCGCGTCGGTCGCCTCACAGATGGCAATCTGCGCCTCGCCCGTGTCGGTTGCGGTCGTCTCGATGGTTGCGTTTCTTTCAGCCTCGGGGCATGAGTTCACGGTGTTCCAAGTGCTCTCGGTGTCGATTCCCGCAACGGGGCTTGGCGTGCTCTTTGCGGCGCTCTGGAGCTACCGCCGCGGCAAGGAACTCGATCAGGATGAGCGGTTTCAGGAGTTCATCCGTGATCCTGAGAATAAAAAATATGTATACGGTGATTCCGAAACCCTGCTTGACAAGAAATTGCCGAAGGAATACTATCGTGCGATGTATATCTTCTTTGTCGGTATCATTGCAATCGCAGTGCTCGGCAACTTCCCGGAGCTGCTGCCGAAGTTCCCGCCGAAGCCGGATGCCGCGCCGAAGGCGGTCTCGATGGTCGTTGTGATCCAGATGGTGATGCTGCTCGTGGGTGCGACGATCCTCGTCACATGCAAGGTCAAGGCGAAGGATGTCGGCAACTCGCAGGTGTTCCGCTCGGGTGTGGTCGCACTCGTGTCGGTCTACGGCGTTGCATGGATGGCGGACACCTACTTCATGAACCACATGAGCTTCCTCAAGGAGTTCCTCGGCTCTGCGGTGCAGAACTATCCGTGGGCGTATGCGGTGCTCGCGTTCCTCACGTCGAAGCTCGTGAACTCGCAGGGAGCGGCAATCGCGATCGTCGTGCCGATGGCACTGAACGTTGGTATGGATCCGATTCTCGTGCTCTCGTTCATCTCGGCGTGCTACGGCTATTTCTTCCTGCCGACGTATCCGTCCGATCTCGCGTGCATCGGGTTCGACCGTTCGGGTACGACGCGCATCGGCAAGTACATCTTGAACCACTCGTTCATGATCCCCGGGCTGATCGGTGTCAGTTCGGGCTGCTGCGTCGGGTATCTGGTTGCACATTTGATATTCTGAGCGGATATGACAAAAGCCTCCCCCGTGCGGGGGAGGCTTTTGTGCTTTCTATAGGATCGCATGATCCGTCTGATGGCTGAGGATGTCCTTGCTGAACTCGATGAAGGACTGCGCGGCACGCGAGATATAGCGGTCGCGTTTCCATGCGAGTCCGACATCCACGTAGACCGGTGTGGCAAGCGGTATCGCGCGTACGCCGGGTGCGTCGCGGGCGATCATTTCCAGTAGGAAGGCGTTGCCGACACCGCTCGCGACGAGTCCAAGGATGGTGACGACCTGATTGGACTCAAGGACGATGTTGGGCGTGACATCCGCCGCCTTCATCTTTTGCAGCATGGTCTGACGGAGGAACGAGCCTTCCTTGAGCATGATGAGGCTGCGCTCCTCGATGTCCTGTAGGGTGACTGCCTTGCGTGCGGCAAGATCGCTGTCCTCCGGGATGCAGCAGACGATCTGGCTGCGTGCCATTGGGAGAAGTTGGAGGTTCGATGAGGAGTCGGGGATGATGATGATGCCGAAGTCCAGCTCGTCGCGCTCCAACTGTTCGCGGATGGCGACCGATCCCTCCTCGTGCAGATATACGTCGAGATGCGAGTAGCGGCGCTGAAAGCTCGAAAAGATCCGCGGGAACAGATACGCGCCCATCATCGGCGGAATGCCGATTTTGATCGTCCCCTTCTGCAGCTGCTTGTAATCGTTGACTTCGAGCACGGCATCCTGTATGTTGCGCAGAGCGACTTCGACGCGCGCGAGGAATACAGCGCCCTCCGGCGTGAGCGAGAGCTGCTTCTGGCTGCGGTCGAAGAGCTGTATGCCAAGCTCTGCCTCAAGCTTTTTGATGGCGACGGTGATGTTCGGTTGAGAGACGCGGAGGCGTTCGGCAGCGCGTGTGATGTTTTTCAGGCGGCTTGCCATTTGGAAATATTCCAATTGCCGTAGTTCCATAAGACCATCCCTTCTGATAAGTTTCTTTTATGCGCTATCTATTATATCATATTTTCAATGAATATATGATAGGATAATATAAATTTATTGAAAAAAATTGATTCTTTTCTTGAGTTTTTTTCAAAAAGAGGTAGGATTTTTCGGGGACTTATGGAATAATATAGGAAGATGTGGACGTGTGTCTGATGGAACAGACAAGCGTGTGTCTGCATATCGAGAGAAAGGGAATGGGGGCATTCGTTTTGGAAAAATCAACGGTCATCGGGCTGATTATGGGTGTCATTTCGATCTTTGTCGGTATGATTTTGAAGGGCGCGCCGCTGTCGGCGCTCAACAACCCGGCGGCATTCCTCATTATCATCGGCGGTACGTTCTCATGTCTGTTCATCGGTTTCCGTATGGAGCAGATGGGGAACTTCATCAAGCTGATCAAGAAGACCTGTCAAGTTCCGCAGTTGCAGGAAAAGGGGCAGCTCGTACAGCAGTTCATCGAGCTGTCGCAGATTGCGCGCCGTGAGGGCATCCTTGCACTTGAGAGTAAGGCACAGGAGATTCAGGATCCGTTCTTCCGCACGGGTCTCGGCATGGTCATCGACGGCATGGATCCCGACTTCGTGGGCGATGTGTTGGATGCGGAGCTCTCGATCATGCAGGAGCGTCACGCCGAAGGGCGTTCGATGTTCACACAGGCGGGGACGTACGCGCCGACGTTGGGCGTTCTGGGCGCGGTCGTCGGTCTGATCGCGGCTCTTGGCAACCTGAACGATATTGACAAGCTCGGTCATTCGATCGCTGCTGCGTTCGTTGCGACGATCCTAGGTATCTTTACGGGATACGTTCTCTGGATGCCGTTCGCGAACAAGCTCAAGATCATGTCGGAGCAGGAGGTCAGTCAGAAGCGCATGATCATCGAGGGAATCCTGTCGCTGCAGGCGGGCGATTCTCCGACGGCGATCGAGGCAAAGCTCATGGTATTCATCCCGCAGACGGAGCGTGAGGCACTGAAGGGAGAGGGCTGATATGGCGCGTAAGAAGCATGCGAAGCCGCATGAGGAGGAAGCGGGCGAGGCTTGGCTGCTGCCCTACTCCGATCTGATGACGCTGCTCTTGGCGCTCTTCATCGCTCTGTTCGCGATGTCGCAGACGGATGCGTCAAAGATGCAGGCGCTCGCACAGGCGTTCACGGCGGCGTTTAATATGGGCGGGCCGTCGTTCTTCTCCGGCATGGGGCCTGCGACGGCGATCAACTCGGCGACGACGCAGGGACAGGACAATGCCAACGATGCTTATATGAAGGAAAATGAGACGCTGCGCGAGGTGCAGGAGAAAATCGAGCAGTATGTCAAGGAGAACAATCTCCAAGATCAGGTGTCGACGGAGCTGTCTGAGGACGGGCTGATGATCCGTCTGAAGGAGAAGGCTCTCTTTGCCTCCGGCTCTGCGACATTGGAGGGGCAGGCGGAGCAGATCGTACCTGTGATCGCGAGTCTCCTCGCTGCGCTGCCGGAGCGTGTGACGATCTCCGGGCATACGGACAATGTGCCGATCTCAACGGCGCAGTTCCCGTCGAACTGGGAACTGAGTTCCGCGCGTGCGGTGAGTCTCATGCGTGGTCTCATGGGGGTGCAGCCGTCGCTGAACCCGGCACGGTTCAGCGCACTCGGCTACAGCGAGTATCGTCCGATCGCCTCAAACGATACAGACGAGGGACGTGCCCAGAATCGGCGCGTTGAGGTGTTCATTGCCCGAAGTATGCGGTTCAGTCAGGACGATTCGATCAGTGCTTCGGATGGTAAAGTGGTGACGAGTGCCAATGCTCCCTCGACGACAATGCCGACGGCAAAGCCGTCGTCCGAGTCTGCGGCATCCGGCGGAACGCCGGAGATGGGGACGTCGATGCGTCCGACACATTCTTCGCCCGGGCTTGTACCGGCGCCGCTGCAGCACTGAGCGCAGGAAGGTGAATGACAAGGGGGCTGTTGCGTATGCAATGGCTCCTTTTTGTATCAGGGACAGGAAGGGTCTTCCGTATGATTTTGGGCATCGGCAGTGATATTGTCCATATCCCGCGTGTGGTGCGTGCTGTTAAGCATCCACATTTTTTGGAGCGCGTCTATACGGCGGGGGAACGCGCCTATGCCGCGATGCGGGGGAAGGGGATGACGGCGAGCCTTGCCGCGCGCTTTGCGGGCAAGGAGGCGGTGCTCAAGGCGTTCGGGACAGGGCTGCGCGGCGGCTGTCTGCATGATGTGGAGATTCTGCCCGATACACTCGGCGCGCCAAAGGTACACCTCAGCGGGTATTTTGCCGCGCGTGCGGCTGAGATGGGTGTGACAAATGTATGGATCACGCTCAGTCATGAGCGTGACTATGCGCTCGCCTATTGTGTTTTGGAGGGTCAGCGATGAATGTATCGTTTGCAGAGGATATGCGTCGGATTGATGCGCGTGCGGTCAGCGACTACGGGCTGCCCGCTGTCGCCCTGATGGAAAATGCCGGACGGCGGTCGGCGGAAGAAGCGGCAGCAATGGTCGGGGGCGCGGCGGACAAGGTGTTTGCGGTCTTTGCCGGTGGCGGGAACAACGGCGGGGATGCGTTTGCAGCGGCACGGCATCTGATGAATATGGGGGCGCGTGTGAAGATGTTCTTTACGGGGACGGAAGAACGTCTCGGCGAGGCTGCGCGTGCGATGTACGATGCCCTGCGTGCGATGGGGGTGGAGATCCGCCCGCTTGCGAGTGATCGGGACTGGGATCGGCTGCGCGTATCGCTGCGGTTTGCGGATGCGGTTGTGGACGGCATTCTCGGTACGGGGACGCGCGGGGAACTGCGTGCGGAGACGGTGCGGCTCATCGAGGAGATCAATGCGGCGGGGAAACCGGTCATGGCGATTGATCTGCCGAGCGGCGTGGAGGCGGATACGGGGCGCATCGCTGCGGCGGCTGTGCGTGCGCAGCGGACGTTGGCACTCGGGCTGCCGAAGGTGGGGCATCTCATCGGGCAGGGAGCGAATGCCGCCGGCAAGCTGCTCGTGGACGATATTGGCATACCTCATGCGCTGTTGGACGGGGAGGAACTGCGCCAGTCTCTCATCACACGGGAGACTGCGGCGAAGCTGCTGCCCGTACGCGCACGCGATGCACACAAGGGAACGTGCGGACGCATTCTCGTCCTCGCGGGATCGCTCGGTATGACGGGGGCGGCGGCACTCGCGGCACAGGCGGCGCTGCGCATCGGGGCGGGACTGGTGACACTCGCCGTGCCGGAGAGGATCTATCCTGTGCTTGCGGCGAAGATGACGGAGGCGATGGTCGTGCCCGTGCCCGATGAGGGGACGGGACGTTTCGGCGGGCTCAAGGCGCTTGAGTCTGCGCTTGCTCTTGCGGCACAGGCGGACGCTGTGCTGATCGGGCCGGGACTTGGCCGTGCGGTAGAGACGAGCGAGTTTGTCCGGCTCTTTGCCGCTGATGTGAAGGCTCCGCTCGTGATGGATGCCGATGCGATCTATGCGTTCCGCAGTCATCTTGGCGATCTGCGGGATTTGCCGCAGGTGCCGATTCTGACACCGCACCTCGGTGAGTTTGCGGGGCTGTTGGGCAAGAATACGGACGAGGTCGCTGCGGATCTTCTGCATGAGGCACGGGAGGCGGCGCGCGCCCATCAGGCGGTATTCGTCGTCAAAAGTGCGTGTACGATCGTCGTCTATCCCGACGGGGATGCGTTCTTTACCACGGTCGGCAATGCGGGGATGGCGACGGCGGGAGCGGGCGATGTCCTCGCAGGGGCGATTGCGGGGCTGATGCGTCAGATGGAGAGCGGGATGACACCGCTCGTCGGGGTCTATGCGCACGGTCGTGCGGGGGATCTTGCCTATGAGGCACACGGAAACGGCCTCGTGGCGGGCGATATTCTGCGCCGTTTGCCGAAGGCTCTGAGGGAACTCGGTTGACAAGTCCGTCCTGCGGTACTATGATAGGACATAAAATTTTAGGAAAGAGGAAGAGCTATGGCAAAGGCGGATATTGACTGGGGAAATCTGGGGTTTGGCTATCGTGCGCTGCCGCAGCGCTATGTATCGGACTATGCGGACGGCGCGTGGGATGCGGGCGGGCTCACGTCCGATGCGACCGTTGTGCTCAGTGAATGCGCGGGCATCCTGCACTACTGTCAGGAGGTGTTCGAGGGGCTGAAGGCATATGAAACGGTGCATGGCGATATTGTGACGTTCCGTCCCGACCTCAATGCGGCGCGTATGTATCACTCGGCGGCGTATCTTGAGATGCCGTCGTTTCCGCAGGAGCGTTTTCTGGAGGCGGTGGATGCGGTGGTCGCTGCGAATCGTGACTATGTGCCGCCGTACGGTTCGGATGCCTCGCTCTACCTGCGCCCTCTGATTTTCGCCACGGGCGAGGTCATCGGGGTAAAGCCGGCGGATGCGTATCAGTTCCGTCTCTTTGCTACGCCGGTCGGCCCGTACTTCAAGGGCGGGGCGAAGCCCGTGCGCCTCTGTGTGAGTGATTTTGACCGTGCGGCACCGCACGGTACGGGGCATATCAAGGCAGGGCTGAACTATGCGATGAGTCTCCATGCCTATATGATGGCACACGCAGCTGGGTTTGACGAGAATATGTTCCTCGATGCTGCAACGCGCACCTATGTTGAGGAGACGGGCGGGGCGAACTTCCTGTTTGTCACGAAGGATGGTACTGTCGTCACGCCGAAGTCGAATTCCATCCTGCCGTCGATCACGCGCCGTTCCCTGCTCTATATCGCGGAGCACATTCTCGGGATGAAGGTGGAGGAACGGCCCGTTCCCTTTGCGGAGCTTCCGGAGTTTGCCGAGTGCGGCTTGTGCGGAACCGCTGCGGTGATCTCGCCTGTCGGCTCGGTGACGTACGGGGACAAGGTGATCACCCTCCCGAGCGGGATGGAGCACATGGGTCCTGTTCTGCAAAAACTCTATGACACGCTGCGCGGTATTCAGCTCGGCACGGTGGAGGCGCCCGAGGGCTGGATCCGCAAGATCTGCTGATTTTTCATTCGTTTTCGTCTCCTTTGCGAGAGGGGGTTCCACCGGGGGTGGAATCCGTTCGCTGAGGGGACGAAATTTTTTTGAAAGAGTGCGGCAGGTCACAAGGATTTTTGCGGCAGAGCGAGAAATCATATATAATATCATTTGAAAATATGTCGAAAGGGTTTGTTGACCGTGGGTGTTCCTTATGCCTCTTGATCTTACGATACCGACACAGTTTCGCGGTATCCTGTCAACCATTACGCTGCTCGATGTCGTCGATATTCTGATTGTGGCGTTTATCCTCTACCGTGTTTATGTGATGCTGGAGGATACGCGTGCCATTACGCTCGCCAAGGGGATTCTCGTGCTCCTCGGTGTAACGGTTGTTGCGAGCTATTTCGAGCTGCATGTGATCTCGTGGCTGCTTCAAAAGTCTGTGACACTGCTCTTTGTCGCGCTGCCGATCGTGTTCCAGCCGGAGCTGCGGCGCACGCTCGAACATCTGGGGCAGGGGCGTTTTTTCCGTGCGGGCGGACTGGTCGATGAGGAGGAGGCACAGAGTACGATCCGCGAGATCCGCAGCGCGGTCAAGATCCTGTCGGCGAACAAGATCGGTGCGCTGCTCGTCATCGAGCGCGATATGGGGCTGAACGACATCAGTGCGACGGGCATTCAGATCGACGGTCTCATTACGTCGGATTTTCTGATGAACGTGTTCATTCCCAACACGCCGCTGCATGACGGGGCGGCGGTGATCCGCGGCAAGCGTCTGATTGCGGCGGGCTGCCTTCTGCCCTTGACGGAGAACCGCTCTCTCTCGACGGAACTTGGAACGCGCCACCGTGCGGCCATCGGTCTCTCGGAGCAGTGTGATGCACTCGTCGTCGTGGTGAGCGAGGAGACGGGGACGATCTCGATTGCGGAGAACGGGCGGATTCACCGCCATCTGGACGCCGATCAGCTGACGCATATCCTGACCCCTGCATTTGCATACAGTTCGCGTC
Source organism: Selenomonas dianae (assembly GCF_030644225.1). Taxonomy (NCBI): domain Bacteria; kingdom Bacillati; phylum Bacillota; class Negativicutes; order Selenomonadales; family Selenomonadaceae; genus Centipeda; species Centipeda dianae. The sequence goes on along the minus strand of NZ_CP128650.1, from coordinate 1,782,951 downwards.
CGTCCATTTTGGAACTTGTTCGAAGCTGGAGGAAGAAATGATGGAAAGGCTTCGGAGTATGGTGCAGCACAATCTGCCGGCAAAGATTGTTGCGCTCATCGTTGCGGTTGTGCTCTGGCTCTATGTGATGAACGATCAGAATCCCGCGATGGAGGGGACGTATACCGTCCCGGTGACGATCGAGAATGCGCCGGAGGGCTATCAGATGTCCGCCGATGCCGATTCGGTGACGATCCGTGTGCGCGGACCGCGTTCCTTCTTCGTTGCGGCGGAGCGCGGAGATTTCCACGCACGGATGAGCCTTGCCGACTTCACGGAGGGAACGCGGGCGTATGCCGTGGAGGCTTCGATCCCGTACGGGTTCGATCTCGTTGGGATCTCGCCGGATAAGATCAATGTGAATCTGGATCGGATCGTGGAACAGCCTGTTCTCGCGGTTGTGGCGACGGACGGTTTTCCTGCGGAAGGGTTCACCGTGGCGAAGTTTGAGCAGGAATATAAAACGGTCATGATTGAGGGTCCGCGCAGTCTGGTCGATCAGGTTGCCCAAGCGACGGGACATATCAATTTGAACGGGCTTTCGAGCGACGATACGGCAGAGGTGAAACTGGTGCCGTTGAATGCAGATGGACGAGAAGTGGCGGGGGTCACCCTCAACCCGTCCACAACGCACGTTTTCCTTAAATTTGCACGCAGTCTCTCACGCAAGGTGGTGGAGGTCGAGGCGCATCCGCGCAGTGATCTTCCTCCTGCACTGAAGCTCGAAGGGATCACGGTGGAGCCGTCCCGCATTGAGATCGCGGGAACGGGGGATGTGATCGGCACAATCACAAGCATCGGGACGGAGGAGTTCTCCCTCGCGGATGTGCATACGACGGAGAAACGCACGGTGAAGCTCGTGCTGCCTCCGGGCGTGACGGTGACGGATCCGAATGTGACGGTGGAGATCAAGGTTGGAGCAATGAAATGATTCGCGTGAAAAATCTGCGCGTTCCCTATGATGACGTGCGTCCGCTCGCAGAAATAGCGGCGGAGCGTCTGAACCAATCACCCTGCGCTGTGCGCGGGGTGATTGTTGTTCATAAGGCACTGGATGCGCGGCGCAGGAAGGGGACGCCGATTGCGTGGGTCTATGCGCTGGATGTCGCACTTGACCATGAGCGTGCAGTGCTCGGACGTCTGCGCAGGGATGCGGATGTGATGCCGGCACCGGTGTCCGTACCGATGGAGATCCCCCGTGTGGGTGCAGTTCCGGCACATCGTCCCGTGGTTGTGGGGTTCGGCCCTGCGGGGATCTTTGCCGCATGGACGCTCGCGCGTGCGGGGCTCTGTCCGCTCGTGCTCGAACGCGGGCAGGATGTGGATCGCCGTACGGCGGATGTCGCGCGGTTTTGGCAGACGGGCGTGCTCGATCCCGCATCGAATGTACAGTTTGGTGAGGGCGGTGCGGGAACGTTTTCGGATGGGAAACTGACGGCACGCAGCAATGACCCGCGTATGCACGAGATCATCGAGGCGTTTATCGCGGCGGGCGCACCCGAGGAAATCCGCTGTCTGCAAAAGCCTCACATCGGGACGGATGTTCTGCGGGATGTGGTGAAAAATCTGCGCCGTGCCATCATCCGCATGGGCGGTACGGTGCGCTTCGGTGCACAGGTGACGGGTGTGGAGCTGCGTGCGGGACGGGTTGCGGCTCTTGTGGTGAACGATGCGGAGCGGATTCCCGTGGAGGCGGTCTTTTTCGGCATCGGGCATTCGGCACGCGATACCTATGCAATGCTGTGTGCGGCAGGGCTTCACATGGAGGCAAAGGCGTTTGCTGTGGGGGTGCGCATCGAGCACGCACAGGCATGGATCGACCGGATGCAGTACGGAGCGGCGGCGGGCAGTCCGCAGCTCCCTGTGGCGGACTATGCCATGACCTACCGTGACGAGGCGGGGGGGCGCGGTGTCTACTCGTTCTGTATGTGTCCCGGCGGCACGGTGGTCGCTGCGGCTTCGGAGATGGGGCGGCTCGTGACGAACGGGATGAGCAACTATCACAGGGATTCGGGCGTTGCCAACAGTGCTCTCCTCGTACAGGTCAGTCCCGCAGACTGGGATGGCACGGTGCTCGGTGGCATTGCTTTTCAGCGAACCATTGAGGAGCGTGCATTTCGTGCGGGTGGCGGGGACTACCGTGCTCCTGTGCAGTCTGTGGGGGACTTCCTTGCGGGAAAAACAGGGGCGCGGGATTTTACTGTTACGCCGACGTATGCGCCGGGCGTGCGGACTGCGGATCTGCGTGCCGTACTGCCGGAGATGTGTACGGCATCGCTTGCGCGTGCGCTCCGATTCTGGGAGGAGCGCGTGCCGGGCTTCGGCGCGGCGGATGTCCCGCTAACGGGGGTGGAGTCGCGTTCCTCCGCGCCGTGCCGGATTGTGCGTACGGCGGCGACGATGGAATCCGTTTCGGCGGCGGGGGTGTATCCGATCGGCGAGGGGGCGGGCTATGCGGGCGGTATCATGAGCGCCGCACTCGACGGACGGAAAGCCGCGCTTGCATTTTTGGGGAAGATACAGTAGATTATGATAAGGAATGTATCATATATAGGGGGCTGTTCATGATGAGACTTTTTGGTACGGACGGCGTACGCGGTGAGGCCAATACGGAGCTGACACCGGAGCTTGCCTATTATCTTGGGCGTGCAGCGACGCTTTATTTCGGTGAGAAGTCGGATGTGCGTCCGCGCATTCTGATCGGGCGCGATACACGCATCTCGGGCGAGATGTTCGAGGCGGCTCTGACATCGGGCATTTGCTCGGCGGGAGGGATTGCCCTTCTCGCAGGGGTTGTGCCGACTCCTGCGGTCGCCTATCTCACGCGCGAGCACAAGATGCAGGCGGGCATTGTGATCTCTGCCTCGCACAATCCGTTTCATGACAACGGGATCAAGTTCTTCGGCGGGGACGGCTACAAGCTGCCGGATGCGGTGGAGGATGAGCTGGAGACACTCGTGCGCCGCCTTCAGACGAATGACGATGCGGCGCGTCCGACGGGACGAGACATCGGCGTTGTGGAGTACCGCGACGATCTTCTGAATCAGTACATCGACTATGTGGCGGGGACGTGTTCGGAGCGTTTCGACGGGATGAAGATCGTACTGGACTGTGCGAACGGTGCGGCGTACGAGGCGATGCCGAAGGTGCTGCGCCGTCTCGGGGCGGAGGTCAAGGTCATCCATGCGCTCCCGAACGGGGTGAACATCAACGACGGGTGCGGCTCGACACATCTGGACTCGCTGCGCCGTACGGTGTTGGAGTGCCATGCGGATCTCGGCATTGCACATGACGGGGATGCGGATCGCTGCCTTTGTCTTGATGAAAAGGGCGAACTGATCGACGGCGACCACATTCTCGTCGCGTGTGCGGCGGAGATGATTCGTGCGGGTCGTTTGCCGCACAAGACGGTCGTGACGACGGTGATGGCAAACATCGGCTTCCACAAGGCGATTGCAGCGCTTGGCGGGCGCGTCGATGTGACGGCGGTCGGCGACCGCTATGTGCTTGAGTCCATGCGCAAGAACGGCTATACGATCGGCGGCGAGCAGTCGGGGCATATCATCTTTGCTGCGCACGCAACGACGGGCGACGGGCTCATCACGGCGCTGCAGGTGCTTGCGGCACTCCGCCGCAGCGGGAAGAAGGCATCGGAGCTGAACGCAATGATGACGACGTATCCGCAGCTTCTCGTCAATGTGCGCGTCAAGACGAAGGCGGGCTGGGAGGAAAATACCGCCATCCGCGCCGCGATTGCGGAGGGGGAGCGTATTCTCGGCAGCGAGGGGCGCGTGCTCGTGCGTCCCTCCGGCACGGAGCCGCTCATCCGCGTGATGGCGGAGGGCAGCGATCAAACGCAGCTGGAAGAGGTCTGCGGTGCGATCGTTGAGGTTGTAAAGCGGGAGCAGGGTGAGGCATAATGTCACATCTCTCCGCCGTGCTGCTCGTGCTCCTCGCAGGGACGGCATGGGCGGCGAGCGGAACGGCGGCACAGCATTTCTACACGCAGTCCGTTCACATCCCAATTGAGCTGACGCAGGTACGCCTTTTTCTCTCAAGCGGGCTGTTTTTCCTGCTTGCATGGTGGAGCGGGGGGCTTCGGCGCGGTGTGCGTTCCTTACGCCGGAATCCGCGCCTCCTCGGACAACTCGTACTGCACGGTATTCTCGGCATTATGATCGTGCAGTTTTCATACTTCATGGGGATTGCGGAGGGGGATGCGGCGGCAACGACGGTCATCTGCTATACAAGCCCCGCGATGATGACGCTCTACCTTGCCGTGCGCTATCAGCGGCTGCCGTCACGGGCGGAAGCAGGGACGATTGTCGCTGCGGTGGCGGGGGTGTTCCTCCTCGTTACGGGCGGCGATCTCGGACGGCTCTCCGTGCCGATGTCCTGCATTGTGTGGAGTCTGATCTCGGGGGCGACGTTCGTCTTTGCGATGATCTACCCCGTTCATCTCCTGCGCCTCTTTGACCGCTTCTTTCTGCTTGCCGTATGTATGCTGTTCGGGGGCATTTCACTCCTGCCTGTGACGCAGGTGATTGCGGAGGTCGGGACGTTCTTTACACCGACGACGTGGCTTGATCTTCTTATCATCATCGGACTTGGGACAATTGTCGCGTTTTTTGCGTTCAATGCGGGGCTGCGTTGGCTGAGCCCCGAGGAAACGGCGATTACGGCGACGGTCGAGCCGGTCGCGAGCGTTGTCTTTGCGTGGCTCGTTTTCGATACACATTTTGTTGCGATGCAGATGGTTGGGGTCGCACTCGTCATTGCGGCAATTTTGACGCCGAATGTATTGCGGAAATGTGGACATACATGAAGATTCTGCTTTGACGAACGGACGCGCCGCACGGTGGATGATTCATTTGGGGGAGGTTTGTTTTTGCAGGAGACGACGGAGATCATTGAACTGAGGGATATGTACGAGGCGGCTGCCATCCTTGGGGAGCGTGATATGCTGCTCCAATGTATGCAGGAGGTGTTTTCCTGCTGTATGGTGAGCCGTGGAACGGCTCTTTCCGTGACGGGTGCGGAGGCGGATGTCAGCGATGTGCGTACACTGGTGCGGGAACTTCTCTTTTATCAGCGGCAGGGGGCAAAGCTGACGACGCATGAGGTGCGCTACGGTGCACAGCTCGTGCGTGCGGGGCGGACGGAGGAGCTGCACGCGCTCTTTGCCGAGGTGCTGCTCGTGACGGCAAAGGGGAAGGAGGTGCGTGCCAAGACACTCGGTCAGCGTGACTACCTCGCAAAGATTCGGCGCAATGCCGTGACGCTTGGCGTAGGACCTGCAGGGACAGGAAAGACCTACCTCGCGGTTGTGATGGCAGTCGCGGCGCTCCGCAGTCGTGAGGTAAGCCGCATCATTCTGACACGTCCCGCTGTCGAGGCGGGCGAGCATCTGGGCTTTCTGCCCGGAGATCTCACGGAGAAGATCAATCCCTATCTGCGCCCGCTCTACGATGCCCTGCAGGACATCCTCGGCGCGGAGGGCTACCAGAAGATGATGAGCCGACAGCTCATCGAGGTGGCTCCGCTTGCCTATATCCGAGGGCGCACACTGGAAGATGCGTTCATCATTCTCGATGAGGCACAGAACACGACGGGAGCGCAGATGAAGATGTTCCTCACGCGTCTCGGCTTCGGCTCGCGCATGGTGGTGACGGGAGATCTCGAACAGGTGGATCTCCCGCGCGGCACGGTGTCGGGACTGAAGCAGGCGTGTCAGATCCTGCGCGGTGTGAAGGGCGTGGGTATTGTGCGGCTCGAACCCGTCGACATCATCCGCCACGAGGTCGTGACGCGCATTGTCGAGGCATACGGTACGTGGGAGAAGAAGCGGGGGCACGCACATGGAGATTGAGATTCGGACGGAGCCGGAGACGCTGGCGGTGTCCGAAGAGGAAATGGCGGCAGTGCGCCGTGCGATTTTGACGGTCGGGCGGCTTTACGATGCGGAGAAAACGGAGGTCAGTGTGACGCTCACGGATGACGCACATATTCATGTGCTCAACCGCGCGTACCGCAGCGTCGACCGCCCGACGGACGTGCTCTCCTTTGCCCTCACGGAGAGCGAGGAACCAGAGATTGTCGGAGGCAGGGGGGATGAGGTGCTCGGCGACCTCGTCATATCGCTTGAGCGCGTGGCGGCGCAGGCGGACGAATACGGACACAGCCCGCTGCGCGAACTCTCCTTCCTCACCGTCCATGGGATGCTGCACCTCCTTGGCTATGACCATATGGAGGAGGCGGATCGACGGGAGATGGAGGAGGAGCAGCGCATAGTGATGGGGGAACTGGGGATTTCGCGATGAATGCACATAAATCCGGATTCGTTGCCGTGATCGGGCGGCCGAATGTCGGCAAATCCACATTGATTAATGCGCTCATCGGGCAAAAGATCGCCATTATGAGCGACAAGCCGCAGACGACGCGCAGCCGTATCCTCTGCATTTTGACGGAGGAAGATGCGCAGATCATCCTGCTCGATACACCGGGCGTGCATAGGCCGAAGCACAAGCTCGGCGACTATATGGCAAAGGCGGCGGAGGGGGCGCTGCACGGTGTCGATGTCGTCGTCTTTGTCGTGGATGCGACGGAGAAGATGGGGGCGGGCGAGCAATACATTTTGAAACAGCTCGCAAACATCCGTGTACCCGTCCTGCTCGCCGTGAACAAGGTGGACTGCATTCCGCGTCAGCAGGTGCTGCCGATCCTCGCGCATTATGCGAAGGCGTATGACTTTGCGGGGATCGTCCCGATCTCGGCGCGCGACGGGGAAAATCTGGACGGGCTTCTCGCGGAGATCAAGACACATCTGCCCGCAGGACCGCAGTACTATCCCCCTGACATGGTGACGGATCAGCCCGAGCGGCTCATTGTCGCCGAACTCGTGCGCGAGAAGGTGCTCGAACTGACGCGGGATGAGATCCCCCATGCCGTCGCCGTTGACATCGAGGAGATGACGACGCGCCCCAAGGAGGATGTCTACATCCGCGCTGTAATCTATGTGGAACGCGAGTCGCAGAAGGGCATTGTGATCGGCGCACGCGGTGCGCTCCTCAGAAGCATTGGGGAGCGTGCGCGGGCGGATGTGGAGACGCTGCTCGGCGCAAAGGTCTATCTCGACCTCTGGGTCAAGACGCGCAGGGACTGGCGCAATCGGGCAAACGCCCTGAGAGAGTTCGGGTTTGACGGAGATGAATGAGGAGGGGGACGTGCCGTGACGCTGCGGATGAATAAAATTTATCGGCGTACGATGAAAGAAGTATCGCGCAGCTTTGTCAACGGGCTGCTCGTTCTCGTGCCTGTTATCATCACCCTGCTTGTCATCGAGTGGACGCTGCGCTTTACCGAGGGGGTTCTCGGTCAGTATCTCCCGTTTTATTTCCCGGGGATGGGCATTATCACGCTCGTTCTGGTGATCTATGTTGTCGGCTGGGCATCGACGAATTGGGCTCTTGCGCGGATCATTTCGTTTGGTGAATATCTGATCGGGACGATCCCGTTCGTGAAGTTTATCTACACAAGTGTCAAACGCCTCTCGGAGGCGGTGCTCGACTCAAGCAGCAACTTCAAGCGTGTTGTTCATGTACCCTATCAGGGCGGGCGGGCGCTCGGCTTTGTCATGGCGGATCTGCCGCCGCGCTTTCAGGCGGCGATGGGCGGCGGCTATGTCTGCGTCTTTGTGCCGTGGAGTCTCAACATGACCTCGGGGACGACCATCCTTGTCAAGGAGGAGGATGCGGTGACCATCGACATTCCGAAGGAGGAGGCGCTCCAGTATATGCTGACGGCGGGCGCGGTCATGCCGCTCGCCGAGGTGAAAAAAAAGGCGGCAAAGAACCGCTCCAAGGAGGTATTTCCCGATCCTGCCAAGGCGACGGAGGCGTAGATGGCGCTCTATGGGGCGGAGGGCATCGTGCTCGGCGCACGCAGCTGGGGCGAGGCGGACAAGGTCATGACAATCTTTACGCGTGAACACGGGATTGTGCGCGCTGCTGCGTTCGGCTGCCGTCGCCCGCGAAGCCCGTTGGCGGGGGCTATGCAGATGTTTGTCCATGCCGATTTGCAGTTTGCCGAAGGCGGGCGGCTCGAAACCGTCAAAACGGCGAGCGTGCGCGCCCATCATGCAAAGCTCTCACTCGATCTCACGGCGCTCGCCTATGCAACGTTCGCTGCGGAGGTCATTCGTGAGTTTATGCCCGAGGGCGTTGCAGATGCGGCGTTCTTTGATCGGCTTGCGGCAATCCTGACGGCATTCGAGACGCGCAACCCGCGTGTGACGGCTCTTGCCGCCGTCCTCCAGACACTCGCGGCGGCGGGGTTGCGGCAGAGCTATGAGCACTGTCTGCACTGCGGCAGACAGATTACGGGCAACGCGTTCTTTCTCGCCCGCGAGGGCGGCGTGCTCTGTGCAGACTGCCGTACGGCGGAGGCGGCAGAGTTTCCCGCCGAACTGCGTGCGCTGCTCGTCGCATTGGAGCAGCTCGATTGGGATCATCCGCCCACCCTGCAGCTGCGCGGCGGTATACTGATGAGGGCGGAGTCCATCGTGCTTGCACATGTGCAGGAACTGGTCGGCCATCCCCTGCGTTCACTCTCCTTTTTATCCCAACTGGAATAGTTTTTGTGAAAGATTTAGCATACGATGAAAAAATAGTCCTAAAAAAAAAGGAAAAGTGATGATGACGGCGAAAATATAACAGGTAGTCATATGCGCGTAAGTTTTTGCTGCATGAAGAACAGGGAACGGAGGGAAAGTCTGTCATGATCATGCTGACGAAGTTCAACTCCAAGACGAACAAAAAAGGAGAGTTTGTCCTCAACGCCGAGATCATCGAGAGCATTGAGGAGACGCCGGACACGGTGGTAACGCTTACAAACGGGAAGAAGCTGATCGTCGAGGAGCCGATGGAGGAGATCGTGCGCCGCACGATTAAGTATCGACGTGCACTTCATCAAAATTAGTTGGCGAAATTCCATTCCTTTGGTATAATGGAGAGAACGGTGTTCCTCTACATGGCAAGGGAGTGCCTGTGTGTGGAGCCGCTGCGGCTTCGTGGTCATTTTTAGGGAGGGAATAAACTCATGGCGGAGGAAAAGGAAGAGCAGGGGACGGAGCAGCCAAAGCAGAAATCGCCCATGCTCATGATGATCGTCGTCGTTGTTGTGGCGGTTCTTGTCGCAGTGGCGGCAGCCGGCGGCATCTCGTACTACATCTTCTCGCAGACGGAGACATCGTCACATGCCGACGATGGCGGCGGGAGCAAGGCGAATCACGACCCCGGGGTGTTCTACAAGCTCGGCGACCCGAAGGAAGGCGTTCTCGTCAACGTCGGCGGCGGCCGGGCAGGCAAGTTCCTGAAGGCGGGCATCGTCCTTGAACTGAACCCGGGCAAGTCGGATAATGTCGTGGACGGCAAGGTTGCCTCGGTCGCGGAGACGAAGATTCTCGACACAACGATGCAGTTCCTGCGCGCAGCGCCACTCGAAGAGTTTGACGCCTCCAAGCAGGATGAACTCAAGAAGCAGCTGAAGGATGCACTCAATGAGCGTCTGGGTCAGGGCTCCGTTTATGATGTTTACATCACGAGCTTCCTGCTGCAGTAAGTAAGATGAATCACTGCACAATGGGAAGGGGGAAGAGTCTTGGCTGAGGACGTACTGTCTCAATCCGAAATAGATAAGCTCCTCTCGGCTCTTTCAGATGGCTCGGTTTCCGCCGAGGAAGTCAAGGCAGAAGAAGAGGGACGCAAGGTCAAGGTCTATGACTTCAAGCGGCCGGACAGGTTCTCAAAGGATCAGATTCGAACGCTCTTCATGCTGCATGAGAGTTTCTCGCGTCTCCTGAACACCTATCTTTCGGCAAGTTTGCGCACGATGGTCGAGATCGAGGTGGTATCGGTCGAGCAGATGACCTATCAGGAGTTTGTTCAGTCGATGGTGAATCCTGCGGTCATTGGTATCCTTGCGCTGCCGCCGCTGAAGGGGAATATCATCGTCGAGGTCGGTACGGATGTGGCATTTTCCTACATCGACCGCGTCTTTGGAGGAGAAGGGAAATCCGGCATCAAATCGCGTGCGCTGACGGATATTGAAACGGCGGTGATGCGCCGTTTCATTGATACCGTGACGAATTATTTCAGGGAAGCATGGAGCAACGTGGTGGAGTTCCGCCCAAACTTCGAATCAATGGAAACAAATCCGCAGTTTGCGCAGATTGTTCCGCCCAGCGACATGGTCGTGCTTGTTACCATCCACATCAAGATGGGCGAAGTGGACGGTATGATGAACATCTGTATTCCCTATCTGGTTCTTGAACCTGTTATGTCGAAACTCACGACATCGTTCTGGGTGGCGTCCTCTGTGGATAAGGAGAGTTCGCCCGAACAGGTGGCGGAGCTTCAGCGCAAAATCGAGCGTACGAAGGTGTCGTTCTCCGTGGAACTCGGTTCGGTCGACATCACGGTCAACGAGTTCCTTACCCTCGGGTTTGGCGATGTACTCCAACTCGATACCATGACGAAGGATGAGCTTGTCTGTTACGTTGGTTCCAATGCAAAGTTCCGTGCGCGTCCGGGAACATCCGGAAAACGTATGGCTGTGCAAATATCCGGCATTATAGAAGGAGATGACGACGCGAATGAGTGATGATATGATCTCGCAGGAGGAGATTGATGCCCTCCTGAGCGGTGGGGCGGCAAGCGATTCGCCTGCGGAAGAACCCGCAGCCGATTCGTCTCCTTCCGGTAGTGTTTCCGGTATTACCGATCTGGAGCGCGACGCGCTCGGTGAGATCGGCAATATTTCGATGGGCGGCGCCGCAACGACGCTGTCCGTCCTCCTTGGGCGAAAGGTGTCGATCACGACACCGACGGTTTCGGTGTCGAATTTGCGTGTGCTCAAGGAAAAGTATCCCCTGCCCTTCCTCGTCGTCGAGGTGGGCTACAGTATCGGCATTGAGGGGAACAATGTTCTCTGTATCCAGGCAAAGGATGCTGCGATCATTGCCGATCTGATGATGGGCAATGACGGCACGAATCCGGATCAGGAACTGAGCGAACTGCATATGAGCGCGGTCAGCGAGTGCATGAACCAGATGATGGGCAGCGTCGCGACCTCGCTTTCCTCGATGTTCAGCAAAAAAGTGGACATTACTCCTCCTGTGGTCACGCTGGTTGACCTCGGGACAGAGGAAGTTGTTTCCAAGCTGCTCGACAAGGTTGACCCGATCATCCAGGCATCCTTCCGCATGGAGGTGGATGGTCTGATCGACAGTGAGATCATGCAGCTCCTGCCGGTGGATGTCGCGAAGGACATGGTCGATGCGCTGATGAATCAGCAGAACGATGTCGACAACGAGGAAGAGGCTATTGCAGCTGCTGCCGCTCCGCCCCCGCCGCCTGCCGCCGCACCTGCGCCGGCACCGGCTCCTGCGATGCCCGCAGCCGCCGCAGCGCCTGCAAACTATGGATATGGAGCACCGCCTATGCAGCCACACGTGGCATCGAATGTACCGGTACAGTCGGCACAGTTTACACCGCTGAGTACCGCGCCGGTACAGGTAAATGATGCGAATATCGGTCTTATTCTCGATGTGCCTCTCCAGGTCAATGTGGAGCTTGGTCGGACGAAGAAGTCGATCAAGGATATCCTCGATCTGACGAAGGGATCCATTGTGGAGTTGGATAAACTCGCCGGTGAGCCCGTGGATATTATGGTCAACGGGAAATATCTGGCAAAGGGCGAAGTCGTTGTCATTGATGAGAACTTTGGCGTTCGCATCACGGAAATCGTCAGCCCGTTGGAGCGTGCAGCGCGTCTCCAATAACGGAAGGCATATGGAAGTTTTGGGAGTCGTTGTAGAAAATCCTTGTCACAGAGGGCAGATTTCGTTATAATGAATAACGAAAAAAAGCACATACTCTATGTGTGTGTTTGATGTCCCTTTTGGATAAGGATATTCTGTCGGATTAAGGAGAGATGAGAAAATGGCAACTCGCGTTCTGGTCGTAGATGATGCAGCTTTTATGCGAATGATGGTGAAGGACATCCTGTCGAAGAACGGTTATGAAATCGTCGGCGAGGCTGAGAATGGCATGAAAGCTCTGGAGAAGTATCAGGAGCTGAAGCCCGATCTCGTAACGATGGATATCACGATGCCGGAGATGGACGGCATCACCGCAGTCAAGGAGATCAAGAAGGTCGATCCCGCTGCAAAGGTTGTTATGTGCAGCGCGATGGGGCAGCAGGCAATGGTTATCGAAGCGATTCAGGCAGGCGCGCGTGACTTTATCGTGAAGCCGTTCCAGGCGGATCGCGTGCTGGAGGCCATTCGCAAAGCCGTCGGCTGATGAACGGACGGATCTTTTCACTGTCCCTGCTGCTCGGATGCTTCCTTCTTTTGTTGTGCATGGGAGATGTATCTGCCGCAGGTGAGACGGGCGGCGGATATTTAGCCGGATATCAAGAGGCTGACCCGCGCCCGTCGGCCGTGTCATGGTGGTCGACGGTCGCCTATGTGGTCAGCCTTTTTGCTGTCTTTGCATTTGTGGTCGTGCTGGCGTACGTCGTTGCACGTGCCTTTGGCAAGAATTCCATGCAGAGGCTTGCGGCACGCGGGGGACAGGTCTATCTGCAGCTGCCGCTCGGTCCGAACCGTTCGGTCTGCGTGGTGGAGCTTTTTGGTCGTGTGCTTGTGCTCGGGGTGACGGATGCGAATGTCCGACTGATTACGGAGATTGATGATCCGGAGACACTGGAGGAGATTCGCAGTGCCGCTCCGATGGAGGCCGGCGTGTTCCGGGAACAGTTCGGCTCTCTGTCAGATTTTGTTCAGAAAATACCGCCGCTGTTCCGAAAGTGATGGCGGCGGAGAGAAATGGGGGGACGGGAGTGGAGCGCAAAATGCTTGTTTTGGGGAGTGCGGCGCTCCTCCTGCTCTTGGGGATGGGTCATGCGGGGGCAGCTCCGCTCATTCCGACGGTCAGTCTTGACGTAGGGACATCGGAGAATCCGCAGCAGGTCGCAACGAGTATGCAGCTCCTGGCGGTGCTGACGATTGTTTCTCTGGCTCCTGCGATTCTTGTCATGACGACATCCTTTGTGCGGATTGTCGTCGTCATCGGTTTTTTGCGGAATGCACTTTCGACACAGAATGTGCCGCCGAATCAGGTCGTCATTGCACTTTCTCTTTTCTTGTCGTTCTACATTATGGCACCCTACTGGGGGCAGGCGAATGAGAACGGCATACAGCCCTACCTTGCGGGACAGATCTCTCAGGAGCAGGCGTTGGAGCGTGTTGTTGACCCTATGCGTGAGTTCATGTTCCGCCAGACGCGGGAGGCGGATCTCGCGCTCTTTGTCAATCTCTCGGAAGCACCGCGTCCCGACGGCCCGGAGGATGTGTCAACGTTTACCCTCATCCCGGCGTTTATCATCAGTGAACTAAAGACGGCGTTTCAGATCGGCTTCATGATCTATATCCCGTTCATTGTCATTGATATGATCGTCGCGAGCACCCTCATGTCCATGGGTATGATGATGCTGCCGCCGGTCATGATCTCGCTGCCGTTTAAGATTCTCCTGTTCGTCATGGTCGATGGGTGGCATCTCCTGATCCAGTCGCTCATCATGAGTTTCCGGTAGCAGGGAGGCGGAGCGATGTCCGGAGATGTGGTCATCCAGCTTGCCCAGGAAGCACTTATGATTGTGCTTCTGGTGTCTGCTCCCATGCTGGGACTTGGACTGATTGTAGGACTTCTGGTGGCTGTTTTTCAGGCTACCACGTCGATTCAGGAGCAGACCCTTGCGTTCATTCCGAAGATTATTGCAGTCTTTGTTGCCATTCTGATCTTTGGTCCGTGGATGCTGCGCATTATGGTCGAATATGTGACCAATGTGTTTGTCAATCTTCCGCTGTATCTGCGCTGAAAGGGGTTCGGCGCATGGATTTGTATGAACTCCTGCAAGGGCATATCGCCGTGTTTCTGCTCGCGCTCACGCGCATCAGCGGAATCTTTCTTGTGTCCCCGTTTTTCGGCAGTATGAACATTCCCTCGTATTTTCGCGTGGGTCTGGCTCTTGCGATGACCGTTGTGCTCTTTCCTGCGATTGATGTGACCGGGACACCCGCAGCACCTGAGACGATTATCATGTTCGCCGCCGCTGCGGTCGGTGAACTCTTTATCGGCTGGCTGATCGGCTTCGTGGCGTACATCTCCTTTGCTGCCATTACGATGGCGGGAAAGGTTATGGATATGCAGGTGGGATTTGCCATCGTCAATGTTGTCGATCCGACTTCCGGTCAGCAGATACCGCTCATCGGAAGTTTTCTTTATAATTTGGCGATCATTGTCCTGCTCGTCACCAATGGGCACCATATGATCATTGCCGCTCTTGTGGAGAGCTTTCGTGCCGTTCCGCCGGCAGGGCTTGAGCCGAATATCTCGATGGCGCTTCTCATTGCGAATTTCACAAACGGCATTTTTTTGACGGGGATGAAGATCGCCATGCCGATCACCTTTGCTCTGCTGCTGACAAATGTGGGGCTGGGGATTCTTGCACGGACGATGCCGCAGATGAACATCTTTGTCGTCGGCATCCCCATGCAGCTGATGATCGGCATCACGGTGCTGTCGATGGTGATTCCGTTCTATGTCCTGTTTTTGGATGTGCTCTTTCATGAAATGTATGGAAATATATCGCTTGCGATCCGCGCCCTCCAATAGAGCGCCGTTCGTCTTTGACCTCCAGCGTTTCGCGGGCGGGGAAAAGACGGAAGAACCGACGGCGAAAAAACGTGCCGACGCACGCAAGAAGGGGCAGGTCGGACGCAGTCAGGAGATCAACAGTGCGTTCGTTCTGCTGGTTGGATTCTTTGGGCTGAAACTGCTGTGGGACTCGATCTACTTTTCCATCGCGTCCTATGCGACGTATGTCTTCAGCAATCTGAATCAGACGATTGATACGGAGAACATTCTCCGCATCTTTATCGGTATTGTCATTGTGCTTGCAAAGACCGCGTTTCCCATCATGATCTTCATTATGCTGATCGGACTTGCGGTCAACTTCTTCCAAGTGGGGCTGAACTTCAATACGGAGTCCATTGAGTTCAAACTGGACAAGCTGAATCCGATCAACGGATTCGGGCGCATTTTTTCAAAACGTGCGCTTGTGGAGCTGGTGAAGTCCTTCTTCAAAATACTTGTCATTGGGTTCTTTCTCTATCGGTTTATTCACGAACAGATTCTTGCGATGCCGCAGTTCATGTTCTTTGACCTCACAACAAGCCTGACGCTCGTAGCGGAGATCATCTTTCAGATGGCGTTTATCGTCATCGGTGTCATTATGATTATGGCATTTATGGATTACGGATACCAGAAATGGCAGACGACGCAGGATCTCAAGATGACCAAGCAGGAAGTCAAGGATGAAATGAAGCAGACGGAGGGCGACCCGCAGATCAAGGGCAAGATTCGCCAGAAACAGCGGCAGATGGCAATGGCGCGCATGATGAAGGAAGTCCCCAAGGCGGATGTCATCATCACGAACCCGACCCACTACGCTATCGCGCTTGCCTATGAGCAGGGAATGATTGCGCCGACGGTCATCGCCAAGGGGCAGGATCTTGTCGCACAGCGCATCAAGGAGATCGGGCGTGAGGCGCGTGTGCCGATCGTTGAGAACAAGCCGCTTGCGCGGACGCTGTATGCCGCCGTTGAGATCGGCGGCAGCGTGCCGCAGGAACTCTATCAGGCGGTCGCCGAGGTGCTCGCCTATGTCTATCGCTTGAAGCATGGGCGGCGCGGTGCGTGATGTCCGCACGCCATTTTATCCGGATGCTTCAAAAAATTTCAGTCCATGACGAAAGTCTTATTTAATATTTGACGTACCTGCATTATTTGATATAATATTTAGGAGAGCGAAAAATGTTCGTGCTCCGAGGGGAACGAGGGAGTGAGCGTATGGCAGCACCGCAGACAAGCAGTGTAAATCCTCTTGCATCCGGCAATCTCATACAACGGTACAGTGACGTGTTGATCGCCGTTGCCATCGTGACAATCGTCATTATGATGATTATCCCGTTGCCGACGATCGTGCTTGATATATTGATCTGCCTGAATATTACGATTGCACTGCTCGTTGTGATGTCGGCGATCTACAATGTGGAGGCTCTGGATCTGTCGGTCTTTCCTTCACTGCTGCTCATAACGACGCTGTTCCGGCTTGCGCTGAACATTTCATCGACGCGCCTTATCCTCCTCAACGGCTACGCCGGTGAGGTTATTACTGCGTTCGGCAACTTTGTTGTCGGTGGTAATGCGGTGGTCGGATTCATCGTGTTCGTGATCCTTGTTATTGTCAACTTCATTGTTATCACGAAGGGCTCGGAGCGTGTGGCGGAGGTTTCGGCTCGATTTACCCTCGACGCGATGCCCGGCAAGCAGATGGCGATTGATGCGGATCTCAATCAGGGGGCGATCACGGATGCGGAGGCAAAGCGCCGCCGCGAGAAGGTGCAGCGAGAGTCGGACTTCTTTGGCGCAATGGACGGTGCTTCGAAGTTTGTCAAGGGCGATGCGATTGCCGCGATTGTCATTATGATCATCAACATTGGCGGCGGCTTTGTCATCGGTATGTTACAGCGCGATATGGATGCGTCGCAGGCACTTCAGACCTATACCCTTCTGACGGTCGGCGAGGGACTTGTGGCGCAGATCCCTGCGCTCCTCATCTCGACGGCGACGGGCATTATCGTCACGCGTTCGGCGGCGGAGGGGAATCTCGGCGGCGATCTCGTGAAGCAGCTCTTCCGCAACGCCCGCATCTTTATGATCCTCACGGGAGTTCTGCTCTTCCTCGCCGTCATGCCGGGACTGCCGGGCGTTCCGTTCACGGTGCTCGCCGTGATCTGCGGGCTCATCGCATGGAATCTTCGGCGTGGTCAGGTGGTGGAGCAGGAGGTGCAGCAGGTCGAACAGAAGGCGAAGGCGAAAAAGGAAGCGACGACACCCGAGAATATCGTGTCACTCCTGCAGGTTGACCCGATGGAACTCGAAATCGGATACAGTCTGATCCCCCTTGTCGATACGGGGCAGGGCGGCGATCTGCTCGACCGCATCGTGATGATCCGTCGGCAATGCGCCTTGGAACTCGGTCTGGTCGTGCCGACCATTCGTATCCGCGATAACATCCAGATCAAGCCGAATGCGTATATCATCAAGCTCAAGGGCATTGAGATCGCACGCGGTGAGCTGATGCTCGATCACTACCTTGCAATGAATTCGGGGACGGTGTTTGAGGAAGTTCCGGGGATCGAGACGACAGAGCCGGCATTTGGGCTGCCCGCGCTCTGGATTTCGGAGAACGAGCGCGAGCAGGCGGAGCTGAACGGCTATACGGTTGTCGATGCCGTGTCCGTCCTTGCAACCCATCTTACGGAGATCATCAAACAGCACGCCGATGAGATTCTCGGCCGTCAGGAAACGCAGAACCTGCTCGACAATCTGCGCAAGACCAACGGCGCTCTGGTGGACGAAGTGGTTCCGAATCTCCTCAGTGTGGGCGAGGTACAGAAGGTACTTGCGAATCTCCTGCACGAACGCATTTCCATCCGCGATATGAGTACGATCCTTGAGGTGCTTGCCGACTACGCCACGGCGACGAAGGATACGGACATCCTGACGGAGTATGTGCGTCATGCAATGGCACGCCACATTACGCAGCAGAATGTCCAAAATGGTGTTCTGCCGTGCATTACGCTCGATCCCGCAATTGAGAACAAGATTGCGGGCGGTGTGCAGCGGACGGAGCACGGCTCCTACGTCAGCCTCGATCCGGATTCGATGCAGAAACTGCTGCTGGCATTGCAGGAGGAACTGAAGAAGCTGACCGATCAGGGCTATCAGCCCATTGTGCTCACGAGCCCGACGGTACGTCCCTATTTCCGCAATTTGGTCGAACGGTCCATTGCAGGGATTATCGTCCTTTCACACGCGGAAATCGAACAAAATGTTGAAATTCAAATCCTCGGGGTGGTGAGAATCTAAGTGCAGGTGCGAACGGTGCGTGCGTCCTCGGTGAAGGAAGCCATGGAACAGATCAAGGATGAGCTCGGCAGTGATGCCGTGCTGCTTCATACAAAGAAATATCGGGAGGGCGGAGTCCTCGGCGGTGCTGAGATGATCGAGGTGACGGCTGCCGTGGATGAAACACAGGCGCGTGTGCCTCATGCACCGTCGGCATATGTACCACCGGCTGCGCCGATCCTCCCGTCCAATGTACTCAATCAATATCGCATGAACGAACAGGTACCGTATGATACGGCGATGCCGGCACGGAGTGCTATGCCCGCGTATGACAGCTATGCCGGCGAGCCTCCTGCCTATTCGGCGCATGAGATGCCGGCGTATGCGGCGGATGGGTATGTGCCGACCGCTCCGTCCGTTCCCCCGCAGACGGCAGCGATTCCACCCGTCCCCCCGTCTGCGCCGCAGGTGCAGGAAACGCCCGCCGCATCCCTGTATGCATCTGAGCCTGTGTCTCCTGTGGTGCAGGGATTGGACGAGCCGGTGGAAGATGTGCCGACGGATGGTTCGGCAGAGCGTATACGCCTCCTTGAGGATGAGCTGGCGCAGATGAAGACGATGCTTGCCTCCATGATGGCAGCCAATCAGCCGAAGGAGATCGTTTCCATACAGGACACGCTGCGGCGGCAGGATGTTCGTGCGGAACTCTGCGAGGATCTTGCGAGCAAAGTTCCGGTCGCGGATGTGAATCTCGACAGTCTTGACCCGCGTGCAGCGAGCGTCCTCTCCGGCTACCTCGCACAGGTGATGAAATTCACCGACGGACTGCACGTCGGCGCACATGGCTCGCGTGTGGTTGCCTTTATCGGAACGACAGGGGTTGGCAAGACCACAACACTTGCCAAGGTGGCGGCGCATTTCGTTCTCGAACAGAACCTCAAGGGGGCTCTCATCACTGCAGATACCTATCGTATTTCGGCGGTGGAACAGCTGAAAAAATATGCGGAGATCCTCGGGCTTCCCGTTGAGGTCGTTTACTCTGCCGCCGATCTCAGAAAGGCGATTGCGCGCCACAGGAGCAAGGATTTCATTCTTGTGGATACGGCGGGGCGCAGTCAGTACAACGAGTTCCAGATGGACGAGCTCAAGGAACTGCTTGCCGCACATCCGCGCATGGAGAAACACCTTGTCGTCAGTGCCACCACAAAGGAAGAGGATGTGGGGGAGATTATGGCGCGGTTCTCTGCGTGCAAGCCCGACCGCATCATCTTTACCAAGACGGATGAAACACGAACGGTCGGCATGGTGGTCAACCTTCTCGCGGGCGGGTCGCTGCCGCTTTCCTTCCTCTCCAACGGACAGAGCGTACCGGATGACATCATCCCTGCGACGGCGGAGCGGTTGGCAGAGCTGCTATTGAGGAAATGATATGACAGATCAGGCAACGCGGCTGCGTCAGATGGTCGGGTCTGAGAGCGCGGCACCACCGATCACACCCGCACAGGCGGAGGCTTGGACGAATGTCCGCGTCATCGCAATCACGAGCGGCAAAGGAGGCGTTGGAAAGACGAACCTCGCCGTCAATCTCGCGCTTGCACTGCAAAAACGAGGGCGGCGGGTGCTTATCATTGATGCCGATCTCGGCATGGCGAACGTCGATATTCTGCTCGGTGCAGCCTCCCGCAAGCATCTGCTTGACCTTCTGCGTCCGGAGGTCAAGCTGGACGATGTCATCGCCCAAACCCCGCACGGGATACAGTATATCTCTGGCGGATCCGGTATTGAGAAGGCACTCGAATACGATCATGCGGAAAAACTGCTCCTGCAGCAGAAGCTCGCCGATTGTGCGGCGCGTGCCGATTTGATCCTCGTGGATACAGGTGCGGGACTTGGACGCAATGTCATGGACTTTATTCTCGCAGCAGATGAGGTGCTCCTCGTGACGACACCGGAGCCGACCTCGCTCACCGATGCCTATGCCGTGATGAAGGCATACAGCATCTATGCCGCACAGAAGAATCTGCGCCTCATCATCAATCGGGTCTATGAGGTGAAGGAAAGTCATGAGGTGGCACAGAAACTCCGGCGCGCTGCCGACAAGTTCCTGCATATGCCGGTGGACTGCCTTGGCTATGTGTTCGAGGATACAGCAGTGACCAAGGCGGTGCGCAGACAGATGCCGCTTCTTCGGGCAGAGCCGGGGGCGGCTGCGGCACGGTGCATTGATGCGTTGGCGGAATCTCTGCTCACGGGCGGGGAAATGAACGTCAAACGTGGCTGGAAAGGTTTTTTACAGCAAATTTTCAAGTTTTGAGCATTACCAAGGAGGATATTTCAGATGGCGGGCGAATTGGTACAGGCAAGGAGTGTTTTAGCGATCGGGCAGAGGCTGGAAATATTCTTTGAAAACAACGAGGAGGGAACCTCCGGCTATACGAGCCGTGTGGAGGATATTATCAAGGACGAACTCGTTGTCGCTATGCCGCTTGATGAACGACGCGTTCCGGTCATCCCGCGCGTCGGAGAGAACCTCTATGTACTTGCCGGCGGAGAAGGCTGTCATTTTCGCTTTTTCAGCGTACATCGCAGTCACGGTATGCACGAAGGTCGGATTCCCGTGCTGCACATCTCCATTCCGGAGGTTGCGGAGCGTTTCCAAAAGCGCGGGCTCTTTCGCATCAAGGTGAATCTCACCGCGACGGTACGCCTCGTTGACAACGAAGGGAAGATCGATGCCCCCAAGCGGACTCCTGTCGTGGATCTGAGCGGAAGCGGTCTCGCCTTTGCGTGGCCGAAGAAGGTGGCGCTGGATTCGGACGCAGCACTTGAGATCAATGACATTCCGGGGATTGGAACAATCGAGCTGATGACACGTGTCATGCGCTGCACGCGTGTCGAGCGTGAGGGCAGTCCGACGATCTATCACATCGGCGTTCAGTTTCAGGCAATTTCGCGCAGCATGAGGGATAAGATCATCCGCTATCTGTTCCAGGTGCAGCGTGCCCAGGTGGAGCGCGTGAAACATGACTGAGCCAAGGAAAACTGCATTAGCCTCAGGCGGCAGGGGATCGCCCCGCTCGCGGCTTGTCGTTATCGGTTCCTCAACCGGGGGGCCGCAGGCACTGCAAACCGTTATTACGGGGCTCTCCGAGCACTTTCCTTGCCCGGTCGTCATTGTCCAGCATATGCCGGCAGGCTTTACCAACGCCCTCGCCACGCGTCTGCACAACATCGCCAAGGTGGATGTGCGTGAGGCAAAGGATGGTGAACTGCTTGCGCCCGGCTGCGTCTACATAGCACCGGGAAATTATCATTTGCGGATTCTGAATGAAGCAGGTGTACGCCGCATTGCCCTCAGCAATGAACCGCCCGTTGGCAATCACCGTCCTGCCGTCAATGTGATGTACGATTCCGTCGCGCATCTGGGAAAGGATGTCGTCGCCGTGATTCTCACGGGGATGGGCAGTGACGGACGTGAAGGAATGCGCAAAATCAAGGAAAATGGCGGCTACTGCATTGCGCAGGATGAAGCGACCTGTGTCGTCTACGGAATGCCAAAGTCCGTGATCGACGCAGGGCTGGCCGATGAGATATGCCCATTGTCGCAGATCGCAGATGCGATTGAGGCGGCTGTGAGAAGATAGGAAATAGGGGGAATATCAATGGATAACCAGTATATGGACATGTTCCTGGATGAGTCGCATGAGCATTTGCAGTCACTCAACGAGGGGCTTCTGCGCCTTGAGGAGAACATGGAGGAGATCAGCGCCGTCAACGACATCTTCCGCAATGCACACACCCTCAAGGGCATGTCGGCAACCATGGGATTTGCCAAGATCGCCGAACTCACACATGAGATGGAGGACGTTCTGGATCTCGTCCGCAAAGAGCAGATCAAGCTCAATGAGGACATCATGGATACACTGTTCAAATGTCTGGATTCATTGGAACAGATGGTGGACAGTGTCGGCAACGGCGAGGCGGAAGATGTTGTCGATGTTTCGGATCTTGTCGCAAAGCTCAGTTCCATCTCCAAGGGAACTCCTGCACCTGCGGCAGCGGGAGCTACTCCTGCTCCTGCAGCAGCTCCCGCCGCTGCCCCTGCCGCTGAAGGATCGAGCCTTGATCTTGATGACATTGATCTCGATGTCATGAAAAAGGCAAAAGAAGCCGGCATGAATCTGTTCCATATCAAGGTTACCTTGATGGAGACCTGTGTCCTCAAGGCGGCGCGTTCGGTCATGGTCATGAATGCGCTCGATGAGATTGGCGATGTCATCAAGAGTATCCCTCCCGCTGAAGATCTTGAGCAGGAGAAGTTTGAGCGCAGCTTTGATGTACTTATCGCCACGTCCGGCGATGCCGAGGCGGTACAGAATGCCGTGGATACGGTCTCCGAGATCGAAGATATCGCCGTACAGGCGGTTGATCCCGACAAGGTCGGCAAGGAGGCTGCTCCCGCTGCTGCGGCAGCTCCCGCAGCAGCTGCACCTGCGGCAAAGGCGGAACCCGCACACAAGAAAGAGGCGGCAAAGTCGGCTCCTGCGAAAAAGCAGCACCAGAGCCAGAGCGTCCGCGTGGACATCGAAAAACTCGATACGCTCATGAACCTCATGGGCGAGCTTGTCATCAACAAGGTGCGTCTGGAGCAGATCGGTCAGACGCATCGCATGAGCGACCTCATGGAGACACTGGAGCAGATGGATCGTGTGACGGGCGATCTGCAGAACATCGTTATGAAGGTGCGCATGGTTCCGGTCAGTGCCGTGTTCAACCGCTTCCCACGCATGGTACGCGATGTGTCGAAGGAACTCGGCAAGGACATCAACCTCACGATCGAGGGCGAGGAGACCGAGCTCGACCGTACCGTTATCGACGAGATCGGCGATCCGATCATGCACCTGCTGCGCAACTCGCTCGATCACGGTGTTGAAAGCCCCGACAAGCGCGAAGCAAAGGGCAAGCCACGCGTGGGCGAGGTCGGACTCATCGCACGTCACGAGGGCAACAATGTCGTCATTATGATCACAGATGACGGCGCGGGGATCGACGCAGATAAGATTCGCCGCAAGGCGGTTGAAAAGGGCATGATTTCGCAGGACGAGGCAGATCGTCTTGACGATGCGGATGCCGTGCGCCTGATCTTCCTTCCCGGTTTCTCGACGGCGGAGAAGATCACGGACATCTCCGGCCGCGGCGTCGGTATGGACGTTGTGCGCAGCAAGATCGAGGCGCTTTCGGGACACGTCGATGTCGAGACACATATCGACGAGGGCTCTATTTTCAAGATCAAGCTGCCGCTTACGCTTGCCATCATTCAGGCGATGCTCGTGCAGGTGCAGGACGAGATGTACGCTATTCCACTCGGCTCCATTGACAGCACGATCAACATTGAACCAACCGATATTCAGACTGTCCAGAACAAGGAAGTCATCGTCCTGCGCGGAGAGATCATCCCGATCATCCGCATGGAGGAGGCGCTTCAGGTTCCTCACACGAAGGACTCCGACGAGCTCTTCGTCGTCGTTGTTCATGCGGGCGAAGCGAAGGCGGGCATTGTCGTCGACAATCTGATCGGACAGCAGGAAATCGTTATCAAGACACTCGGCAATCTCTTCGCCGGGCTCAAACTCTTTGGCGGGGCAACTGTGCTTGGCGACGGCAAGGTTGCACTGATTCTTGACGTAGCGACGATGTTGCAGCAGTAAAAGGGGAGGGCAAAGAAGATGGCAGATGATATGAATCAGGGAAATGTGCCGCAGAACTCGCAGTATGTGGCATTCAATCTTCGCGATGAGGAATACGGTGTCAGCATTTTGAACGTGCAGGAAATCCGCAATCTCACGGACATCACACGCGTCCCGTTTGCGGCAGACTTTATCAAGGGCGTCATCAATCTGCGGGGCTCGGTGCTTCCCGTCATTGATCTCAAGAAACGTCTTGGGCTTGCAGAGACGCCGTATACGGATCGCACGCGTATTGTCACGGTTTCCGTTGAAGACGTTCACGTTGGAATGCTGGTCGATGCCGTGACCGAGGTGCTGAGCCTTGAAAATGCGCCCGTCGATACGAAGAAGGCGACGAATGCCCGCGAGAGCAGCAAGTTCCTCAGCGGCATCGGCAACATCAACGGCAGACTCATTGTCCTTCTCAATCTGGAGGAGATCGTCGGACTGCCGAAAGAGGCAAAATAAGGTGCAGATGGTTTTTGCTTCGTCGCACTGGGATATGAGGTAGGGTCTATGACCGAAGATGAGAATCTGACTGAGCTGTCAGAACTGCAGATGGACGTGCTCAAGGAGATCGGAAATGTCGGCGCAGGAAACTCCGCAACGGCACTTTCCCGTCTCATTCAGCGCCGCATCGAGATGAATGTGCCGCATGTGGCACTTGTTCCAATCGAGGATGTACCTGAATTTGTCGGTGGACCGGAGCTGGTGGTCGTCGGTATTTTTCTGCGCGTCTATGGCAAGGCTCCGAGCAACATCCTCTTTCTCATTCCGCGTGAAAGCGCTTTTGCACTCGTAGACACACTCCTTGGACGCGAACGCGGAGCAACGGATGAACTGGATGCCATGGATGAATCTGCTCTGATGGAAATCGGCAATATTCTTGCCGGTTCCTATTTGAATGCGTTTTACACATTCACGGGCATGAGTATGCTTCCCTCCATTCCGGCACTTGCCGTGGATATGGCGGGTGCCATCCTCAACGTCGTTTTGGTTCAGCTTGGTGAGATGGGGGATCATGCGCTCCTCATCGAAACGAATTTTGTCGCGGAGGATCGGAGCATCAACGGACATTTCTTCCTCGTCCCGGATCCCGGTTCTCTCAGCAGCATCATGAATGCGGTAGGAGTTGGATGATATGCCGGATTTGATAAAAGTCGGTATGGCCGACTACAAAGTCGGCACAGCTCCGTCCACACTCATCAGCTATGGACTGGGTTCGTGTATCGGACTTTCACTCTATGACCCCAAAGCTCAGGTGGGGGGGCTTCTTCACTATATGCTGCCGGACAGCAAACAGGCACGCCCCTCGGATACACCGGCGAAGTTTATTGACACGGGATTTCCGCTGATGCTTGCAGATGTTCTGCGGCTTGGTGCGCTCAAATCCAGACTTGTGGCAAAGATCGCGGGCGGAGCGCAGATGTTTGCGTTCTCCAACACGACAAGTGTCATGCGCGTGGGGGAACGCAATGCACAGGCGGCAAAGAACTGCTCGCCCAGCACGGCATCCGCCTCATCGCAGAGGACACGGGTCTCAACTACGGGCGCACGGTTTCGATTGATCTCAATAACGGCGTTTATACCGTAAAAACGGTCAGCAAGGGAGATAAAACAATATAGAGAGGGGGAGGAAAATGTTCAAACTCGGTATGTCCCTTGTGTTTTCCGTGGTTGCCGCACTCGTCGTATTTCTTACGGGGATGCTTAGTGACGCACGTGTGGGAACGGCATTTCTACGCAGCTGTATCGCATTTTTGTGTGCGGGAGCATTCACATATCTCGTTGTCTTTATCCTGGATGCAAAGGGGTGGACTGCCTTTGATACCGGACTCGATGAGCGGATGCGGGATATGCAGGCACAGCTTTATGCCCCCGACGATATTGATTTTGACGCAGTGGAGACGGGAGACCATGCGGCGGAGGAATTTGCTGCACCGACGAATTTTCAGCCCCTATCGGAGGACTCCTTTATCCATATGAGATCGCCGGAGGGAGAACAGACCCCCGCTGCGGTCTGAGCGCGAGGAAATGAGAGGAGATGGGTGCGATGGCGACACAGCCGGCGGAGGACATTGATGCTCTGTGGCGTGCATACGAGATGGAAAAAACCGTAGACGTACGCAACCGTATCGCCGAGCACTATCTTCCGCTCGTCCGCCTCATTGCAGGACGCATTGCGATCAGCCTGCCGCAGCATGTTGACCGCGAGGATCTCCTGAGCAGCGGTTTTTTTGGACTGCTCGATGCGATTGAGCGCTATGAACTGACACGCGGCAATAAATTCGAAACCTATGCAGGAGTGCGTGTACGCGGTGCGATGCTAGATCATCTGCGTGCGAAGGACTGGATTCCTGTCAGCGTACGTCAGAATATTAAAAAATACGAGAAAGTGGTTGCGCGCCTTGAGGGGGAACTTGGGCGTACTGCGACGGATGAAGAACTCGCCGCAGCATTGGATCTGTCGATCGAGGGGCTCCACCATCTGGAAGGACAGGTCAGTGCGGCGACCATCATTCCATTGGAAGAATATCTGCGTACGGATGCCCCCGTATCCATGGAGGACGGTCCGGTTGAGCACGCAGAATGGACGGAGGTCAAGGAGACCCTTGCGGCTGCAATTGAAAAACTGCCCGAAAAGGAGCGCACAGTTGTCGCGCTCTACTACTATGACGAAATGACACTCAAGGAGATCGCTGCGATTCTGCATCTTTCGGAGGCGCGCATTTCTCAGCTCCACACGAAGGCAATTTTCCGTATGCGCGGCTCCCTTTCGCGCATGAATGAGGAATAAAGGAATCGCTGAATTTATCAGTGCTTCCTAAGAAAAGGGACAGACCCAATGGTGGGAATTGTGACGGATCGGGAGTGATATTGTGGATCGAACCGTTGGGGGGATGCGCGATGGATTTCTGCTGGAAATCAAAGAAGACGGCAACTATCTCACCGTCTATTCGGAGGAGGAAGGGCGGACTCTCGTCGATTTGACATCGCTGCGGGAACACCTCGCAAAGGAGAATGTCACGGACTATGATCTCCTTCAGGTGGCACGCATGGTGCGTGCTGCGGATGGCGTGCGGGAGAAGCTCGAATCGGCACCGGAGGACGGTGAGGAGAACAAGATTGTTCCCTTTCGCATTGAGATCGCACGCGACAAGATGTCCGCAGCCGTGCGTTTCGATGATGCGAAGGGGAATCTGCCTCCTACCGCTGCGGACATTCTGGCGGCACTGGCGGAGAAGGAGGTTGTCTATGGCATCGACCACGCCGCCATCGAGCGCGGTGCTGCACGTCTGACCCCATTTCTTGCTGCGCGCGGTACGCCGGCGATTCCGGGAGAGAACGCACGCATTGAAAGATCCTACGATCCGTCGATCAAGGGACGTCCTGCTGTGCGTGCATATGACCGCGTCGACTATAAAGATCTGAACATCTTTCTCAAGACACATGCGGGGGATGTACTTGCCGTGCGCACCCCCGAAACCCCGGGGACGCCGGGGACGAACGTTTTGGGGGCGGCGGTACCGCCCCGCCCGGGGAAACCTGCACAACTGCCGCAGGGAAAAAACACAAAGATCGTCAACTCCAATGAACTCGTTGCACTTATCGACGGTCAAATTGTCGATGAAGGGAAAAAAATCAGCGTAGATCCGCATCTCGTCATTGATTCCGGGGTCGATGTCGGAACGGGCAACATTGACTTTGCCGGCAGTATCGAGATCAAGGGCGACGTGGAGAGCGGATTTATCGTCAAAGCGACGGGGGATATAGAGATCCAAGGGATGATCGGCGGCGCACAGGTCGAGGGGCGAAATGTTATCGTTCACGGTGGCATTCGCGGCATGAACATCGGAAAGATCCGTGCCGCCGAGGATGTCAGCATCTCCTTTGTTGAACACGCCAATATCGAGGCGGGGCGCGATATATTTGTCAACGATGTCATTTTGCATTCGGAGATCCGTGCGGGGCATCACGTTCTCGTCGAGGGACGGCGTGGTATCATCACCGGCGGCAACGTTGGCGCGGGGGAATCCATTCGGGCCAAGATTTTTGGCAATACCTTTTATGTGCAGACCAATCTGGATGTCGGTGTCGATCCGAACTTGAAACACCGCTATGATACCCTGTTCAAGGAGTGTCAGACGGCAATCAAACGACTGACCGAGGTGCGTTTCTCCCTTGCGACACTTAAGAAAAAACCGCTCATGAGCCTGTCTGAGCGGCGCAGGGAGCAGCTTGTGGAGATGACACATGAACAGTTCCCTCTTGCCTGTAAGATTAAGGAAATGCAGGAAGACCTCAATCGGATGCAGGAGGAACTGGAACAGATGCAGAAGGGGAGTGTCGCTGCATCTGATGTGATTTACCCCGGGGTCAATGCAACGATCAACGGCGTGAAAAAATCGGTGGAGGAGGTACTGCATCATGCAAGCCTCCGCGTTTTGGATGGGAAAATTGCCGTAGGAGTTCTTTGAAGAGAGGCAGGTTCGTCATGAATGTCACGCCAATCAGTATGCAGATGATGTTCCCGCAGTCCAACGAGGCGGGAAACGTTCAGAGCAATATGCAGAATCAGGTCAACATCCAGCAGAGCTTTGAATCCGTTCGACAGAAACAGGATGCGGAGCTTGCACGACAGCAGGTACGCGCCAAGGAACAGGCGAGCGAGGATTCACGCGTGAAGGACGATCCCGAGCGTGAACGCAGACAGGGGCGCGGCAATGGCGGAGAGAGCCGCAGAGGCGACACGCAGGATCGCGGCCTCGAACTTCTGCAGCGACTTGCCAGAGATCCGAATCGCGGCGTTCATCTCGACATCAGCCTATGATGCCTAAAGGAGGCTTCCTGTCATTATTTCTGTGACCGAAATTTTGGGCGCACTTATCATCCTCGGCGCTGTTCTGCTGCTCATCGTGCGGTACATCATCCACCGACGTCAGCGCAGCGAGGAAGAGGATGAAGATCTGGCGACATCCATAGAGAAGTTAAAAAAAGAACTCCAGCAGTCCGCCGATACCATCATCAAACGGCTCGGCTCTCATGTGACGAAATTGGAGGGACTTCTGCGCGAGGCGGATGA
The DNA here is from genome assembly GCF_030644225.1 of Selenomonas dianae. Classification (NCBI taxonomy): domain Bacteria; kingdom Bacillati; phylum Bacillota; class Negativicutes; order Selenomonadales; family Selenomonadaceae; genus Centipeda; species Centipeda dianae. Next base: position 1,754,065 of record NZ_CP128650.1, on the reverse strand, counting down.
TCGCCGTGTGCGCCTTGAAACGCGCGTTGCGGATGCACAGCGTCTGGAGTGGGCGCTGCGTCAGCGCATTGAGGAACTGGAGCGTCGTCTCCGCGATATGGGGCAGCCGCTGTCTTCTGCTCCTGTTGCTGTGCGGGAAGGTCAGCCCGCCCCGCTGCCGGTGACGGAGGCACGCCGTACCGACGGCGATGAATTTGCCGCCGTGCTGCATCAGTCGATTTTGCGTGAACATGAACGTACAAGTGCGGCACCTGTGCAGCAAGTCTATGTGCAGACCCCGCAGCTCGGATCAATGGTACAGGAGATGCAGTCGCCGCTTGTTCGGAGGCGGGCAGGGATGCCACAGGAACGTGTGCAGCCCCACTATCCGCAGGCGCATGGAACAACCACAGCAATGCCTGTCCCGCCCCCTGCGCATCCGATGGAACGCTCCGCAGCGGAAGAACAGCCGGTACGAGAAGATGAAACCATCATCAAGGCACGCGCCCTTCTCCGTGCAGGCCGCACGATTGAGCAAGTCGCACGTGAAACAGGTGTCGAAATCGGTGCACTTCGCCTCATGAAGCAAATGACACAAAGGGATTGACAAAAGGGGAAAATATCGGTATAATACCTTTTGTTCGGGACGTAGCTCAGCTTGGTAGAGCGCTTCCTTGGGGTGGAAGAGGTCGTGAGTTCAAATCTCGTCGTTCCGACCATTACTTAGAGTTAAAAGGCTTTCGGGGTTTTCAGTGTCGCATACTGAAAGCTCCATTTTTTTGTTTGTCTGCCTTGAAAAAATATGCTGTTTCTGCTATGATGGGAACACAAAAGGGAAAGCCCCTATAGGGCGGCTACTCCTTCACAAGAAGACGGAATAACCGCTTACCGTGTCAAAGTAGGGCGGTTATTTCTTTTTTATGGCAACGATGAAGCCTGTGACGAGCACCAGAATTAGGATGAACTCGTAATAACTCATGTTGCATCACCTCCCCTTTATAGAGTTGGAGAGATGAAGAAGTAGCCGCCTGTGCCTATAGGGGTTCTTTTGCATTATACAGGTGTAGAATGAAAAGCGCAAGTGGGCGGCGTTGTCTTGCTATGTGTCTGCTCTCTGTGAAATGAATGGTAGGGATGTGTCCCCCTACACCTGCTCACAGCGCCTACGCGGATGGTGGCACGGGGAAATGACACACACGGGGAAAATATATACCTGCTCACAAATATTTTGCAAAATTCAGTGTTGATAAAGTCTTGAAAAATACGCTGCGTTTGCTATACAAGTAATGCCTTGTGTGCTACAATGAAACCGTTTAGAAGGGAGTTGATACCATGGCACAGCTTAGTGTACGAATTTCGGACGATGTGAAAAGAAATGCGGAGCAGGTTTGTGAGGATATTGGGATGTCCGTATCTACCGCGATTAATATTTATCTCAAACGATTGGGGCGTGAAGGGCGTATCCCGTTTGATGTGTCTGCGGATCCATTTTACTCGCGGGAAAATATTGCCGTTCTTGACAGGCGTATCGCAGATATAAGGGCGGGTAGAAATGTGGCAGCGCATGAGTTGATTGAGGTGTGATGTGCAAAAGATATGGCATGATGAGGCATGGGAGGAATATATAGAGTGGCAGACGAAGGACAAGAAAACGCTAAAGAAAATAAACGCTCTTTTGCGGGATATTGACCGTAACGGGTATAACTGTACGGGAAAGCCGGAGGCTTTGCGTGGGAATTGGACAGGCTTTTATAGTGTGCGTATTGATTCTAAAAATAGGCTTATCTTTCAGATTACGGATGATGTCATAGAAATCGCTCAGTGTGGGGCGCATTATGGGGATACATAAGTTCTTGCAGGGCGGGTTAAGGCCACGATATGAGCAACGCTTTATAAGCCCCTCAAAATGTACTCTTGAGAGGTATAGAAAGAGTTGTTAATGTGTGCGTCCTATTGATTGCAGTTGCTTCATTTAGGTTTTCGGCGCGTTTTGAGGTGGAAGAGGTCGTGCGTTCGAATCCCGTTATTCCGATCATTTTCGGCATAGGGATTTCCGTGCGGGAGTACGGAGGATTTTCGCGTGAGTGAGGAGGGATTTTGTGAACCTGATCGTAGATAATTCTGTCCTGCAAGTTCTCTTACTTGCCGTTATGTTTCTCTCCATCATGGTGGAGATCAAGACGGGCGGTCTCGGTGTGGGGGTGCTGCTTGGCATTGTCGCGGCAGCGGTGTTCTGGGGCAGTCAGTATACGCAGGGGCTCGTGGAGCTCTATCATATCGCGGTCTTTCTTGCGGGCGTTCTGATGATTATTGTGGAGATCCTGCTGCCGACGGTGGGGCTGCTTGCCGGGCTTGGCGTTGCAGCGATGCTCTACAGCATTGTGCTGGCTCTCGGCGGGGATATTGGTGCGCTTGCGGCGCTTGGGATTGCACTTGTCATTTCTGTTGCCCTCTTTTTGCTCATTGTTTCGCGTCTGCCGTCGAGCAGGCTCTGGAATAAGATTGTTCTGCAAAAGAGCTCGCGCACGGAGGAGGGCTATGTGAGCGCGGCGGAGCAGTCGGATCTTGTAGGGAAATCGGGCGAGGTGCTCACAGAACTGCGCCCGTCGGGGACGGCACGGATCGACGGCCGCCCCGTGGATGTGATCTCGGAAGGGGCGTTTATCTCCAAAGGGAAAAGCGTTGTTGTTCTGTCCGTGAACGGCAGCCGTGTTGTTGTTCGTGAGATGTAGATTTTTGAATTTATGATAGGAGGTTTTTATGGGTACTCTGTTCGGGGGAGCATTCCTCGTTATTGTCGTCATTCTTGCAGTGTCGATTTTTTTGCATTTTGTGCCGATTGGGCTGTGGGTATCTGCGATTTCGGCAAATGTTTCGGTGAGTATTATCTCGCTCATCGGTATGCGGCTGCGCCGCGTTCCACCCAGTCGGATTGTGCTGCCGCTGATTAAGGCGAACAAGGCGGGATTGGATGTGGGTGTCAATCAGCTTGAGGCGCATTATCTTGCGGGCGGCAACGTGGACAAGGTGGTCGATGCGCTGATCGCTTCGCATCGCGCACAGATTGCCTTGCCGTTTGAGCGTGCGGCGGCGATTGATCTCGCGGGACGTGATGTGCTCGATGCGGTGCAGATGAGTGTCAATCCAAAGGTGATTGAGACGCCGATTGTGTCTGCCGTCGCGGCGAACGGTATTGAGCTTAAAATCAAGGCGCGTGTTACGGTGCGTGCGAACATTGACCGTCTTGTCGGCGGTGCGGGCGAGCCGACGATCATTGCTCGTGTCGGTGAGGGTATTGTCACGACGGTCGGATCCTCGCAGAGCCATACGGATGTGCTTGCAAATCCGGACGACATTTCAAAGACAGTACTTGGCAAGGGGCTTGATGCAGGGACGGCGTTTGAGATTCTTTCCATTGATATTGCGGACGTGGATGTCGGGCGCAACATCGGCGCGGAGCTCCAGACCGATCAGGCGGAGGCGGACAAGCGCATTGCACAGGCAAAGGCGGAGGAACGCCGCGCCATGGCGGTTGCACGCGAGCAGGAGATGAAGGCGTACACGCAGGAGATGGAGGCAAAGGTGGTCGAGGCGCAGGCGGAGGTGCCGCACGCGATGGCACAGGCGCTGCGTGAGGGAAAACTCGGCGTGATGGACTACTACCAGCTGAACAATATTCAGTCCGATACAGATATGCGCCACGCCATCAGTGCATCGGGCAAGACGGATGAAAAGCACCCGACACCGCCGGTCAAGTGAGGGATACGGTATGGAATACCTTATCCTCATCATCCTTGCTATAGGGATTTCCATCCTCGACGACCGTTTCGGCGGTAAGAAGAAAGTCCCGCCGCCAACGGTTCCGCAGGAGGTTCCGCGTCCGCGCAGGCGTACAAAGAAAACGCAGACGCAGGAGCGTTTTGAGATTCCGCCGATGCGCGGTGTTCCGGGACAAGCGGAGATCACCGTGGAGGCAGAGGTGCTGCGCGCACAGGAACTGCGGGCGAAATGGGAGGAAGCGCGGCGCGCTGCACAGCAAGAAAAGCGTGCGCGGGAGCGCAGGGAACGTCTTGCTGCAGAACAGGCGGCTGCAGATCTTCCGCGTGCGTCCGCGCCGTCGGCACTTCTGCCGCATCTGACGGCGGATACGATGAAACAGGCGGTCGTGCTGTCCGAAATCCTCGGGAAGCCGCGCGCCCTTCAAAAATTTCCGAGAAGATAATGGGAAGGCTTGCCATGTGCGGCAGGCCTTTTTCTTATGGGGAAATTTGAGATCTGAAAAGCGGAAGGTGTGCATAGAATTCTTGACACTATAGAGAAAAAACATTAAAATGGATAGGAGAATTTTATGGGTTGTTTGAACCATGAAACGAGGAGGTGGCCGTTATCATTACTGAATTACTAATGGTGGTTATTGCTGCTGCCGTCGGTGCTGCTGCGGGCTATGTCGCACGCAAACGCACGGCGGAAGCTCAGATAGGATCAGCCGAGGATGAGGCGAAGCGCATTGTCGAGGAGGCCGGCAAGAGGGCGGAAACCAAGCAGAAGGAAGCCCTGCTTGAGGCGAAGGAGGAGATCCAGCGTCAGCGGCAGGAGTTCGAGCGGGATTCCAAGGAACGCCGCAATGAGATTCAGCGGCTCGAACGCCGCACGATTCAAAAGGAGGAGAATCTCGACCGTAAGCTCGAATCCATCGAAAAGAAAGAGGAGGGGCTGCAGCGCAAGGAAGCACGCATCGACAAGACGCAGGCGGAGGTAACAGCGCTCTATGAGAGCCAGAAGCAGGAGCTTGCGCGTATCTCCGGACTTTCGAATGAGGAGGCGCGTACGATCCTCATGGCAGAAGCCGAGGAGGAGCTGAAGCACGAAAAGGCGCGCAAGATCAAGGAGTACATACAGCAGACGAAGGATGAGGCGGACAAGGCGGCACGCGAGATTTTGAGCGTTGCGATTCAGCGCTGCGCTGCCGATCATGTGGCGGAGACGACGGTTTCGGTCGTTGCTCTGCCGAACGATGAGATGAAGGGTCGCATCATCGGGCGTGAGGGGCGCAACATCCGTACGCTTGAGACATTGACGGGCATTGATCTCATCATCGACGATACGCCGGAGGCGGTCATCCTCTCAGGGTTTGACCCCGTGCGGCGTGAGATCGCACGCATTGCGCTTGAAAAGCTGATTCAGGACGGACGCATCCATCCCGCACGCATTGAGGAGATGATCGAAAAGGCACGGCGCGAGGTCGAGCAGCGGATCAAGGAGGCGGGCGAGCAGGCGACATTCGAGACGGGGGTGCACGGCATTCATCCGGAACTCGTGCGTCTCCTCGGGCGTATGCGTTATCGTACGAGTTATGGGCAGAACGTCCTTGCACACTCCATCGAGGTCGCACATCTGGCGGGGCTCATGGCAGCGGAGCTTGACTGTGATGTCATGCTCGCCAAGCGCGGCGGTCTCCTGCATGACATCGGAAAGGCGGTCAGCCATGAGATTGAGGGTCCCCATGTGACGGTCGGCGCCGATCTCGCGCGCAAGTACCGTGAGTCGAAGGAGGTCATCAATATCATCGCTTCGCATCACGGCGATGAGGAGGCGACGACGATTGAGGCGGTGCTTGTTGCCGCCGCAGATGCAGTGTCGGCGGCTCGCCCGGGAGCGCGTCGGGAGAGTCTGGAGTCCTACATTAAACGACTTAAGGCTCTGGAGGAGATTGCGGAATCTTTTGAAGGGGTGGAGCGCTGTTTTGCCATTCAGGCGGGGCGTGAGATCCGTGTCATGGTGAAGCCGGATAAGGTGGATGATGCGGGAGCCGCCGTGCTTGTCCATGATATTGTAAAGAAGATCGAGGGCGATCTTGAGTATCCGGGACAGATCAAGGCGACGGTCATCCGCGAAACCCGCGTTGTTGATTACGCCAAGTAGAAAAAGCCGCACTGACCGGATGGTCGTCGATTTATCAGTGATTCCCTAAGCAATGAAATTCCAAATAAACATAAAATAGGGGGCGTCGGCCCCCTATTTCTGGAAAATGTGGAGCCTACGTCATGCCGTAGGGGGGCAGGTGTGTTTCCGCATATCGAGGAGAGCCTATGCAACAGCTGACTTACATTGTTTCCGGCACCGCAGACGCGCAGCGCCAGGCGGAACAGGCAAAGGAAAAACTGGATCGCATCCCGTACATTGCTTCGCTGCTCATTACGGTTGCAGCGCCCTGTGAGATGGCGCTTGAAAAGGCACTACAAATGCGTGATGCCCTTCGGGAGCTCTTTCCGCACGCACGTATTCTGGTACATACATGTGCACTCAAGATGGCGGATCTGCGTCTTGATACGGCGGGGGTCATGTTGACTATTACGGCGTTTGAGGAATCGCAGGCGGACTTTGTCATCGTGAACGGGAATACGGCAGATGCGGCATCGACGCAGAAGGTTGTTGATTTTGTTGCGGAGCGTCCGACGACGAAGCTCATCGAGTTCTTTGTCGTCGGGCTCATGGATCAGATTGATGATCTGTTCGATGGGATTTCCGTTATGGATGCGTCCATCGAGGTGTTTGGCGCGTTTGTGGATGCAGAACCGGTGAATGAGCACGGTTATCTTGTTGCCGATGATGTGGTGACGGAACTCGGCATGGTCGCCATTGTGTTTTATGGAGAGACACTGGATGTGCACGTCGTCCGCAATTTTGGTTGGAATGTACTGGGGCGCGAGATCGTCGCCACTCGTGTCGATGGCTGTAAGATCATGGAACTCGACGGAGATACGCCGCTCAAGATCTATGAACGCTATTTCGGTATCAAGGGAGATGGGGACTTCAGTTCGGATGCCGCGCTCTTTCCTCTGTGCTTTATAGAGGCGGACGGGTCAATTTCGGCACGTGTTCCAATCAAGATTGAGGAGGGGACGGGTGCTCTGATTTTCGGCATTCCCATCCAGAAGGGAACCAAGTTTCGCCTTTCCTATGGCGATCCCTATGGGATTCTGTCGAAGGCTGCGGAGAATACGCGTGGAATGACGGCGTTCTCCCCTCAGGCGATTCTGGGGACGGCGTGCGTCGGACACTATCTCCTGCTCGGCGATGATGTCGTGACGGAGATGACACCGTGTGCGGGATGTCCTTCCTCCACGGTGTTTATCTTCGGTGAGGTGCGCCGCATAGGGAAGCGCGTGTCTACGGCACACCTGAACGTCCTGCTCGTTGGGATGAAGGAGGATCCCGGTTACGTCAGGAACATTTCGCTCCAGACGAAGCGTGTGGCGCATCTCTCCTATAACCGGAAGATGCTCGCCTTCATGTCGCACTTCATACGTGTTTCAGAGGAGGAACTCTATACGGCAAATCAGCGCCTCAGTCAGCTTGCGAGCCGTGATGCGCTGACGAATCTTCTGAACCGCCGCGAGATGGAGCGCGTTTTGAAGGAAGCGGTTGCGTATGCGCAGGAGAATAAGACACCACTTTCGGTCATCCTCATGGATATTGACCATTTCAAAGGCGTCAATGACACCTATGGACACGATATGGGGGACAAGGTGATCCTCACGGTGGCAGATGCCATTTCCCATACGATTCGCGGATCGGATTCCGGCTGCCGCTGGGGCGGCGATGAGTTCTTTATCATTCTCGCAGGAGCGTCGCTTGCGGTTGCGGGACGGGTCGGGGAACGCATCCGCCGGACGGTGGAGAGTTCGAAGATGCCGTTTGATCGGAGTGTTACCGTCAGCGTCGGTGTCGCTGCATTCGATGTGGAACGGGACAATGAGCTCCAGCTGTTCAAGAATGCGGATGAAGCACTCTATCAGGCAAAGAAGGCCGGGCGCAATGCGGTCTATGCACTTGGCCTTGGACGTGTAAGCGGTGTTGACTAGGCTGCGGGGGAGGCGGTGCTATGTTTGACTTTTTGCGCAGATTTACGGGAGGGGGGTCCGGTCGCACCAAAAGCGAACAGGCGCGTCCCGGTGTGCAGCTGCTCGCCTCTGTGCTGGTGTGTTTCCCGGAGATCGAGGCGGTTTCCTACGAGCCGCGCAAGGCTCTTTTGACGATGGATTTCATCGTGCGCAAACAGGTTGAACCCGCGGAGATTGCGGCGTTTGCGGCGTTTCTTACCGAGAGCATTGAGACCTATCATGTGATCGAGGACAGTGCGGCGAGCGTCATGGACTTCTCCTATGAGCAGCATGGCGAACTCACGATGCTGCATCTTGCACGGCGTATGGATGAACTGTCGGAACGTGAGCTGAGTCTTATTGTTCTGCTTTTGAAGGAACGCTTTGGTGACAGCCTTCTCGTTGACCCACATGGGGCGGAGATGCTTGACGCAGAGTTTCGGATGATTCAGCATGAGACGTTGGAACGGATGCTGATGGCAGTGCGTGAGATCCCCCTGCGCGAGCGTTTGGTGGGGATTCGTGAACGCGATCAGGTTGTGGTCTACAACCGATGAGAAGGATGGGAGGACGCGCTGTGCGCATTATGTTGGTCGGTGACGTTGTCGGTCGTGCGGGACGACGTGCGTTTCGTACGATCACCCCGCGTCTGCGCACGGAGCGCGGCATTGATGTCGTCATTGTCAACGGTGAAAACTCCGCCGGCGGCAAGGGCTATACACGCAAAGCACTGGATGAACTCTATGCGGGCGGTGCGGATGTTGTGACTTCCGGCAATCACGTCTGGGACAAGAAGGAGGTCTTTGATTTCGTCGATGACGAGCCGTTTCTCGTGCGCCCCGCGAACTATCCGGAGGGGACGCCGGGGCATGGCTACTGCATCTTCCCGTTTCGTACCGCGCATATTGCTGTGATGAATTTGTCGGGACGTTCCTTCATGCCGGCACTGGACTGCCCCTTTCAAAAGGCGGATGAGATCTTGGCGGAGATTATGGGTAAGGTGGATCTGGTCGTGCTGGACTTCCACGCGGAGACCACGTCGGAAAAACTTGCCATGGGATACTATCTGGATGGGCGTGCCTCCATCGTTGTCGGTACGCATACGCACGTGCAGACAGCGGATGAGCGTATCCTGCCCGGTGGAACGGCGTATATTACGGATCTCGGCATGGTCGGCCCCTATGATTCGATTCTGGGGGTGCGCAAGGATGCTGTGATTCAAAAGTTTCGGACGGGGATGCCCGCGCGTTTCGATATGGCGGAGGGAGCGGCGGAGTATGCTGCCGTAATTGTAGATATTGATCCCTCCGGTGGCAGGACACCGCAGATCGAGCGTGTACTCCTGCGTGAACAGGACTGAGCAAGGAGCATACTATGCCAAGCGATTTGCATATCCATTCGATCTTTTCCGACGGACGGAACACTCCCGTGGAGATCGTGGAAGCGGCAAAGGCTGCGGGGCTGCGCTATATCTCCATCACCGATCACGACAGTGTCGAGGCGGTCACGGAGCTGTATGAGAGCGGACATTACCCCGCAGGGAGCCTGCGCATCATCCCGGGCGTGGGGTTCAGTACAGGGGATGGGCAGCACGAGGCTCATATACTGGGCTATAACATTGATATTTACAACGCCGGACTTCAGGAGAAACTTGAGGAGATCAGTGAGGCGCGCTGGATTCGTTTTACGGAGATTGTCGAGCGTCTGAAAAATCTCGGCTATGAGATCGGTGAGACGGAAGTGCTGACGGACGAGGGGATGTGCAAGGCGGTCGGACGCTCCCATGTGGCACGTGTGCTTGTCAAGAAGGGGTATTTTGACTCCATACGCATATGCTTCGATCAGCTGCTGCGGCGTGGGCAGCCTGCCTATGTGCCGCACTTTCGCATTTCGCCGGAGGAGATCATCCATGTCATCAAGGGCGCAGGTGGGATTCCCGTGCTCGGAAATCCGAAAGTGTTGGACGATGAGGCCTATGTGGAGCAGCTCATTGCGCTCGGCATTGAGGGGCTTGAGGTGTTTTATCCGACTTACGACCACGCCGATACGCAGCATTATATGGACGTGGCACAAAAACATGGGTTGCTCGTTTCCGGCGGTTCGGACTATCGCGGTTTTGCGGGACGGGAGCCGGATATGATCGGGAAATTTACGATTGAGGACATCTACGCCGAGAACTTCTATCGGCCGCCGCATATCAGCTGACAGGAAAAGGAGGAAGACGATGGATGTGATCGCCCTTGTCGGACCGAGCGGAACCGGCAAAAGCCACCGCGCCCTGTGGGTTGCTCAGCAGAACGGTGCAGATGCCATCATTGACGACGGTATTCTGATCAAGGATGGAAAGGTGATCGGCGGCAGTTCCGCAAAAAAGGAGAAGAACCGCATTATGGCTGTACGCCGTGCGATTTTCGTCCTACCGGGACACGCCTCCGATGTGCGTCGTGCCATTGCGGAGTCCCTTCCTCGGCGTATCCTTCTGCTCGGCACGTCGGAGAATATGGTGCAGAAGATCGCAAAGGCGCTCAGGATCGGACCTGTGAGCAAGATCATCCGCATTGAGGACATCGCTTCGAAAAAGGACATGGAACTGGCACAGTACCATCGTTTGAAGCGCGGCGAGCACATCATTCCCGTGCCGACGATTGAGCTGAAACCGCATTTCTCCGGGTATCTTATCGATCCGATCAAGAGCTTCTTTAAGACCTCCTCGGCAAAACGGCGCCGCCTCGGAGAGCGTTCCATTGTACATCCCGTGTTCAGTTACTACGGAAAACTTGTCATTGACGATTCGGTCATAAAGAACATCGTACACATTGTCGCTGAGGCGCTTGAGGAAGTGTACCGCGTCGGACATACGCATGTGAAGCATCTTGTCAACGGGGATGATGATCTTGGCATTATGGTTTCCTTTGAGGTGGTCTTTTCCTACGGTCATGCGATCACCGAGGCCATGGCGACCCTGCGCCGCCGCCTTCGGACAGAGATCGAGCGTATGACGGGCATGGTTGTACACGAAATTGACATTCTGGTCAAGAGTATTCACGTTGAGCGGGGAGCACGCACACACGCTCGGACGGCTGTATCCCCCTCCGGCTGAGAGAAAAACGGATTCTTCACTTTTTGGGGAAAAAGTGCTAGAATGAAAAGGATTTTTTTTAGAAACGTAGAACTAAATATATATCTGTTTTGTGTGCAGTTTTCTCTGTACACATTAAAGGGGACGTTATGAAAATAAATGTTTCCTAAAATGCGGGAAAGGGATGTGACATTTCATGCTTGAGCAGTTGGTAAATACCTCGATGCTGGATATTGGCAGCCGCGCAATGGCGGCGGCTTCTCTGCGCCACGAGGTGCTCAGCAATAACATCGCCAACGTGAACACACCGAACTTCAAGCGGAGTCATGTACGCTTTGAGGATTTGCTGAAGCAGGAGTTGGGGCTTGCACGTGAGCCGCTGATGAAGGTTGTGCGGACGCACGACCGGCATCTCCCGATTGCTCCGCGCGGCAAGGCACATGGTGTCATCGAGCAGGATGAACATACGAATATGCGCCTGGACGGGAACAATGTCGATATTGATATTGAGATGGCAGAGGTAGCAAAGAATCAGCTTTATTACAGTGCACTGGCAACGGCGCTCGGAGGACACATCGGCAGACTGAAAAGTGTCATTACGAGCGGTCAGGGCGGCTGATCGCAGGAGGGCACGATATGGGAATGTTTTTGGGAATTGATGCGGCGGCTTCCGGACTTACGGCTGAGCGGCTGCGCATGGACGTGATCTCCAATAATATCGCAAACGCGAACACGACGCGTGCACAGGGCGGAGGTGCCTATCACCGCCGCTATGTTGTGTTTCAGCCGCGCGAGAAGGGGGCGGGCATCGGCTTTGAGTCCTTCCTTGCGCGTGCTTCGGATCGTATGCGTCCGGGAGATGGTGTGCGTGCGGTGTCGATTGAGACGGATCGTACGCAGGGAACTCTCGTCTATGAGCCGGGACATCCGGATGCCAACGCACAGGGGTATGTAGAGCGACCGAACGTCAACATCGTCTCCGAGATGGTGGACATGATCTCGGCATCCCGTGCCTATGAAGCGAACACAACGACGATCAATGCGGCGAAGTCCATGGTGACCGCAGCACTTCGCATTGGCGGCGGCAACTGATTTTTGCGCACATTTTAAGGGAGATCAATGTATATGGAAGTACAAGCACTGCAAATGACCCCTGTGACGATGCGTGCGACCAGCCATCTGGGTGAGACCGTCGCGAAAGAGCCGTCCAAGAGCTTTGGCACATATTTGCAGGATGCGCTCTCCGAGGTAAACAAGCTGCAGCTGGCATCGGATGAGCAGAACAAGCTGCTTGCAGCCGGTGAAGTGCAGGATGTCTCTCAGGTCGTTGTGGCAGGGCAGAAGGCGGAGATCGCCCTGCAGCTGACGCTGCAGCTGCGCAACCGCGCCGTCGCTGCCTATCAGGAAATCATGCGGATGCAGGTATAAGAAATCACCTGCCGTTTTCGTGTGCGCCTGTCGGTGTCACATAACCGTGATGACTTGAAGGGAAGAGATTATGGGAGAGTGGAAAGAGCGCGGTCTTGCCATGTGGGAACGCTTTGACAAGCGTCAGCGCTACATCATGCTCGGTTCGGCACTCGCGATTCTCGTCCTCATCTTTGGTGTGAGCTTCTGGTATGGCGGAAAGCCCGATATGGTGCCGCTGTTCACCGACATGGAAACCAAGGATGCCGGCGAGGTTGCGAATCAGCTGCGTGAAGCGAACATCAGCTATGAGGTGCAGGAAAATAAATCGGGGACGACTATCCTTGTCCCAACGACGAATGTCCATGAGGCGCGGCTGAACCTCGCCACACAGGGACTCCCGCGTGGGAATAAGGGGTTTGAGATCTTTGACGACAGCAAGCTTGGCGTAACGGAGTTCCAGAACCGCGTCAACTATCTGCAGGCACTTCAGGGAGAACTGACGCGCACCATTGAGCAGCTTGAGGCGGTTGAGAAGGCGCGTGTTCACATTGTGCTGCCTGAGGACAGCCTCTATAAGAAAGAGGAGAAGCCGGCAACGGCATCCATCATGCTGCGCCTGAAGCCCCATGCAGAGCTGACAAAGAAAGAAGTCAAGGGCATTGTCAACCTTGCGGCGCACAGTGTCAAGGGGCTGACCCCTGAGAATATCACAATTGTTGATGATACCGGGAAGATCATGAACGATCCGGATGATCAGGACGAGAACTCCATCGGTGTCAAGACGCTCACGCAGCTTGACATGACGCGCAAGGTGCAGGACAACATCGAGAAGAAGGTGCAGTCCCTGCTCGACCAGACGCTCGGTGATGGCCGCGCATTTGCACGCGTCAGCGTGGAGTTGGACTTCGATGATCGTCTGACGGATCGCCAGACCTTTACGCCCGTTGTCGATGATGCGGGCATCATCCGCAGTCAGCAGGACATCTCCGAGAGCTATGTCGGCAGCTCGACGAACCCCGGCGGCCCTGCGGGCGTGCAGAGCAATGTTCCCGGATATATTGCGCAGGAATCGAATGCGAATGCCGAATATGAAAAGCAGGAATCGACGAAGAACTACGAGATCAATGAGGAGCGTCAGCACGTCGTCGCCTCTCCGGGATCCATCCGTCGTCTGACCGTCGCCGTTCTTGTCAATGAGGATGTGACGCAGCCCCAGCAGGAGAGTATCCTGCGCACGGTGAGCAGTGCGGCGGGCATCAACCCGCAGCGCGGCGATACGATCTCCGTCGAGCCGCTGCCGTTCAGCACCGAGGCGGCAGAGCGCCGCGCTGCGGAGGAACAGGCGGAGAAGGATCGCGAGGATCGTATCTTCTATACGCAGGTTGGTCTTGCACTTCTCGTGATCGCACTCATCGTCGGCGGCGTTCTCATGTACCGCCGTAAGAAGCGGCTCGAACGCGAGGCTGCCGAGGAGGCGCAGCGTGCGGAAGAAGAACGTCTTGCGGAAGAGCGTGCCGCAGCGATTGCAGCAGGCGAGGTCGAGGAAGAGGAACTCTCCGAGGAGGAGCAGCAGCAGCTGAACCAGAAGGCGGCACTGCTCGGCCTCATCGAAACGAAGCCCGAAGAGGTCGCTCTCCTCGTTAAGACGTGGCTTTCGGAGGAGGAGTAAGTATGCCGGATATGTATGGCGGCGGTGATCTCAGCAATCAGCAGAAGGCAGCCATCCTCTTCATCGCCATTGGTCCTGAGTACTCGGCGAAGCTGTTTCAGCATATGGATGACGATGAAATCGAGCAGCTGACGCTTGAAATTGCGAACCAAAAACAAGTTTCCTCCGCACTCAAGGCAGAGGTCATTGCCGAGTTCTACTCCATGTGCATGGCACAGGATTACATTTCCTCGGGCGGTCTGCAATACGCGCAGAATGTCCTTGAGAAGGCGCTTGGACCCGATAAGGCGCTTGAGATCATCAATCGTCTTACGACGAGCCTACAAGTACGCCCCTTCGATTTTCTGCGGAAAACCGATCCCGCGCAGTTGCTCAACTTCATTCAGAACGAGCATCCGCAGACCATTGCGCTCATTATGGCGTATCTCGAACCGGATCAGGCGGCGATTGTCCTCGGTTCACTGCCGCCGGAGTCACAGGTTGAGGTGACGAAGCGTGTGGCGATGATGGATCGCACCTCGCCGGACTTCATCCGCGAGGTCGAGCGCGTGCTGGAGAGGAAGCTGTCGTCCATGGTGACGCAGGACTTCACGACGGCGGGCGGCATCAAGGCGATTGTCGAGGTGCTCAATCGCGTCGATCGTACAACAGAAAAGGCGATTGTGGAAACCCTTGAGGTCGACAATCCGGAGCTTGCCGAGGAAATCAAGAAGCTCATGTTCGTGTTCGAGGACATCGTTCAGATCGACGACCGTTCCCTGCAGCTCGTCCTGCGTCAGGTGGAGACCAAGGATCTCTCCCTCGCGCTCAAGGCAACGCCGCAGGAGGTCGCCGAGAAGGTGTTCAAGAATATGTCCACGCGTGCGGCCGATATGCTGCGTGAGGAAATCGAGTTCATGGGTCCTGTGAAGATTCGCGATGTGGAGGAGGCGCAGCAGAAAGTTGTTGGCGTTATCCGCTCACTTGAGGACAAGGGCGAGATCGTGATTTCGCGTGGCAAGGGAGACGAGATGATTGTCTAGGGTTATCAAGGCAGCCGTCTGGGAAGAAAATCCGCATCTCATCGACGCACCGCCGCCTCCCCCGCCGCCCCGTGCGGAAGGCGAGGAGGAAGGGCTCACCGAGGAGGCTGTTCAGAATCTGCTGGCGCGCATTGCAGAGCGTGAGCAGGCGATGGACGAGCGCGTCAAGGAGACGGAGATCCGCATCGCCGTCCTTCGCGGGGAAGCAGAGGAGGAGCGGGAGCGGCTTCTCGCCGAGGCGCATACAAAAATCGAAGAGGAATGCGAGGCTGCACGCGCCCGTGGCCATGCGGAGGGCTTTGCTGCAGGTCATGCGGAGGGCGAGGCCGCTGTGCGTGAGGAGATGGCGGAGCAGATCCGCCAAACGAACGCACAGGCGGAGAAAACCCTGCGTGATGCGCATGATGCCATACGCGACTATGTGGTGAATGCCGAGCAGGATATTGTTTCGATTGCCATGACGGCAGTCGAGCGCGTGCTGCCGCAGCACTTCATCGATGTGCCGCAGATGGTTCTGCCCGTCGTACGCGATGCCATTCTGCGCGTCAAGGATCAGAAGGAAATTCTCGTCCATGTTCCGCCCGCAAGCTATGACTTTGTGCTCATGGCGCGGGATGAGTTGCGCTCCGTTTTGACGGCAGGGGATACGAACCTCACGATTACCTCCGATGAGGGGCTGAAGCCGGGCGATTGCCTCGTGGAAACTCCCAATGGCAGCGTGGATGCGCGCCTTCAGACACAGATCGAACAGCTCAAGAAGGCTGTGCGGGAAGTAATGTTATGAATATGAGTGAAACGGGGGGGAATCCCCCATTTTCCATAGATATCCATAAATTTCAGGATGCCCTGCGCACCGCCTCCCCGATGAAGCTGACGGGAAAGGTGACGCAGATCATCGGACTTGTCATTGAGTCGCAGGGACCGACGGTCACGGTGGGCGAGCTTTGCTATGTGAGCTCGCATTTCGTGGGACAGCCGCCGATCCCCGCCGAGGTGGTGGGCTTTCGTGAGGGTCGTGTCCTGCTCATGCCGGTCGGGGAGATGCAGGGCATCGGTCCCGGCTGTGAGGTTATCGCCACGGGGCGGCGTCTGCGCGTCAAGGTAGGTCCTGAACTCCTCGGACGTGTGCTCGACGGGTTGGGCAATCCGATCGACGGCAAGGGTCCGATCCTTGCCAAGGAAGAATATCCCTTGCAGGCACCGCCGCCGCCGCCGCTCACGCGTCCGCGTATTCACGACAATCTCTATGTCGGTGTGCGTGCGATCGATGGGCTGATAACGCTCGGCGACGGGCAGCGCATCGGCATTATGGCGGGCTCGGGGGTTGGAAAGTCCACGCTGCTCTCCATGGTCGCACGCAACACGGAGGCGGACATCAGCGTCATCACGCTCGTCGGGGAGCGCGGCCGTGAGGTGCGTGACTTTATCGAGCGCGATCTCGGCGAGGAGGGACTGAAACGTTCCGTCGTGGTTGTCGCGACCTCCGATCAGCCCGCACTCGTGCGCATCAAGGGAGCAATGACGGGGACGGCGATTGCGGAGTATTTTCGCGATCAGGGGAACAAGGTCGTACTCATGATGGACTCCGTGACCCGTTTTGCAATGGCGCAGCGCGAAGTCGGACTGACGATCGGCGAGCCGCCTGCGACACGCGGCTATACGCCGTCCGTCTTTGCAATGCTCCCGCGCCTTTTGGAGCGTGCGGGCACGAGCGAAAAGGGCTCGATCACGGGGATCTATACCGTTCTGGTGGACGGCGACGATATGAACGAACCGATTGCGGATGCCGTGCGCTCCATTCTTGACGGTCACATCGTCCTCTCGCGGCGGATTGCGGCGCAGAACCACTTCCCTGCGATTGACGTGCTTGGCAGTGTCAGCCGCGTTATGTATGAGGTCGTGGACAAAAGTCATTTGGAGGCGGCGCAGGAGATGCGTCAGCTGATGGCGGTCTATGCAGAGGCGGAGGATCTTATCCACATCGGCGCATATGTCAAGGGCTCAAGTCCGAAGATCGACGCGGCGATTCAGCGGATTGACGGGATCAACACGTTCCTCTGTCAGGATATTTACGAAGTGACCTCCTACGAGGAGACGGAGCAGCGACTGCTCGCGGCTGTGGGCAAGACTGCCGCCCCCGCGGCATCTCCGGAGTCGTCCGCTGAGGAAACGTCATGAAGAAATTCAAATTTCAGCTGGAGACGCTGCTCAAGGTGACGCGTATGAAGAAGGAGGAGGCGGAGGTCGCCTTTGCCAAAGCGGTGCGTCAGCTGGAGGATGCACGTGCCTATCAGCACCGCCTGCTTGAGGAGATGCACCGGGGGCAGATGGACTATGAGAATCTGTCCAAGGAAGGGACGCGCATCAAGATCGGGACGCTCATGAGCTTTAACCGCTTTTTTGGGTGGAAGCGTCAGCAGATCGAGGATCAGCAGCAGGTCATCCTTGCGGCGAGTGCGGAGCGGCAGAAGCGCCTCAAAGTACTCATGGAACAGGTGCGTGCGCTGAAAAGCATCGAGAAATTAAAGGAGAAACGCCTTGCCGAGTACAAGGCTGAGGTCTTGCAGGAGGAGCAGAAGATGCTCGACGAGATCGGACTGCAGCTGACCATGCGTAATCGGGAATTGGAGGAAGCAGTATGATGGATCTTTCGGCAATTCGGCAGATACAGGCGCGTATTGCGGAGATCGAGGGGCAGTTTTCCCTACCTGCGCAGCAGATGCCGGGCATGGAATTCGCCGCGAAATTGCAGCAGGAAATGGACAAGAACGTTGTGTCGGCAGCGGGGAAGGCGCACACGGTTCAGAGCGCACAGGGCGCAACTGCGGTACAGCAGGCAGAAAAATCCCGTTCAGATGTTTCCAATCCGGAGCTTGCGCGCACGATTCGTGCGGCGGCAGCGAAATACGCCGTCGACCCGAAGCTCGTTTCCGCTGTTGCGGAGGTGGAGTCCGGCGGCGATCAAAGCGCTGTATCGTCTGCCGGAGCGGTCGGAGTTATGCAGCTGATGCCGGAGACCGCCGCAGGGCTCGGGGTGAATCCGTACGACATGAAGAGCAATGTTGAGGGCGGCACGAAGTATCTGCGTGAGATGCTGGATACCTTTGACGGCGATGTCAAGAAGGCGGTTGCCGCCTATAACGCAGGGCCGAATGCGGTCAAGGCGTATGGCGGCATTCCTCCCTATGCAGAAACGCAGAACTATGTGAACAATGTCTTGGACATCTATCGTTGAGTGCGTAAAACGAGTATTTTCAGGGGAAGAGAAAGAGGGAAGGGTATCCCATGCGGAAGATATTGAAGATCCTGTTCGGACTGATCCTGCTTCTCGTCTTGGTTATTGGCGGATTCGCTCTCGGTGTCTATCTCCGACTCTTTGACACACAGGCGCTCAATGATGCATACGGGCTTCATCAGCTTCCCGTGGTCGGTGAATACTTTGTACCGCCGACAGCGGGGAAGGAGCATACGGAAACTGCTGCGGCATCGACTGCAGCACAGCCTGCAGGGAGCGGAGCGCCAAGTGCGGCAGCCGGGAAGAAAGCTCCTGAGACGGTGAAGATCTCGAAAGAGGAGATCAAAAAGCAGCAGGCGGAGCGTGAGGCGGCGGACAAAAAGCGTGTGACCAAGCTCGTACATCTCTACAATGACATGAAGGCGGAGAATGCGGCACAAGTCATGGAGACACTGGATACCGATCTCTGTGCTGCCATCCTGCAGGGGATGGACGAGAGCAAGGCGGCAAAGATTCTGGCTTCCTTTGACCCGGCACGTGCAGCTGAGATTACGCAGCTCATCTATAACGGTGTGTCACAGAAGGCGAAAAAAGCGCGGAGTGCAGACCGCAGTGCAGGAGCACCCGGGACGGAGCCGGGGGAAGGTTCTGCAGAGATACAATAGAGAATCGAACCATAACGATCAAGAGCCTGCGAAGCAGCTGAGAAGCATACTTCGCAGGTTTTTATCCGTTCATTGTTTGGGAGGGTGGACTTGTGCGCCGCATCATTTCATTGCTCATCGTGATCCTCGTCGGCATGCTCGCCGTCATCTCTGCCGGAACGGCGGAGGCGGCATTCAGTGACCGCGCAAAAGACATGGCAAAGGTCACCGGTATTCGTATCGGGCGTACGGATGGAAATGTTCGTGTTGTTGTAGATTCGGATCGTCCCGTTTCCTACCGGCAAAGTGTTCTGTCGCATCCGACGCGCGTTGTTTTGGACATTCAGAATGCGTGGATTGCCCCCGAAGCGAAGAAGGATATAGCGGTGGATTCGCCGCTCCTCTCGCGGGTACGTATCGCGCAGTTTGACCCCACGACGGTTCGCGTTGTACTGGAAACGACGGTGCAGAAGGGCGGCTGGAAAATCTTTTCCATCGATGGGGAAAAGCCGCGTGTTGTCATGGACTTTGGCACTCCTGCGGGTGGGGCGGCGGTGAACCCTCCGCAGGAAACGTGGAAGCCCGACCCCCTCCCCTCTGCGTCGGATGAGGATGAGTCGGAGGAAGAGGGAGATACGGCGCAGGATCAGCTGGAGCGCGACCTCTCGGAGATCACGGGAATGAAGGGGCGAAGGATCGCCATTGATCCGGGACATGGCGGCAGTGACTCGGGGGCGATCGGTCCGACGGGCATCATGGAGAAGTCCGTGACGATGCGTGTCAGCCGTGAGCTGAAACGCCTCCTCGAAGCGGAGGGGGCGCAGGTCGTCCTCACACGGACGGGCGATACGGAGGTTTCCGAGAAAGGGGCGGCTGCGACATCGGTGGAGGAGCTTCAAGCGCGCTGCGATGTTGCGAATAAGGCAAATGCGGACATCTTTCTCTCCATTCACGCGGATGCGTTTACAAACCGCGAGGTGAAGGGGACGACGGCATACTATTACGAAAAGGGGACAAAGCAGTCGCGGCTGCTCGCCGACAGCGTGCGTACGGCGCTCATCGACAGTATTGGCACAGTGGATCGCGGGACGCAGACGTGCAATTTCTATGTGGTGAAACATACGAATATGCCCGCCATTCTCGTGGAGATTTCCTTTATTTCCAATCCCGATGAGGAAAAGATGATGAACAGCGAGGCGGGGGTCAAGAAGATTGCTCGGGGCATTGCCGACGGCATCGCAGACTACTTTGGATGAGGTGAGAGAGAGGGAGAGAAGGTGCTCAAGGAAGTTCACGGTTATCCGGCGCGTGCGCGGCAGTTCTTTGTCGTGCTTCTCCCGATTCTCGTCACGCAGGTTTCGCTGATTGCGCCGGGGTTTTTCAATACAGTTATGGCGGGGCATATCAGCAAGGAGGATCTCGCGGGGATTGCCGTTGGGGCGAGCATATTTTTCCCCGTTTTCGGCGCTTTCATGGGGCTTGTTTCGGGGCTGACCCCCGTCATTGCACAACACTATGGTGCGCGTCGCCCACTTGAGATCCGCCGCGTTGTTCAGCAGAGTTTCTACTGGTCGATGCTTCTTTCTGTGCTCCTGCTCATATGCGGTGTCTTGACTGTGCCTGCACTCGTCCGCGCTCTTGCACTTGAACCCGTGGTGGAACGCATTACGATGGAGTATCTGTCCTATATTGCGCTTGGGCTTATCCCTGTTGCACCTGCGATCGTTCTCAGAAATTTTATCGACGCGCACGGGCGGACACGGCTCACCATGTATATCACGATGACGACCATTCCGATCAACATTGTCCTCAACTATATCTTCATGTACGGGGCGTTTGGCGTTCCTGCCTTTGGCGGCCCGGGCGCAGGGTTGGGGGCGGCGTTGAGCTATGCTGTCTTTTTTGTTCTCAACGTCATTGCAGTTCTGTGGATTCCGCAGTTTGCGCGGTATCATGTGCTTGCGCGTCTGCCGAAGCCCGTCCTCCACGATTGGTGGGCGCTGCTCGCGATCTGCGTTCCCATCGGGCTCACGGTGTTCTGCGAGCAGAGCATCTTCGGTGCGGTCGGACTTCTCATGGCAGCGTACGGAACAACTGTGCTTGCCGCGCATCAGGCGGCGATGAATTTCACCACCATTGTCTATATGCTGCCGCTTTCGGTTTCTATGGCAATCACCATTCTTGTCGGATTTGAGGTCGGCGGCGGGCGTGAGAATGGGGCGCGTGCCTACATCCGTCTCAGCCGCGTGCTGACACTCCTCTTTGTTGGCGTCATTGCGCTTGTACTTGCGGCAATGCGTGACAGCGTGGCGGCGCTTTATACGACGAATCCCGAGGTGCAGGAACTCCTGCGCGTCTTTCTGCTCTACGCGCTCGTCATGCAGTTCTGTGACTGCGTGAACGCGCCGCTGCAGGGGGCGCTGCGCGGCTACAAGGATGTCACCGTTACGTTCTGGCTCGCTGTGCTCTCGTTCTGGGGCATCGGCCTGCCCGCCGGCTATGTACTCGCAGTGTGGACAGAGCTCGGCCCCTATGGCTACTGGGCGGGTATGAACGGCGGTATTCTCGTCGGTGCGGTGCTGCTCATGATCCGCCTGAGGATCATTGAGCAGCGGATGCGGAATGCAAAGCTTGCAGAAAAATTGTGATAGTTTTCTCCTATCAATGAAAAAAGACCCGTATTGTATTTTGTGACGCGCTTCTAAAAATCCTATTGAATTTCCCTAGAAACGTGATATTATGTAACTCATGGGGACAAGTTGTCCGAAAAATTTTTTAGAGCAAGAGCAATCCAATATGTGATTTTTTTCACTATTGGGACAAGGAGTGGGAAGTATGGCAGACCGGAAACACGTTGTCATTGTTGGTGCAGGTTTTGGCGGCGTACGCCTCGCGAAGGAACTTGCCAAGGAAAATGTGCGGATTACGCTCGTTGACCGTCATAATTATCATCTGTTTCAGCCGCTCCTCTATCAGGTGACGACAGCGGTGCTTTCTCCTGCCGAGATTGCCTACCCGACGCGCGAGTTTTTTAAGAACTTCAAAAATGTGGAGTTTTTCCTCGCGAAAGCGACGGGGGTGGATCAGGCACGCCGCGTATTGCAGACGGATCACGGTGAGATTTCCTATGACTATCTTGTGCTCTCTGCGGGCGGTACGACGAATTTCTTCGGAAACGCGAGCGTAGAGCGAAATTCCTATGCGATGAAGACGCTGCAGGAGGCAATTACGCTGCGCAGCCACATTGTTCATGAGTTTGAGCGCGCCTCGAAAAAGACTGCACCGGCGCAGACGGACGAGCGCCGGCGTCACCTCAACTTCGTCATTGTCGGCGGCGGTGCGACGGGCATCGAGATGGCGGGGGCGATGGTGGAGCTCTTCTCGATCTTCAAAAAAGAGTTCCACTCGCTGGATTTCAACGAGGTGAATGTAACCCTGCTTGAGGCGATGGGATCCGTTCTGCCGATGGTGCCGCCCGATTTGCAGCAGCACACCATCGATGTGCTGCGCAAGAAGGGGGTGAACGTACGCCTTAACACGGCGGTCACGGGCTATGACGGCAATGATTTGACGCTCAAAGACGGCGAGGTTATTCCGACAAAGACGGTGATCTGGGCGGCGGGTGTGCGTGCGCAGGACTTTATCAAGGACTGCGGCGGGGAGGTGGATCGCGCCGGACGCGTTATTGTCGAGGAGAACCTGCTCGTCAAGGGCAGTGATCGCGTCTTTGCGATTGGTGACTGTGCGAGTTTCATGCATGGCGACATGAAGCGTCCGCTTCCGACGGTCGCACCTGTGGCGACACAGGAAGCGGTGCAGGTCAAGCAGAATATCATGGCACTGATTGCGGGCAAGACGCCCGATCAGCTCGGCAAATTCGTCTATCATGATCTCGGTGCGATGGCGACCATCGGCAAGGGCGAGGCAGTAATGAACGGTCCTATGCCCGTGCTCGGCTTCAACCTCAAGGCGAGCGGCTTCTTCGCGTGGATCGCATGGATGTTCGTTCATCTCATCCGTCTTGCGGGCAAGTATTCGGATTTCACCGTTTCTGTCAAGTGGATCTGGAATTTCTTCTTTGGGACGCGCGTAGCACGCATCATTCTCAGCAAAATGGAGTAATGCTTGCGTATCGTGCCGATTTATGCTATACTGACGCGGTAATAAACGCAGGGCGTTTGTTGACCTAACTCGTTCTCGGCGAGACAGTCGAGTTCAACCAAGCGTACACAAGTGCGCTTGTATCCGGCAAAAGAAACGAGGTGTATTTACATGAAAGAGGGCATTCATCCCGAGTTCTTCGAGGCAACGGTGACGTGCGGCTGTGGCAACACGTTCACAACGGGTTCGACGAAGCAGGATCTGCGTGTTGACGTGTGCTCGAAGTGTCATCCGTTCTTCACGGGGCGTCAGCGCGATGTTCAGGCGGGCGGACGCATCGAGAAGTTCCAGAAGCGTTACGCACGGAAATAGCAGCGTGGGTGAGGTGTACTGCGCCTTGCCTCTTCGCCGCACGAAAACAGGAAGAGGCTGTTGTACGAGAGATCGTGCAACGGTCTCTTTTTTGATACAGTAAGGAAATTTTATGCCAAAGAAAATTACCGACCTTGCGGTCGGCGGACAGGCGGTCATCGAGGGGGTCATGATGCGCGACGCGGCAAAGACCGCGACCGCTGTGCGCCTCCCGAATGGAAACATCGAGGTGGAGACGCACGATGTCACATCGATCCGCGACCGCTATCCGATTCTCAATCTGCCGCTCATCCGCGGCTCTGTCATCATGATCGAGTCCCTCGTTATCGGTATGCGTGCGCTCTCGTTCTCCGCACAGGCGGCGGGTGAGGAGGAGGAGCAGATGACGAAGAAGGAGGTCGCGATGACGATCCTCTTTGCGCTCGTCCTTGCGAGCGTGCTCTTCATTGTCATTCCGACGGGTGCGGCGCATCTCGCGGCGGGGTATACGGACGACCCGATTGTGTTCAATTTGATCGAGGGCGGCATCCGACTTGCCGTATTCCTGCTCTATATCTGGGGGATCTCGTTTATGGGCGGGATTCGTCGCGTCTTTCAGTACCATGGTGCGGAGCATAAGACGATCCACTGCTATGAGGCAGGTGAGGCTCTGACGGTGGAGAACGTGCAGAAATTCCCGCGTCTGCACCCGCGCTGCGGGACGAACTTCCTCCTCATCGTCATGGTCGTTGCCATTGTCTTTCATGTATTTTTCGGATGGCCCGATCTCTGGCTGCGCATCTTGAGCCGCCTTGCCATCCTGCCTGTGGTCGCGGGGGTTTCGTACGAGATCATCCGCTTTGCGGGACGCAGCGAAAATCGGATGGTTCATATTTTGATTACGCCCGGGCTCTGGCTGCAATACTTGACGACGCGCCCGCCCGAGGATGAGATGGTGGAGGTCGCCATTGAAAGTCTCAAGGCGGTGCTGCCGCCCGAGGATATTCCCGCAGGGAGCGGGAACTATCGAAAGGAAGTAACGTGTTAAGCAAACTGAATGCTGTTGCGGATAAGTACCGCGAGCTTGAGGCACTCCTCAGTGATCCGGACGTGATGGCGGATATGGAAAAGTGGCAGCGGTACACACGGGAGCACGCGTCGCTTACGCCGATCATCGAGGCGTATGCCGACTATCAGAAGGCGCTTGCGACCATCGACGAGGACAAGGAAATGCTTGCCGAGGCGGATGCCGAGATGAAGGAAATGCTCACCGAGGAGATCGCTGCGGCGGAGGCACGCCGTGACGCACGCGCGGCGGAGCTGCCAATCCTCCTCCTGCCGCGCGACCCGAACGACGATAAGAATGTGATTGTTGAGATTCGCGGCGGTGTCGGCGGGGAGGAGGCGGCTCTTTTTGCGGCGAGCCTTTTCCGTATGTATGCGCGTTACGCCGAGCGGCAGGGCTGGCGGACGGAGATTCTGAGCAGCAACCCGACGGAGATCGGCGGGTTTAAGGAGATCTCGTTCCTTGTGAACGGTGTGGGCGCATACAGCCGTCTGAAATACGAGAGCGGCACGCACCGCGTGCAGCGCGTCCCCGTCACGGAGTCGGGCGGGCGCATTCACACGTCGGCGGTCACCGTCGCCGTCCTGCCCGAGGCGGAGGAGGTCGAGGTTACGATTGACGCAAATGATCTGCGGATCGACACCTACTGCGCGTCGGGCGCGGGTGGGCAGTACGTCAACCGCACGGAGACGGCGATCCGCATCACACACATCCCGACGGGCATTGTTGTGCAGTGTCAGGATGAGAAGTCGCAGCTCAAGAACCGCGAGAAGGCGATGAAGGTGCTGCGTGCGCGCCTCTATGACCGTGCGCAGCAGGAACAGGCGGATGCCGTCGCCGCCGACCGCCGCAGTCAGGTCGGCTCGGGCGACCGCAGCGAGCGCATCCGCACCTATAATTTCCCGCAGGGGCGCGTGACCGATCACCGCATCGGGCTGACCCTCTATAAGATCGACGCTGTGCTCGACGGTGAACTGGATGAGATCCTTGCGGGGCTCATCACAGCGGATCAAGCGGAACGTCTGAAACAGGTGAACTGATGACGGATGCGGTTTGGACGATTCAGCGGCTTCTCGCGTGGACGACGGATTTCTTTCGGGAGCGCGGGATCGAGAGCCCGCGTCTTGATGCGGAGGTTCTGCTCTCTGCTGTGCTTGGGAAGGATCGGATGTATCTTTATGTGCATTTCGATGAGCCGCTTGAGCCGGAGGAGCTTGCGCGTTTTCGCGGCTATGTGAAGGAGCGGGCAGCGCACACGCCGCTCGCGTATGTGCTCGGGCGGCGCGAGTTCATGGGACTGGACTTTCGTGTGACGCGCGATACGCTCATCCCGCGCCCCGATACAGAGATTCTTGCAGGGTATGCCGTCGATTTTTTGCGTACACGTGCAAAGGAGAGGACAGACGATCTGTGGATCGCCGACATTGGAACGGGTACGGGCGCGATTGCCCTGTCCGTGCTGCATCATACGGAGGGGACGCGTGCCGATGCTGTGGACATCTCGCCTGCGGCGGCAGAGGTGGCACGCGAAAATGCGGCGACACTCGGACTTTCGGAGCGCGTTGCTGTTTCCGTGGGCGATCTCACTGCGCCGCTTGCGGGGCGCAGCTACGATATGATCCTATCAAATCCGCCGTACATCCCCACAGCGGATATTGCGAAACTCATGCCCGAGGTGCGCAGCTATGAGCCGCATCGCGCACTCGACGGAGGTGTGGATGGACTGGATCTCTACCGCCGCCTGATGGCAGACGCTCCTGCAATGCTCAAGGACGGCGGCGCAATTGCCGTTGAGGTGGGAATCCATGAGGCTGCGGCAGTCGCGGCACTCGCCTTGGCGCATCCGCGCATTGTGCGAACCGAGATCTTGAAGGATCTCGGTGGGATTGAGCGCGTTGTGGTGGGATATACGGAGTAGGGAGGATACAATGGATACGGAGATACTTCGTCCGACATCGCCCACAGATTTTGAGTGCGCCGCTGCGATGATCCGCAGCGGTGCGCTCGTCGCGTTTCCAACGGAGACGGTCTATGGGCTTGGCGCGAACGGACTGGATGCGGCGGCGTGCGCACGAATTTATGCGGCGAAGGGGAGACCCGCCGACAATCCGCTCATCCTCCATATCGCTGACCTTGCGATGGCACATACCGTCGCGCATGACGTTCCATTTGTCGCCGCGCACCTTTTCACCGCATTTGCGCCCGGTCCTCTCACCGTTATCCTGCCGAAAGCAGAGAACATCCCCGACATTGTCACGGGCGGGCTGCCGACGGTCGGCGTGCGCTGTCCTGACCACGATATTGCCCGCCGCCTGATCCGTGCGGCAGGTGTGCCGATCGCCGCGCCGTCTGCGAACACCTCGGGGCGTCCGAGCCCAACCTCGGCGGCAATGGTCTTTGCGGACATGGAGGGGCGTATCCCGCTCATCCTCGACGGCGGGAGTTGTCGGTGGGGCGTGGAGTCCACCATCGTGGACTGCACGGAGGAGGGCACTGTCACGATCCTGCGTCCCGGTGCTGTCACGCGTGAGATGATTGCGGCGGAACTGCCGCATATCGAGGTGCGCATGGATGCAGCTCTTACGGCAGAGGATGCAGTGCCGCGTGCGCCGGGGATGAAGTATACGCACTACGCCCCGCGCGTCCCGCTCACCGTCTATGTGGGGGCGGGAACAGATGTTGTGGCGGCACTGCGGGAGGAGATCTTGCGCCGCAGTGCGGCAGGGCAGCGGCCTGCACTCATCGCAAGCAGTGAGACCATCATGGCACTCTCCGACATCATCCATGCAGATGACACATATCACTGCGGGGCGCGTGGCAATCACAGCGCATTTGCATCCTGCCTCTACGATGCGCTCCGTCACTTTGATGATCTGCCCGTGACCTCCCTTCTCGCCGAGGGAACAGGTTCTCTTGGGCTTGGGCTTGCGATTATGAACCGTCTGCGCAAGGCGAGCGGCGGGGATATTCGTTTTGTGTGAACCGCGTGTGCTCCATGCAGATCTCTCCCCTGCGCAGGTGGGGGGACACAAAAAACCGACAGCCGCTCTGTTTCGAGCAAGCTGCCGGTTATACTGCTATTCGCATAAAAATGAAACACGTCCTTATTCAGTTGTTTGGTGTCGCACGAACACCCTCTGTGTCCGCGCGAACGTGTATTGTACGTTCAGCTGAAACCGTTTGGAGATCTCAAATATCATCCAATTTGCGCGCCAGGTTTTCGAAAAACGAATCGTACAGAGAACGTTGTCATACCCCGTCGATCAGGGACGACGGCGCTGCAGCCATTCCTTGCTCATGCAATGCCATATGAGATCAACATAACCCGTTGTCCCGCGCTTCTTCAAAGATGCATTCCCATCAGGAGAAATGGTCACCACGCTGGAAAATTTGTGTCAATAGACATTCTCCTTTCTCTCGTTATACACGTTTATCGGAGATATATCTCTTTCTTGCGTTTATCATATCATAAATCAAAATTTCATGCAATAGTTTTTTGCGATGTGGGGGAGGGCGTGTGTTGTTTTCATTTTTGTTTGATTTCCTCTTTCCGCCGCGCTGTCCGAGCTGCTCTGTCTATGTCGAGCGCAGGGGCAGTTTTTGCGCTGCCTGTGCGCGGCAGCTGATCGGGCTGCATACGCTCACGTGTACGGGAGAGACGCGCACATATCTCGATGGTGTATGGGCGTTTGCGCACTACCGCGCGGGGGTGCGTGATCTCTTGCGGGCACTGAAATATCAAAAGAAGTGTTCGGCACTTCCTGCACTGCATACGATACTGACGATGGGGGCGGAGGTGCTCACACGAATCCCGCATCCCATCGTCGCCGTACCCGTTCCGCTTGCGGCGGAACGTGCACGCTTGCGCGGCTTCAATCAGGCGGAGGAGATCTTTGCACCGTGGCTTTCGGCACATGGTATTGCGCTTCATCCGATGCTCCTTCGTGTGCGTGAGACGGCACCGCTCTATGAGCATACGCGCACAGAGCGGCGGCAGGAACTGAGGGGCGCATTTGCCGTTATGGAGGATATGCCTGCGGCGGGGCGCGATGTCCTGCTCGTGGACGATATTATGACGACGGGGGCGACGCTCACGGAGTGCGCGCGCACGCTGAAACGTGCGGGGGCGCGGCACGTCTATGCGTTTGTGCTCGCAAGCGAACATCTGTGAACGGTGATGTGGGGAATTGCTTGTAAAAACGCGCAGAACATTCTATAATAATGATATGTTATCCGGGGGGAAACTCATGTTTAGGAGGGGTTCTGTTGCAGATGAATGGAGCACGCGCTCTCTTGGAGAGCCTGAGGGCGGAGGGGGTCGAAGTCGTGTTTGGCTACCCGGGCGGTGCCGTCCTCACACTCTATGATGAAGTTTATAAAATGAAATTTCCGCACGTTCTGACGCGTCACGAGCAAGGCGCGGCGCACGCGGCGGACGGGTATGCCAGAGCCTCGGGCAAGGTCGGTGTTGCGTTTGCGACCTCGGGACCTGGGGCGACGAATCTCGTGACGGGCATCGCGACGGCACATATGGACTCCGTGCCGATGGTCTGCATCACGGGGCAGGTCGCGAATCCCTACATCGGCAAGGACTCGTTTCAGGAGGCGGACATCGTCGGCATCACCACGCCGATCACAAAGCACAACTACCTCGTCAAGGACGTAAGCGACATTCCGCGCGTGGTGAAGGAGGCGTTCTATATCGCGCGGACGGGTCGCCCCGGTGTCGTCGTGATCGACGTGGCAAAGGATGTCTTTGATGCGCCCATCGACTACGAATATCCTGCCAAGGCGATGCTCCACGGCTATCGTGATCGCATTCCGTTCGAGATGGCTCAGGTACGTGCCGCTGCGGAGGCGCTTGCCGCTGCGCGTCAGCCCCTCCTCTTTGTGGGCGGCGGCGTCGTACTCTCGGATACGGCTGCGTACGTGCGCGAAATCCTTACGCTCACAGGGATGCCCTGTGTCGCAACGCTCATGGGGCTTGGCAGCATTCCGGCAGAGACCGAGGGCTATACGGGCATGGCGGGGATGCACGGAGCCTATGCCTCGAACATGGCGATCCAGGAGTGTGATCTCCTGCTCGCGCTCGGCACGCGTTTCAGCGACCGCGTGACAGGGAACACGGCGGCATTCGCACCGAAGGCGAAGATCGTGCATTTTGACATTGACCCTGCCGAGCTGAACAAGAATGTACGCGCGGATATTCCCATCATCGGGGATCTCCGCGAGACACTTCCTGCGTTCGTGGAGGCTGTACGCGCCATCGGGGATGATCTGCCGGTTCGATTTCGTGCGTGGCGCGGCGAGGTGCTCTCAATGGAACGCGCCCATCCGCTTGGCTGGAAAACGTCGGAGGACATTCGTCCCGAGGAACTCGTCAGTCGCGTGCGCGAAATCGTTCCGCAGGATGCGATCTGCGTTACGGACGTGGGGCAGCATCAGATGTGGGCGGCGCAGTTCTTTCATTGTCATGCGCCGCGCCACTTCCTCACCTCGGGCGGGCTTGGCACGATGGGGTACGGTCTGCCCGCCGCAATCGGCGCGAAACTCGCACATCCCGACAAGGAGGTCGTGCTCATCACGGGCGACGGCAGCATCATGATGAACTGTCAGGAACTGGCGACCATGGCGGACAATGACATTGACGTGAAGATCGTCATCGTACACAACTCCATCCTCGGCATGGTCGGGCAGTGGCAGCGCCTCTTCTACAGTCACCATTACTCCGCCTCGGAGCTCAAGGGAAAGACCGATTTCGTAAGGCTCGCCGAGGCAATGGGCGTTGCGGGCTGCCGCATTGAGACGCGGGAGGAACTGGCGGAGAGCCTGCCGCATCTGCTCCGCGAAAGGGGCGCACGTCTTATTGATGTGATTGTGCCGGAGGAGGCGGATGTTGTGCCGATGGTGCCGGGCGGCAAGCGGCTGGATCAGATGGTGCTCGGAGGGAGATAAATGGATAAGTATTTGCTTGCCGTGCTCGTCGACAACAAGCCCGGCGTCCTCACGCATATCGCGGGACTCATCAGCCGCCGCGCGTTCAACATCGAAAGCATCTCCGCCGGCTATACGGAGGAGCGGGATGTCACACGCATCAACATCGTCGTTTCCGTCGCCTCGGAGAACGAACTGCGGCAGGTTGTGACGCAGCTCTCAAAACTCATCGATGTGGTGAAGATCGTCAATCTCACACAGATGGAATCCATCACGCGTGAACTCGTGCTCATCAAGGTACACGCGACGAAGGAAAACCGTGCGGAGATCATCGATGTGGTGAACATCTTCCGTGCACGCATTGTCGATGTCGGCGTGGAGAACGTCGTCATCGAGCTGACGGGTGATGCGAAGAAGATCGATGCGCTCTCGGAGCTGCTCTCCGACTACGGCATCATCGAGATCGCGCGGACGGGAGCGATTGCGCTCTCGCGCGGACCTGTACCGGTCAAAGAAATGTGATCTTTATAAGGAGGGGTTGCCATGAATCTGAGAAAGTGGGGAATGCTGTTCCTGCCTGCCGTGTGTTTCGGGCTGACAGGCTGCGGGTTGACGGGCGGAAGTTCCGACCGCGTCATCTATGCGAACTACGACGACAGTGACGGTTTCTGCGGGCAGATCAAGGGTGCCTTTGCAGCAAAGGCACAGGCGGACGGTATCGAGGTCGAGTTTCTCGATGCAAAGAACGACGGCAATATGCAGATTGACCAGCTGAATGAGGCGATCAGCGGCGGCGCGGGGGCGATTATCCTGCTCGCCGCCGACGGGACGAGCATTGTCAAAACCATTGAAAAGGCGAACGATGCGGGTATTCCCATCATTACGGTCAACCGCAGCGTTGCGGGCGGCAAGGTGCTGCGTGCCTATTCTGACGACAAAGAGGCGGGGCGTATGCAGGGCGAGTACATGGCTGCGCACCTGCCGCCGAATGCGAAGGTCGTCTATCTGCAGGGCGATGGAACGCAGGGCAGTGCCGTCGGTCGTTGGGAAGGGTTCAAGGAAGCGTGCCTGGACAAACGCCCCGATGTTCAGCTTCTTTCCCTCGTCGATGCGGGATGGAGCAAGGCAGAGGCATTGAAGACCATGATGCTCTGGATGAATATGTTCCCGGAGATCAACGGTGTTGTTGCGGGCAACGATGAGATGGCGCTCGGCGCTGTTGCGGCGCTCAAGGGTGCGAATCGGCTCAAGGGGTGTCTGGTGTCCGGTGTTGATGCGACACCGGCGGGACTTGCCGCCGTCGAGACGGGCGAGATGGCGCAGACCGTCAAGCAGGATGCAAAGGCACAGGGCGAGGGTGCGTTGACGCTTGCCGAGGGATTCATCAAGGGGAATCCGCCGAGCGGCGATCTTGCCATTCCGTTTACATCCATCACAGCGGACAATATTGCACAGATGAAGTGAGGAGGGCGCTATGAACATTCCGGTCATTTCGGCTGATGCGATGAAGGATTATGCGGTGCGGACGAAGGTGTTCATCCTGTCCGTATTCCTGATGGCGGCGATGATTGTCGTCGCTGCGGTCGGCATCTACTCGAACTATATGGCAAAGCAGTCACTCGACGAGATGTATCACCACAATTTGATGGCGACACAGTATCTGAACGATGCAAACGACCGTCTGAGGAGGATCAGCGTCAATGTCCCCTATCTCCTGCAGGAGGGATTTACGGCGGACAACCGCAAGATCCTCGTGGACGATGTGCTTGGCAATTTGGACGGCATCCAACACGATCTGGAGGAACTCAAGAAGATTGATACGAGTGAGCGGGCGCAGGCGATGATTGCGGAGCTTGAGAAGAATCTGGACACCGCCAAGGATAAGATCGGGGCGATCAACAGCATGGGGACATCCCCCAAAGACCGCATCGCGATCTTTGACAACATCGGTGCGCTCACCGTTATCTCAAGCAATATGGCGGTGCTCACACCGGACAATGTGTTTCAGGGCAAGCAGCTCTTTGAGGCAAACAATGTGCGCTATGTGCGTACGGTTGAGCTCTTTGCCGTTATCATCCTGATCGCCATGGGCTTCGGAATCTTGGTATCCCGCCGAATCGCGGACAACATCTCCGATCCGCTTGCCGCCTCCATTGATCATCTGAGTGCGGTCGCGGCAGGAGATCTCTCACGCGAGATCCCTGCAGAGCTCTCGCAGCGTCAGGATGAGATCGGTACGGTGGTCAAGGCGCTCGGCAAGATGCAGGGCTTTATGAAGCAGGTGCATGAGGAGGCGGAGGCGACCGATGCGATGGTCGCGGAGCTTGAGGAGATGCTGCACGGTCTGAATAACGATACACAGGATATGTCCGCCGTCACCGAGGAGATGTCAGCGGGCATGGAGGAAACGGCGGCATCCACATCGAGCGTTCAGCATCTCAGCGAGGGGTTGAGCGACGGTATCCGAGGCGCATCGACGGCGGCAGCGGACAGCGAAGCATATACGCGCGAGGTCGCGCAGCGTGCCGCCGACCTGCAGACGAGCATGGAACAGTCGAGCGCGAATACGCGGCAGGTCTACGGGTCGACCAAGGCGTCGGTCGCAGAGGCAATCGAGTCCTCGAAGGTCGTCGACCAGATCGGGCAGCTCACTGTGGAGATCTCGGAGATCGCCGAGCAGACGAACCTCCTCGCGCTCAATGCGAGCATCGAGGCGGCGCGTGCGGGCGAGCAGGGGCGCGGATTCGCCGTGGTTGCGGGTGAAGTCGGCAAGCTCGCCGAACAGTCGCGCGGAACGGCGGAGAAGATCAAGGGGCTCACGGGGCAGGTCACGGGAGCGGTGCAGGCACTCTCCGACGGTACATACAAGCTGCTCACCTTCATTGATGAAAATGTCCGCAGTGACTACGACCTCATGGACAAGACTGCGGTGCAGTACAAGGAGGACGCAGAGTATTTCCGCAAAACCGCAGAGGCGACCACCTCGCGTTCACAGCATCTATTGGATGCTGTCAGTGAGATGAACGCGGCGATGGACGGCATACGCAATGCGACCCACGAGGGTGCGGAGGGCAACACGCGCATCGCGGAGAAGGTCGTCGGCATGGCGGCGGAGTACGAGAACATCCTCGCCAAGATCCAGAGTTTCAAGGAAGGGACGGCACGTCTCAAAAATCTTGTGGCGGCGTTCAAAGAGTAAGTATGTCTGTGGGACGTGCCCCACGCGAACACTTAGTTACGCAAGCGGTCGTACACTTATCTGCCTAAATACCTGCGAATTTCTAAACGCGCTTCGCTTGAACGGTAGAAATCCGCAGGGGGCAGAACGTGTCCTTTCCCCGCTTGCTTCACTAGGGTTCGCTTAGGGGCATCGTCCCACCATTCTTCGAGGCAGTCTCATAGATTTGCAGCAAACAACAAAGAGTCCTGTGCGGCTCTTTGTTGTTTTTTTGACTTTTTTACAAAATACCTATTGACTTTTTGACTTAAAACGATTAGTATAGACATCGTAAGTTAGCACTCAGCAAATGAGAGTGCTAACACAATGAAAAGATTTGTATGAAACTAGGAGGCAGATACCATGATTAAGCCACTGGGCGAACGTGTTGTCATTGAAGTCGCGGAGAGCGATGTCACGACGGCGAGCGGCATTGTGCTCCCCGATACGGCGAAGGAAAAGCCGCAGAAGGGCAAGGTCGTTGCCGTTGGCACAGGAAAGCTGCTCGATAACGGCGAGCGTGCCGCACTTGAGGTCAAGGTCGGCGACGGCGTTGTCTTCTCGAAGTATTCGGGCTCTGAGATCAAGGTTGATGACAAGGACTACCTCATCGTTCGTGAGAGCGACATTCTGGCAATCCTGTAATAGATAGAACTTTGGAGGCAATATCAATGGCAAAGCAGATTTTGTTTGACGAAGAAGCACGCCGCGCACTCGGCCGCGGTGTGGATGCACTGGCAAACGCCGTGAAGGTTACGCTCGGACCCAAGGGGCGTAACGTTGTCCTCGACAAGAAGTACGGCGCACCGACGATCACGAACGACGGCGTGACGATTGCACGCGACATTGAGCTTGAGGATCCGTTTGAGAACATGGGCGCACAGCTCGTGAAGGAAGTCGCGACCAAGACGAACGACATCGCGGGCGACGGCACGACGACGGCGACCCTCCTCGCACAGGCGATGATCCAGGAAGGGATGCGCAACGTCGTTGCGGGCGCAAACCCGATGATCGTCAAGAAGGGCATCGAAACGGCGGTCAAGACGCTCGTCGAGGAGATCAAGAGCAAGGCGCAGAAGGTCGAAACAAAGGCGAAGATCGCGCAGGTCGCGGCAATCTCCTCCGGCGATGCTGAGGTCGGCGATCTCATCGCAGAGGCGATGGAGAAGGTCGGCAAGGACGGCGTCATTACGGTTGAGGAGTCCAAGTCCATGGACACGAACCTCTCGGTCGTCGAGGGGATGCAGTTCGACCGTGGCTACATCTCTCCGTACATGGTGACGGACACGGAGAAGATGGAAGCCGTCATGGACGATCCGTATGTGCTCATCACCGATCGTAAGATTTCGTCCGTCGCGGACATTCTGCCCGTGCTTGAGCAGGTTGTAAAGCAGGGCAAGCAGATCGTCATCATCGCCGAGGATCTCGACGGTGAGGCACTTGCGACCATTGTTGTCAACAAGCTGCGCGGCACGTTCAAGGCGCTCGCCGTGAAGGCTCCGGGCTTTGGCGACCGCCGCAAGGCAATGCTTGAGGACATCGCAATCCTCACGGGCGGCACGGTCATCAGCGAGGAGATCGGTCGCAAACTCGACAGCGTGACGCTTGAGGATCTCGGCCGTGCACGTCAGGTGCGTTCCACGAAGGAGGAGACGACCATCGTGGACGGCGCAGGCGACAAGGCACAGATCTCCGCACGCGTCGATCAGATCAAGAAGCAGATCGCGGACACCACGTCCGACTTTGACCGTGAGAAGCTGCAGGAGCGTCTTGCAAAGCTCTCCGGCGGCGTGGCTGTTGTTGAGATCGGTGCGGCGACGGAAGTCGAGATGAAGGACAAGAAGTACCGCGTCGAGGATGCGCTCAACGCAACGCGTGCAGCGGTCGAAGAGGGCATCGTCGCCGGTGGCGGCACGACGTTCATCGACATCCTCCCGGCACTGGACAAGATCAAGGCAGAGGGCGACGTGAAGGTCGGCGTTGAGATCGTCAAACGTGCGGTCGAGGCTCCGGTTCGCCAGATCGCGGAGAACGCAGGTCTTGAAGGCTCTGTCGTCGTGGACAGCGTGAAGAAGGCGGGCGACGGTGTCGGCTTCAACGCGCTTGAGAACACCTATGTCGACATGATCGGCGCGGGCATCGTCGATCCGGCGAAGGTCACGCGCTCGGCACTCCAGAATGCGGCATCGATTGCGGCAATGGTGCTCACCACCGAGACGCTTGTCACCGACAAGCCGGAGCCGGAGGCTCCGATGCCGGCAGGTGCGCCGGGCATGGGCGGTATGGGCGGTATGATGTAAGCCCATTCGCGTCGAATAAAATGTAATTGCAAAGAGGTATGTTTCTTTACAAATGGAAACATACCTCTTTTTGTTATGACATTCACGCAAAGCGATATTGTATGAATGGAAACGCGGTGCTATACTAGTTTTGGAAAAGATGAAGTCGATGTTTCGCCAAAGGGCGGCGGAAGGAGTTTCGTATGCTGAATATGGACAAGAAACTTGCAAAGCGCGAGGAAGAGGGCAAGATCATCCGCACGGGCATTGTGGGCGTGGGGCAGATGGGGCGCGGTCTGGTTGCGCAGATGGTGCTCATGAAGGGCATCATGCCCGCCATTGTCGCAGATCATACCCTTGAAAAGGTGATAAAAGCGTTCCATAATGCGGGCATCAGCGACGAGAATATTGCTGTGGCAAATACGCTTGAGGAAGCGAATCGTTTCATGGAGCAGGGCAAATACGTCGCGACGGAGAACGACACGTTTATCTCGCACGCGAATCTCGTCGAGGTCGCCATCGACGTGACGGGCGTGCCCGAGGTCGGCGTGAAGATCGCAATCGACGCGATGAACAACAAGAAGCACGTCGTTATGATGGATGTCGAGACGGATGTGGTCATCGGCAGCTACCTCAAGAAGCTCGGCGATAAGAACGGCGTGATCTACACTGGTTCTGCGGGGGACGAGCCGGGCGCGGTCATGGAGCTCTACTCCTTCGCGCGGGCAATCGGGCTTGATGTCAGGGTCATTGGCAAGGGGAAGAACAACAAGATCGACTATGACTGCAATCCCGACACCGTGTACGAGGAGGCAACGCGCCGCAAGATGAACCCGCGTATGCTCACCTCCTTCAAGGACGGCACAAAGACCATGGTCGAGATGACGGCGATGTCGAACGCCACGGGCTTTGTCCCCGACGTGATCGGCGGGCATGGTATCAGCGGATCGCCGGCGCATAGCTGTGCCGACCTCAACGCCGCATTCCGCCTCAAGAAGGACGGCGGTATTCTGAATCGTCATGGCGTTGTCGAGTACGTCAACGGCATTGCGCCCGGTGTCTTTATCACCGTCGCAAGCCCGAATGAGGATGCCGCGTATGTGATGGACTATCTTCAGATGGGACACGGCCCACTCTGGACGCTCTACCGCCCCTATCACCTTTGCAACCTTGAAACGCCGCTCAGCGTGGCGAAGATCGTCATTGACGGCGAACCGACCATCATTCCGCTCGACGGTCCTGTGAGTGAGTGCATCACCGTCGCCAAGCGTGACCTCAGGGCGGGGGAGAGCCTCGACGGCATCGGCGGTTATACCACCTACGCCTCGATTGCAACCGCAGAGGAGACGTATCGAAACGGCTACGTCGTCTACCCCCTCGTCAACAAGAACGCACGCATGAAATGCGACGTCAAGAAGGGCACCCTCCTCACCCTCGACATGGTCGAGCTCGACACCACGACGCAGCTCTATCAGGTACGCAAAGAGCAGGACAAGATGTATAACAATGGCTATGCGCTGAAGTAAGTGTGGAAATTGATAAGGGTGCTCTGCGAAGGTTTTGCTTCACAGAGCACTCTTTTTCTTTATGATAACACACGCCCCTTTCCTCTTTACTAAACAGTGGGGATATAGTATGATACGCATAGAGATGGGAAGTACAGATAAATGCAACGGTTC
Source organism: Selenomonas dianae (assembly GCF_030644225.1). Lineage (NCBI taxonomy): Bacteria > Bacillati > Bacillota > Negativicutes > Selenomonadales > Selenomonadaceae > Centipeda > Centipeda dianae. The sequence continues at coordinate 1,716,517 of NZ_CP128650.1, read as the reverse complement.
CCATCAAATTTGCACGAGAGCGGAGGGTGTGGCATGAAATTCTACTGTGAGATCACGCATTGGGGCGATGAGTCCCTTCTTTTCCTCGATGATCCGAACGCCAATTTTATTATCCTTTTCGACAACAGTGCGCCGCCGGAGCTGGCGGAGTTTTCTGTCCTGCATACGCCTGCGAACTACAACGAGGATCCCGTCGTCGGTGATCTGATGATTCTCTGTGACAAGGCGTTCACGATCACGGCAATCGGACATGAGGCTCTGCATACGCTGAAGACGCTCGGACACTGCACGCTCTCGTTCAAAGGCGGCGACGCTGCGGAACGCCCGGGCTGTATCATGCTGCATGGCGATGTGCCGTTTACGAAGGAGGATGTTCGGGCGGGGGCGACGATCGAGATCCATTGATACCTGTTCATTGGAGGGGCTGCCGCAGTGGCGGCAGTCCCTTTTCGCATACCATTTCTTTGGGATTTGTGAGGTGCATATCTGCGTGAACGATGAAAAAAATCTTGCGTGGCCGGTCTATCTCGTGCTGCTCGGTCTGATCTCCTTTCAGATTCTGTTTGGCATCGGCGGGACGGCTCTGCTCGACCCTGATGAGCCGGTCTATGCGGAAACGGCAAAGGAGATGATTCGTTTCGGCGACTATCTTTCGCCGCGCATCTACAACGAGTTTTGGTACGACAAGCCGCCCGTTTTTTATTGGCTTGTCGTGGCATCCCTCAAGATCTTTGGCGGGTTCAGCGAACTTGCGGCACGCATTCCGTCCGCGCTCATGGCAATCGGATCGATCCTCATGACCGCACTCGCAGGGGCTCGTATTTTCGGTGCGCGCGCGGGTTTTTGGTCGGGGATGGTCATGGGGACGAGCATCATCCTCATGTATATGGGCAAAGCGTCCGTGACGGATTCGACACTGCTCTTTTTCATGACGGCGGCACTTTTTTCGTTCATTCATCGACAGTACTGGCTGATGTATCTCGCCTGCGGGTTCGCGGTGATGACGAAAGGTCCGATTGGTGTGGTTTTCCCGGCGGGCATCGTATTCTTCTATCTGCTGGCGACACGTCAGCTGGAGCAGATCTTTCGTATGCACGTCCTGCGTGGTTTCTTGCTCGTCGTTGTCGTCGGTCTGCCGTGGTATCTCTATATGTATGAAATGCACGGCATGGCGTTCATCTATGAGTTCATCGGATTTCACAATGTTAGTCGTTTTACTGCGCCGCTCCATCCTGTGCGTGCACATTGGTGGTTCTATCTGCCCGTGCTCATTCTCGGATTCTTTCCGTGGACGGGGCTGCTCATCCAGTCTGTGAAGAACGCCTTTCGGAGGAGCTTTGGGGAGGAGGCGGAGACCCTTGTTTTCTTTCAGGTCTGGTGGATTTTCGTCCTCGTATTCTTCTCGATTGCACAGACAAAGCAGGTCTCCTATATGCTCCTCTTGACGCCTGCGCTCTCGACCATCATCGGCTGGAATCTGGCACGTATGGTGGAGGACTGGCGCGAGACGCATTTTGCGTGGGCGGGCGGGAGTGCCCTCATGTTCCTTGTATTTGGACTCGGCTGGCTGATGAGCGGGGACAGCCTTGCGCCGCTCGCCGAGGGCGGGCTCTGGCTCGGTGCGATTACCCTTGTTTTTGGGGCGGCGATTGTCTACTGTATTACGGCATCCCGCAACCTCCTCCTTGCGGCATGGCTGCACGTCGCTGCGGGCGTGGTGACTATGGTCATTGCATTCGGCTTTATGATGCCTGCGGTCGAGGGGCAGTTCAGTGTAAAGCAGGTAGCGCTTTACTATGCGGAAAACCTTCATGCATCGGCAGATGCAGAGGGACGGGCGCTCTATATTGACAAGCAGCTGCGCCCCGGCGTGATGCTCTACACGGACATCCCGGGCATTGAGGCGGACACGAATCACACAGCGTCCCTTGCCGCGCTGCGTGCGGATCCTCGTCCGAAGTATGTCATTATGCGTAACTTTATGTACAATAAAATGAAAAAAGAGCTTGGCGCAGAGCAATGGCAGCTCGTTTTTGAACGTGATGGACTTTGTATCTTTAAGGATGATAAAGAATGACGATTCCTGTCCTCTATCTCGTCGTACCCTGTTACAATGAGCAGGAGGTGCTGAACGATACGGCGGAGAAGCTGCGGAAAAAAATGACTGCGCTGATTGCAGCGGAAAAGGTGAGCGCAAAGAGCCGCATCGCCTTCGTCAACGATGGCAGCCGCGATGCGACGTGGGAGCTGATTGCGGCGTGTGCGGAACAGAGTACGCTCTTTTCCGGTATCAATCTCGCGCACAACGAGGGGCATCAGAATGCCCTGCTCGCGGGTCTCATGACCGTTCTGCCATATGCGGATGTAACGATCAGCATGGACGCGGATTTGCAAGACGACATAGATGCCGTCGATGCCATGCTCGAAAAGTATGCGGCGGGGGCAAACATCGTCTACGGCGTGCGTGAAAATCGTGCCTCGGACACCTTTCTCAAGCGCTTTACGGCAGAGAGTTTCTACCGTGCCATGCGTGCGCTCGGTGCGGACATCGTGTTCAACCATGCGGACTTCCGCCTGATGGATCGGCGTGCGCTCACGGCACTTGCGGCGTATTCCGAGGTGAATCTCTTCCTGCGCGGCATTGTACCCATGATCGGACTGACGCACGATGTCGTCTACTATACGCGCAGACAGCGCCTCGCGGGGGAGTCGAAATATCCGTGGCGGCGTATGGCGTCGTTCGCATGGGAGGGCGTGACCTCACTTTCGGCGCGTCCGATTCGGCTGATCTCGCAGATGGGGATGTTCATTTCCCTCATCAGTGGTCTCATGCTCGTTTGGTCGATCATTCGACATTTTGAGGGGGAGACGATCATCGGCTGGACAAGCCTTGTCGTTTCGCTTTGGTTTCTCGGCGGGCTGATTCTGCTTTCCATCGGGGTGATCGGGGAGTATGTTGCGAAGATCTACCTTGAGGTGAAGCGGCGGCCGCGCTATCTCGTGCAGGACTTTATCGACACCAATGCGGAGGGGGGAAAATAATTTTTTCTCGAAAATTTTTTTGGGAGAAAAGAAGGAGAATTTTATTTTATGGAGAATTATTATTCATGAAAGAGAAAATAGATATGGTCTATGGCATCTTTCGCACTCCACAATGAAAGGAAGGATTTCCTTTCATTTCAACTTTGCTGTGTATTTACGAATCGGAAGCATATGCTTCCGCAATAGGAGGGTTATTCATGTCCGTATTTTATCTTGCAGGAAAGTCTCATCTGGTCGAGGTCTATGGAGACGAGGCACTGGATCTCGCGTGCTGCGGTACGCCGCTGAAGGCGATCGCTCCGAACTCGGTCGATGCGGCGAAGGAGAAGCACGTTCCCGTGGCAACGTACGATGCTGCGAAGCATGAGGTACACGTCAAGGTCGGCTCGGTTACCCATCCGATGACGGAGGAGCATCTTATCGACTGCATCATTCTCGTGACGAAAAAGGGCGTTCAGCGCGTCAATCTCACGGCAGTCGATGCCCCCGAGGTCACGTTCCGTCTTATGGACGGCGATGCACCCGTGAAGGTGATTGAGCACTGCAACCTGCATGGACTCTGGCAGATGGAGTTCTGAGAGAAACGGCAGAGAATAGGGGGATGTTGCACGAAGGCCTTTGCGCCTCATGCAGCATCTTCTTTTTTTCGTGTCGGCAGCACGCAGAGAAAAATTTTATCGCAGTTCCAATCTTCTTCCTGTATAATGAATCTCATATAGAGAAACATTCGGAAGAAATCATAGGGGGCGATGGAATGCGTTGGGCACAGGTGAGTGTCGTTACGACACATGAGGGCGCGGATCTGATCGGGAATATCTTGATGGAACTCGGCGCTGCGGGGACGGAGATCGATGATCCATCGCTCGTGAATGCGTATATTGATGCAGGGCTGTGGGACTATACCGATCTGCCGCGTGCAGAGGATACGGAGACCGTCACCGTGCGCGCCTATCTGCCCGAGGACACGCGTCTGGAGGGCAGCCTTCTGACGCTCGCGGAGCGTGTGGAGAATCTGCGCCGCGCTGATGCTCCCATCGGTGCGGGGACGATCTCGCATACCTTTGTCGCCGATGAGGACTGGGCGGAGACGTGGAAGGCGTACATCCATACGGAGAAGATCGGGCGGCGCATCGTTGTCCGTCCGACGTGGGAGGAGTACACGCCGCAGGGCGATGAGATTGTCATCGATCTCGACCCCGGCGCGGCGTTCGGCACGGGTGCGCACGCGACAACGGCGATGTGTCTGCGCTGGCTGGAACATATCGTCTGTCCGAAGATGCGTGTCTACGATGTGGGCTGCGGCTCCGGTATTCTCGCGATCGCTGCTTCGAAGCTCGGCGCGGGCGAGGTGATCGCGATGGACGATGATCCTGTTGCGGTCACCGTCGCCGAGGAGAATATCCGCGCAAATCATGTCGGCAATGTCGCCGTCATCGAGAGCGACCTGCTCTCTGTGTGTGCGGGTCTTGAACCGGCAGAGCTTATCACGGCGAATATCGTCGCGGACATCATCATCCGCCTCTTCGATCAGCTGGACGCACATCTCGCACCGGGCGGTGTTCTCCTCGCCTCGGGCATCATCGAGGATCGCATTGCCGATGTCGAGCGTGCAGCAGCAGAGCATGGCTATGCAGTCCTTGATATGACCTGTGAAAAGGAGTGGGCGGCGATGATTATTCGGCGCAGGACGGAGGCGGGGCTCTGATGCGGCGGTTGTTTTATGCGGGGGAACTCGCGGAGGAAATCGAGATTACGGGCGGGGATGCACACCATCTCGCGCGTGTGATGCGTGCTCAGGTGGGGGATGCGGTTGTCGTTGCAGACAGTGACGGGCGTATTGCCCGTATGGTGATCTGCAGCATTGTGCACGACAGCGTACATCTTCGCCGCATGGAGTATCTGCCGCAGACGGAGACGGAGCGCACTGAGGTCATCCTCGTACAGGCTCTCCTCAAGGGCGAGAAGATGGACTTCGTCGTACAAAAGGCAGTCGAGCTTGGCGCGGCGGCATTCTGTCCCATCACAACCGACCATGTTGTTGTGCGCTACGATGCGAAAAAGGCGGCGGCAAAGACAGCACGCTGGCAGAAGATCGCCGACGAGGCGGCAAAGCAATGCGGACGGTCTGCGCTGATGCGCGTTGCGCAGCCTGCGTCTCTTTCCGCGCTTTTGCAGGATGCGGCACTGCTTCATGCACCGGACACGGCGATTATTTTCTGTTACGAAGAGGAGCGCACGCAGTCCATTCGCACGGTGCTGCGCTCCGTCGACGCGCGGCGCATCGTTCTCATCGTCGGTACGGAGGGCGGATTTTCTCCTACCGAGGCAGCGGCGATCCGAGCGGCGGGGGCGCAGTCCGTTTCGCTTGGACGCTTGATTCTGCGCGCGGAGACGGCGGCACTTGCTGCGCTTGCCGTGACGCAGTATGAATTGTTTGACATTTAGAAAGGAAACCTATGAAGAAAAGATATACGGCACTGTTTGCGGCGGCGTTTGCAGTCAGCATGATTGCGGGCTGCGGCACGAGCAACAGCGCGGATCAGGGCGCGACGGCAAAGGCACAGTCATCCGCTGAACAGAGCAAGGGCTCGGGGCTGCGCGGTGAAGCTGCACCGACGTTCACACTCAAGAACCTCGCGGGTGAGGATGTCGCCGTCGAGGCGAAGGGAAAGCCCTACATCATCAATTTCTGGGCGACGTGGTGTCCGCCCTGTCAGGCGGAGATCCCCGATCTTGCGGAATTCCATGCGACGCATAAGGATGCGGTGGACTTCTATGCTGTTAATTTGCAGGAGGACGCCGCACCCGTGCAGAAATTTATGCAGGAGCGCAAGGCGGATCTTCCCGTCGTGCTTGATGCAAAGGGCTCGGCGGCGACGCTTTACGGCGTACGCGCGATCCCGACGACGGTCGTCGTGGACAAGGAGGGGAAGGTCGCCTATCGCAAGACAGGCGGTGTGACGAAAGAGGAACTCGAAGATGTTATCGGCAAGCTCTAAAAACGTGACGCAGGGAGGGCGAACCGTATGGAAATGACCCTGCTCGGCGGGGCATTCCTCGCAGGCTTTCTCTCGTTCATCTCGCCGTGCGTCCTGCCGCTCCTGCCCACGTTCTCACTGATTCTGGCGAAGAACAGTCAGCAGGACGGCGGTGAGGCACGACGACTGTATGCGAATACGACCGCATTCCTCGCAGGCTTTACCCTCGTCTTTGTCCTGCTCGGCGCCACTGCGTCGGTCATTGGTGCATGGCTCTTTTCCTATCAGGGGATTTTACGGCAGGGCGCGGCTGTCCTCATCATTGTTATGGGGCTCTTCATGACGGGGTGGATCAAAATCCCGCTGCTCCTGCGTGAGTACCGTCCGTTTCAGAGGCGTGGCTTTGGCGGTATTGGCGGCGCGTTTCTCCTTGGCTGCGGCTTTACGCTTGGGTGGACACCGTGCACGGGGCCGATGCTCGCGACCATCCTGCTCTATGCGGGCGATACGGCAACCGCCTCGACGGGAGCGCTCCTGCTGTTCATCTACAGCCTTGGTTTTTCCATTCCGTTCTTCCTGCTCGCCGTGATCTGGCGGCGGCACATCATGAAGCTGCGCGCGTTTTATCAGTATCTGCCGCGCATCCAACAGGCGGCGGGCATCATGCTCGTCCTGCTCGGCGTTCTGCTCTGGTCGGATTCACTGAGCTATCTCGTGCGGATATTTTCATAGCCTTGAACGAATGCCCTCCTGCGCCGGGATTATGGCGCAGAGAGGGCATTTTTGACTGCATTGAATTTCCTTATAACCTGTGCTAATGTATAGAAGATGTGAAAGGAGTTTGAACCCTATGATAAACCGTGAACGTACCGCCATTCCTGCGCAGGAGCTTGTCTTTACCGCACTTATGACGGCACTCGTCTTTGCCGCGACATATCTGCCGCACATCCCGATCCCGCTTGGCTATGCCCATCTCGGCGATGCTGTGATCTTCCTGCTTGCGCTGCTTGCACCGCGCCGCAGTACCCTCTTTGCTGCGTGTATCGGCTCGGCACTTGCCGACCTTTTGGGCGGGTTTGCACTCTGGATTGTACCGACCCTCGTTATCAAATTCGTTATGGCGGAGATCGTCTGCCGAATCGGGCGCAGGGGGGATGTGATCGCCCCCCGCATCAGTGTCGTTGTGTCTCTCCTCCTCTCAAGTCTCTGGATGGCAGCGGCATATACCCTTGCGGGTGCGGTGCTCTACGCGAGCCTGCCCGCCGCGCTTGCCTCCACGCCGGGACTCCTCATGGAGGGTATCGTGAACGCTCTGCTTGCACTGCTGCTTTTACCGATGCTGCGGGGGCGGTTTCCAACGTTTTGAACGGAACATGACGGCGCTCGCGCTACGGATTCGACCTCAGAGTATACGGAGGCCATCTGATGAGAATTTCTATTGATTATTGAGTGGTAACAAATGTTACGTCTATGGAGAAGCCTCTTTGCTATAATCAGCGCAACAAATGTGTATTGTATATGACGGCAAAGGAGAGTTTCTCATGGATGCTAAAATGTTTTGTTATCAGTGTCAGGAGACGGCGGGCGGCAAGGGCTGCACGGTGCAGGGGGTCTGCGGCAAGAAGCCGGATGTCGCGGAGATGCAGGATCTGCTCGTCTATGTGACGAAGGGGCTCGGCGCGGTGACGACGCAGCTGCGCGCAGAGGGGAAGACTGTTTCGGTGGAAACGAACCATCGCGTGACGATGAACCTCTTCATTACGATTACGAACGCGAACTTCGACCGCGAGGCGATCATGGACGCGATCGAGGAGACGCTTGCGCTGAAGGCGGAGCTGCTCGCACAGGTTGCCGATGCGTCGAAGCTGCCCGCAGCGGCGCACTGGACGGCTCCGCGTGCGGACTATGAGGCAAAGGCAAAGACGGTCGGCGTGCTCGCGACGGAGAACGAGGATGTCCGCAGCCTGCGCGAGCTGACAACGTACGGTCTGAAGGGGCTGTCCGCCTACGTCGAGCACGCGAACGCACTGGGCTACGAGAACGAGGAGATTGATGCATTCTCGCAGCGTGCACTTGCACAGCTTCTTGACGATACGATGGATGGCGACGCACTGACGGCACTTGTGCTTGAGACGGGCAAGTGGGGCGTTGCGGGCATGGCTCTGCTCGACGGTGCGAATACGGGTACGTACGGTCATCCCGAGGTCACGAAGGTAAAGCTCGGTGTCCGCAATCGTCCCGGCATCCTCATCTCGGGGCATGACCTCAAGGATCTTGAGCGGCTTCTGGAACAGACGAAGGGTACGGGCGTCGATGTCTATACGCACGGTGAGATGATCCCCGCGCATTACTACCCCGCATTCAAGAAGTACGACAACCTCGTCGGCAACTACGGCAACGCATGGTGGCAGCAAAAAGAGGAGTTCGAGAAGTTTAACGGCGCGATCCTCATGACGACAAATTGTGTTGTTCCGCCGAAGGACAGCTACAAGGATCGCCTTTTCACCACGGCTGCGGTCGGCGTGCCGGGCTGTACGCACATCCCGCTCGTGAACGGTGAGAAGGACTTTACGCCCGTCATTGAGTGTGCGAAGAAGTGTGCGCCCCCGACGGAGCTGGAGACGGGCGAGATCGTGGGCGGCTTTGCACACGAGCAGGTATTTGCCGTGGCGGACAAGGTCGTCGAGGCGGTGAAGAACGGTGCGATTAAGAAGTTCGTCGTCATGGCGGGCTGCGACGGCCGCATGAAGTCGCGCGGGTACTACAGTGAGTTCGCGGAGGCTCTGCCGCATGACACGGTGATCCTCACAGCGGGCTGCGCGAAGTACAAGTACATCAAGAAGAATCTCGGCGACATCGGCGGCATCCCGCGCGTTCTCGATGCGGGTCAGTGCAACGATTCCTACTCGCTCGCACTCATCGCACTGAAGCTCAAAGAGGTGTTCGGACTGGATGATGTGAACAAGCTCCCCGTTGTGTACAACATCGCATGGTACGAGCAGAAGGCAGTCATCGTTCTCCTCGCGCTGCTCCACCTCGGCGTGAAGAACATCCACCTCGGCCCCACGCTCCCCGCGTTCCTCTCTCCGAACATCGCAAAGGTACTCGCCCGGACCTTCGGCATCGGCGGCATCACGAATGTTGAGGATGATCTGGCAATGTTCGGCATTGAGGCAAACGCCCCCAAAGCCGCTGCTGTGTAAAATAATATCTGTCCATAGATTAGTAAACGGGACTTCCGTACGAAACAAAATGTTCTTTCGTACGGAAGTCCCGTTTTGTGTGAGTTTAGGAATCGCTGATAAAATGAAGTCCGTCAGATTGGCGTAGATTTTTTGTCCGATTGAGAAGGCAAACCGGACGCATAGCCAAAGCTATGTGGAGGATTTGCCGACAAAAAGCGGGCAAAAAAGATGCGCTAAGATGGCGCGGCTGAATTTATCAGTGCTTCCTTCATAATGCCGCCCGCAGGAGATTCCGCGTATAGTCCTCACTTGGTTCTCTGAGGACGTGACCGGTCTCGCCCTGTTCGACGATATGCCCGCTCTGCATGATGAGGACGCGACCTGCGATGGAGCTGACGAGCGGCAGATCGTGCGAGATGAAAAGGAGGCTCATGCCGTGCTCCCGCTGCAAATGCAGGAGAAGGGTGATGATTCGCGCCTGTACGGACACATCGAGCGCGGAGGTCGCCTCGTCGCAGACGAGGATGTCGGGGTGTACTGCCATCGCGCGCGCAATCGCTGCCCGTTGGCACTCGCCGCCGCTCATCTCGTGCGGATAGCGATCCGCATAGGAGGCGGGCAGTCCAACCTCCGTAAGGAGTTCGGCGACGCGCCGTTTCGTGTCGCGTTCATCGGGCGTACACAGGCGGCAGATGGTCTCACCGATCATCGCGCCGACCGTGCGGCGCGGATTGAACGAGCCCGGCGCGTCCTGAAACACCATCTGGATGCGGGTGTAGAGCGCACGCCGCTCCTTTCCGCGTGTGTGTGTGATGTCCTTGCCGTCGAGGAGGATCTTCCCGCTCGTCGGCGTATGCAGTCCCGTGAGGAGTTTTGCAACGGTGGATTTGCCGCTGCCGCTCTCACCGACGATGCCGAGGAGTTCGCGCCGCGCGAGAGAAAAGGAGATGCCGTCGATTGCCTGAACGCGTCCCGCCGCATCGTCAAAGTGCATGGTGACGTTGTCAAAGCGCAGAAGCGTGTCCCCGGCATGGGAGTTCTTTTCTTTTGGATGGGGAGCGGAACAGTCCTCTATGTGATGGCGGCGGTCGCAGTCATCATGTGGGGCTGTATACATTTTTGGTACTGCTGCAATCAGGCTTTGTGTGTACGGATGCTGTGGGTTTCCAAGCACCTCCGTGACACTGCCCTGCTCGACGATCTTCCCCTTGCACATGACGGCGACGCGGTCGGCGATGTGCCGTACGACGCCGATGTTGTGTGTGATGAGGAGGATTGCCGTCCCCGTGCGCTCCTTGAGTGCACGCAGCTCATCGAGCACTTGCAGCTGAATCGTTGCGTCAAGTGCCGAGGTCGGCTCGTCGGCGAGCAGCAGCTGCGGGCGCAGGACGACGGCGAGCGCGATGGCTGCACGCTGTGCCATACCGCCCGACAGCTCGAACGGATAGGCAGAGAGGATACGGTGCACATCGGCAAAGCCCATACCGCCGAATACCTCTGCCGCACGTGCGTCGATTTCCTCACGCGACAGATTGGTGTGTGCACGCATGGCTTCAACGAGCTGCGTACCAATCTGCCGTGTAGGGTTCAGCGATGCACCTGCGTACTGGAACACCATCGCGATCTCCTCGCCGCGCAGTCTGCGCCGCTCTCCCTCGGAGAGTATGGCAAGGTTCTTTGTGTCAAAGGAAACCGTACCCGCTTGGATCTCGGTGGAGAGCCCGCGAATCTGTGCGATTGCCCGAAGCAGGGTGGATTTGCCGCTGCCGCTCTCGCCGACAATGCCAAGCACCTCACCCGTATGAAGGCTGATGCTGATGTCCTCGATCACGGCATCGCCGCCGTACCCTGCGGTCAGGTGGTCGATGCGGAGCAGTTCCTTCATCGACGTGTGCTCCGCTGCAATACTGACAGGAACATCACTTCTTATCCAGATCCTTTGTCACATGATAGTAGTCGCTCGGCGTGGAGAGGAAACCCGTAACCTTTTTCGAGATACCGACCTGCATATTGTTGAACCCGATGAAGTCCATCGCCGCATCGTCGATTACTTGCTGCTGAATGTGGTTGACGAGTGCAATGCGCTTGGTCGGGTCAAACGTGTTCGGCAGGTCGGCAAGCAACTGCTCAACCACGGGATTGTCATAGTGTCCGAAATTTGCAACACCCTTTGCGCTCAGCACGTCGCGCAGGAATGCAAACGGATCGCCTGTAGGCATGGTGATGACGGAGTAAAGACCGATCTCGTATTCGCCCGCCTTGTAGTAATTTGATTTCTCATGCGAAACGATGTTGACATTGATGCCGATTTTCTTGAGCTGTGCCTGCATCTCCGTTGTGATGTTCTCGTTGAAGAGACGCTTGTAGACACCCATCTCGACGGTCAGCGGCTTGCCGTCCTTCTCGACAATGCCATCGCCGTTCGTGTCCGTATATCCTGCCGCCGCAAGTACCTGCTTTGCCTTTTCGGGATCGTAGGAGCGCGCCTTGAGTGCGGGATCGCCATAGGGCGTGGAGGCGAGGAACGCACTGTTCGACGCTGTCATTGCGCCCCTCAGGTACTGGTCGCCGATGGTTTTTTTGTCGACACCGTACATGATCGCCTGACGAACCGCAGGATCGGTGAGCTTATCGAGGTTCATGTAGAGCTGATAGGTGCGCGTCTGCGGCGTCTTGACAACCGTAAACTTGTCATTCGCCGCAATCGTCTCTGCCGTCTCGGGGTTGAGATCCAGTGCTACGTCGATCTCATCGCCCTGCAGTGCCATTGCGAGCGTGTTGAAGTCTGCGATCTTCGTATACTCGACCTCGTCGACCTTCACGTCGCCGCCCCAATACTTCGGGTTCTTCGTCATGACGGCGTGCTTGTCCGCCTCAAAGCTGCTCATGACAAACGGCCCCGTGCAGATGGGCGCGTTCTCAAAGTCCTTCGTGCCTGCAACATCGACGATGACTGCGTACGGGTCGCAGAGGTCATTGACGAGGGTCGCATACGGCTCTTTCGTACGGATCGTGAGGACATTTCCCTCCGCTGTGTACTCTGCATCCTTTAGCCACGCAGCGCGGTCATTCGTCTCCGCCGTGCGCTTGAGCGAGGCGATGACCTTGTCCGCCGTCATCTTCTCGCCGTTCGAGAAGGTGACATTGTCCTTCAGCGTGATGCGCCAGACCGTCGGTTCGACATTCTCCGCTTTTTCGGCAAGCCACGGCTGCGGTTTCATACTGTCGTCGAGACGGAAGAGCGTTTCGCCGACACCGTAGCGCACGGCATACCAGCCCATCCACTCCTTCGCGGGATCCATCGAGCTCGTCACGGCGACTGTGCCGCCGACGCGCACGATTTTCTTGCTGTCTGCCGCCTGATCCGAGCCGCCGCAGCCGCTCATCGTGAGCGGAACGGCGAGCAGGAGCGCGGCGCAGAGACGTTTCAGTGTTTTGTTCATGGGAATCCTCCTGAAAAATATTTATCAGAGATGCTGTATGCGCTGTGTAAGCCTCACGCGAACGCCTCGTTACGCAAGTGATCGTGTGCTTATTCGCCTAAATACCTGCGGACTTCTTAAACGCGCTGCGCTTGAACGAAAGAAATCCGCAGGGGGCGAAACGCACTCTTTACTCACTTGCTTCACTAGGGAAGCACTGATAAATTCAGCACTGCCATCTTGGCGCATCTTTTTCGCCCTGCCATCGTCGACAAATCCTCCACATAGCTTTGGCTATGCGTCCAGTTTGTCTCCTTGACAGGACAAAAAATCTACACCAATCTGACAGACTTCATTTTATCAGCGATTCCCTAGGGTTCGCTTTGAGGCATTACACAGCATCCATACAGATAATCTGTCTGTAAGTTACACTCGTTTTTCCCGCATCTTGGGATCGAGCAGGTCACGCAGCTGATCGCCAAACATATTGAACACCATCATGACAGCGACCATCATCGCGCTCGGTGCGAGTGCCGCCCACGGCGCCTGTTGGAGATACTTCTGTCCCTCGCTGATCATCGCGCCCCACTCGGCGGCGGGGATCTGGACACCGATGCCGAGGTAGGAGAGTCCCGCCAGCCCCATCATCATTGTGCTGACGTGCAGGACAGCCGTGACGACGAGCTGGCCTGCGATGTTCGGCAGGATGTGTCCGAACAGGATGCTCGTGTCGGTGCAGCCCGAGAGCCGCGCCGCCTGTATGTATGTCTCCTCCCGCGCCGCGATGGCCGCGCTGCGTGCAATGCGTGCGTACTGCGTCCACGTCGTTACGATGAGTGCAAGCACGGCATTGACGAGGCCGCCGCCGAGCACACCTGCGACGGCGATTGCGAGGACGATGTCGGGGAATGCCTGAAATACATCGGTGATGCGCATGAGCACCGCGTCCATGCGTCCGCGATAGTAGCCCGAGAGCAGTCCGATGAAACTGCCCAGCGAACCCGCTATGAGGATGATGAAGAGGGCGGCGAAAATCGAGGTTTTCCCGCCCGCGAGAATGCGCGAGAGGATGTCCCTGCCGTAGTTGTCCGTGCCGAGGAGATGCTCTGCAGACGGTGCCTTTAGGATCAGCTGCGGATCGGTCGCGTACGGATCGTAGGGCGCAAGCTGCGCGGAGAAGAGACTCACGATGAGGATAAGTGCCGCAAGGAGCGCGAGCAACCGAAAGAGCGGCGGTGTATGCAGAAAGAAGTTCATCATTTAGAGATCCTTGATCTTCGGATTAAAATAGCGGTACGAGAGATCGGCGAGCAGGTTCACGAGGAAGAATGCGAGTGCCATCCAGACGACAACCGCCTGAATGACGGGATAGTCGCGATTCCCGATTGCTCCCATGATGAGGCTGCCGATGCCCGGCCAGTTAAAGATGGTCTCAATAATCACCGTTCCGCCGAGCAGCGAGCCAATGGAGATGCCCGTGAGTGTGACGACAATGACCATGATATTCTTGAGGACATTGCGGAACAGGATCACGCGCTCCGTGATGCCGCGTGCGCGCAGCCCGATCACATAATCCTTTGCCAGCTCGTCGAGTGCCGCCGCACGAATCTGACGGATGTAGCGTGAGGACATGACAAGCGCGAGCGAGAGCGCAGGCAGTATCATGCCGATCGGCTTCGTGGTTGCGAGTACGGGAATCCAGCCGAGGCGGTGGGAGAATACGAACATGAGTACAATCGCGACAATGAAGCCCGGCGTTGCGTTGCCGATGAAGGTCAGAAAGCGAACTGCATAGTCTATGCGGCTGTTGCGCCATGCGGCGATCGCGATACCGAGCGGCAGGGAGATGAGGAGCGTGAGCCCCATCGCCGTGCCCGCCATGCGCAGCGTGTAGGGCAGTGCTTTCCAAAACGTTGCTGCTACAGGCAGATCGGTGATGTAGGATTTGCCCATATCGCCTTGGAGAAAGTGCGTGAGCCAACGTCCGTACTGGACGAGGAAAGGTGCGTCAAGCCCCATTTCCGCACGCATCCGCTCCACGAGCTGCGGATCGGCGGCGACACCGCCCGCCGAGAGGCGGATGCCGACGGGATCGCCGGGGGCGATGTAGATGAGTCCGAAGGAAAGCAGGGTAATGCCGAAAAAGACGGGGATGAATTGCAGACACCGCCCGAGGATGGTCTTGTATGTCATAGGTACTCCATTATATTGTATGTTTTGAAGCGAAGTCTTATTTTTTCATTTATATGTCAGACATTAATTTTCAGTATATCGCCCATAGAAGAAGATTGTCAACCGAAGTGTAAAGATATGAATATATATAAAATTATCAGCGCTTCCTTAAGCATTTGACACACATCGCCCCTTTTGACTATAATGAAGCGTACTACACTGTGTATATGGACTGCGGCACTGCGCCGCATGGGAGGGCTTACAGATGAAGATTTTAGCTGCGGACGGGATTTCGCCCGAGGGAATCGGACTGCTGGCGGACTATGAGGTCGATGTACGCGATAAGATCGCGCACGAGGAGCTCGTGGAGATCATCGGCGACTATGACGCGCTCATGGTGCGCTCGGCATCGAAGGTGTCGGCAGATGTGCTTGCACGTGCGGACAAACTCAAGATCATCGGGCGTGCGGGTGTCGGTGTGGACAACATCGACGTGAAGGCGGCGACGGAGCGTGGCATCATTGTCATCAACTCGCCGGGCGGTAACACGATCGCGGCGACCGAGCATACAATGGCAATGATGCTCTCACTGGCACGCAACATCCCTGCGGCGGACGCGACCATGCACGCGGGGGAGTGGAACCGCAAGGCGTACGTCGGCGTGGAGCTGCGCGGCAAGACGCTCGGCATCATCGGCATGGGGCGGATCGGCAGCGGGGTTGCCAAGCGTGCGCTCGCCTTTGACATGAACATCATCGCGTACGATCCGTACATCAACGAGGAGCGGGCAAAGGCACTCGGCGTGACCGTCGGGACGCTCGACGACATCTTTGCGGCGGCGGACTTTATCACCGTGCATATGCCGCTCACAAAGGAAACGCGCGGTATGATCTCGATGCCGCAGCTGCGTAAGATGAAGAAAGGCGTGCGTCTTGTCAACTGTGCGCGCGGCGGCATTATCAACGAAAGTGATTTGGCGGCGGCACTCAGGGAGGGGATCGTCGCGGGGGCGGCAATCGACGTATTCGAGAGCGAACCGCTGGCGGCGGACAGCCCGCTGCGCGATGCCCCACATATCGTACTCACGCCGCACCTCGGCGCGTCCACGGTGGAGGCGCAGATCGGCGTGTCTGTGGACGTGTCGGAGGGCATCTGCGCGGCGCTGCGCGGCGAGCCCGTGGCGGCGGCGGTCAACATGGCTCCCGTTTCGAAGGAGGTCATGCGCGTCATTCGTCCCTACATCACCCTCGCGGAGCAGCTCGGCTGCACCGTTTGCTCGCTCGCGGAAGGACCCATCTCCCATGTGGAGGTTGTCTACAACGGCGAGATTACCGAGGTTAACACGAGTTTTCTCACGACGGCGCTCCTCAAGGGGATGCTCAACCCCATCCTTGAGAGCGAGATCAACTATGTCAATGCGCCAAGCGTCGCCAAGTCGCGCGGCATCAAGGTGACAGAGATCAAGGAGAAGGAAACGTCGCACTATTCGACGCTCATCACTGTACGCGTCACGACGGCGGCGGGTACGGCAGAAGCGGGCACGGCAGAGGTGCAGGGCGCACTCTTCGGTACGGAGGGACGCATTGTGCGGATCAACGGCTTCCGCGTGGACATCGATCCGCACGCACGCCTCCTCATCTGTCCGCATATCAACCGTCCCGGTGTCATTGGCACGGTCGGCTCGATCATGGGCGAGGCGGGGATCAACATCTCGTCCATGCAGGTGGGCAAGTCCAAGCGCGAGGGCATGAGTATCATGGCGCTCACGATCGACCACGACATCCCCGACGATACGCTTGCGCGTCTGCTTGCCATCGACGGCATCTTTGACGCGAAACTGGTCAATTTCGAAACGATTTGAGAGGGTTTCAGCCTATTTCCATAATCGTCCGTTATGATATAGTCAAAAGGACAAAGATCTGATTGTAAGGGAGGCAAATGCCTATGAATACACTCAAAACAACAATGCTGATGGCGCTCCTGATGGCACTCATGGTTGCTCTTGGCGGAATTTTTGCAGGACATACGGGCATGACCGTCATGCTCATCATCGCGCTCGGGATGAACTTCTTCTCGTATTGGTTCTCCGACCGCATGGTGCTCAGCATGTACAACGCGCAGGAGGTTGACCGGCAGAGTGCGCCCGAGCTCTACGGGCTCGTGGAGAAACTCGCGGGGCGTGCGGGGCTTCCCATGCCGCGCGTCTACATCATCAACGAGGATGCGCCGAACGCATTC
This sequence comes from Selenomonas dianae, assembly GCF_030644225.1. Classification (NCBI taxonomy): domain Bacteria; kingdom Bacillati; phylum Bacillota; class Negativicutes; order Selenomonadales; family Selenomonadaceae; genus Centipeda; species Centipeda dianae. The sequence goes on along the minus strand of NZ_CP128650.1, from coordinate 1,699,480 downwards.
GCGACGGGGCGCAACCCGTCGAACGCAGCGGTCGCCGTCACCACAGGGCTGATGCGCGTGCTCGACTACAACGAGATCTCGGGCGTGCTCGGTCATGAGCTCGCGCACGTCAAGCACCGCGACATCCTCATTTCGACGATTGCGGCGACCATGGCGACCGTTATCTCCTACGCCGCGAGTATCGCCCAGTGGGCGGCGATCTTCGGCGGCGGACGTTCGAGCGACGATGACCGCGGCGGCATCATCGGGCTCATCGTGACGGCAATCATCGCTCCGATTGCGGCGGCGCTCATCCAGATGGCGATCTCGCGCTCGCGCGAGTACAGCGCGGACGAGGGCGGCGCAGAGATCTGCGGTAACCCGAACTACCTCGCGTCGGCACTCGAAAAGATCGAGTATTACGCCGTGCACGGCGCACAGCTGCCCGAGGCGACCCCGTCCACGGCGCATATGTGCATCATCAACCCGCTGACGGGGCGCGACATCTCGTTCAAGAGCTTGTTCTCGACCCATCCCGATACGCAGGAGCGCATCGCACGTCTCCGCGCACAGGCGCAGCGCATGAACATCCGCTGAATTTTGCAAAGCAAATAGGAGGAAACATGATATGAGTACACCGCATATTGCCGCCGAAAAGGGCGAGATCGCCGAGCGTATTCTGCTGCCGGGCGATCCGCTGCGTGCGAAGTTCATCGCGGAGCATTTTCTGGAGGGGGCGAAGGAGTATACGTCGATTCGCAACATCCTCGGATACACGGGCACATACAAGGGAGTTCCCGTCTCCGTGCAGGGGACGGGCATGGGAATGCCGTCCATCTCCATCTATGTGAACGAGCTGATGGACTGCTACGGCGTACAGAAGCTCATCCGCGTCGGGACGTGCGGCGGAATGCACGAGAAGGTAAAGCTGCGCGACGTGTTCATCGCACAGGGCGCAACCACGGACTCCGGCATGATCCGCAGCATCTTTGGCGCGTCCATCAACTATGCGCCGCTCGCGGACTATGAACTTCTTTCGGCGGCTGTGGAGAATGCAAAGAAGCTGAACCTCCCCGTCCGCGTCGGCAATGTGATCTCCGTTGACCGCTTCTACGATGAGGAGATCGACAATGCGAAGCTGCGCCGGTACGGTGTGCTTGCGGTCGAGATGGAGGCGGCGGCGCTCTATACACTCGCGGCGAAGTATGGACGGCAGGCGCTCGCGCTCTTTACCGTCAGCGACCACCTCCTCACGGGCGAGCGATGCACGGCAGAGGAGCGTCAGACAACATTTAATGACATGATTAAGATCGCGCTTGAAACGGCGGTCGCGTGAGTCCTTGCTAAGAGGCTTTCCAACGAACTGCCCTGTGAAGTATTGTACTTCGCAGGGCAGTTCTTTTTTTATAGTTTTTTTCTATAAAATAAAATAATATCTCCCGCAGGACAAAAGTCTGGACGGGGGGGTGATACGTGCTATAATTTTAATACACGTTAGACTGTGGATAAGTTTTGGCGTGTTGTACGAAGTCGCGCCGCAGATTGTGCGGCGAAGCGGAACGAAGTGTGCTGCACTTGTGCGCGTGTGGATATGGCACGGGGCGGTACGCTTCCGAAAGGATGGTAGAGGCATGAAGAAAAAGAAGGCAAGGATGCTCGCGGCGGCGATGCTTGCGGGGGGCGCACTGCTGAACTACGGGACGGCATCGGCTGCGGACAGCGACCGCGACAGTGCGGCGCGCGCCATCGCGCATTCGGAGATGGATGTGCGCAGTGCGGCGGAGAAGAACGCAACGGCGATGGACACGCGGAACATGAACGTGCGCGTGAGCGGGATCACCGTCACGGGCGGGAACGAGAACACCGTGCGTGCACTGCTGCCCGAGCTCTCGGGCGACACCGTGAACATCCGCACCCTCTCGCAGCAGATCCAGAGCGTCAACGACACGGGAGGACTTCTCCTCAGCACGGAGTTCACCCCTGTGGGCGCAGGAGCATACCACGTTACGGTCAAGGTGCAGGAGAAAAAGAGCGACCATGTCCGCCTCTCGGTCAGCAACACGGGGACGGAGTACACAGGCGACTGGCGCACCGCACTCACCTACCTCAACACGAACCTCTCAGGAACGGCGGACACCTTCGGTGCGGCATTCGTCACCTCGCCCGGACACTTCGGCGATGTCAAGGTCGGCGCACTCTCCTATCGGAAACTCATGCCGGAGTGGAAAGGCGCGATCTCCGCGAGCGTCAGCCACGGGCGCACCAACATCGACAACTATGACACGGGCGCGCGCAGCCTCTTTGATGTGAACATCGGCGGCAGGAGCACGAACGTCGATTTGCACTATCAGCGGTTCCTCTCCTATACGGCGCGGAACAAGGACATCCTCGACATGGGATTCGGCTACCGCCGCACGGAGAGCGATTTCGGGTATAAGTTTATCGGCAAAACCTACAACAACAAGACCGACTACAACATCATGCTCGCCTCCCTTACCTACCTGCACAGCCAGCGCAAGGCGAACAGCGTCCTCTCCTGCAACATCGGACTTGCGGTGAACGTGAGCGGAGACGGAGCCTCCTATGAGAAAGTCACGCCGGGCGCGGACAGCCGGTTCACCCTCCTGCGGGCAGGAGCGAACTATCAGGCGCGTACCAAGAGTGACTGGATTGGAGCCGTGCGTCTCACGGGACAGTATACGAAGGATCACGTCGTCCCCGCCGAACAGATCGGTGCGGGCGGTGCGATGAGCGTGCGCGGATTTGACGAGCGTGCGATCGGTGCGGACAAGGGCTTTGTGGGAAGCCTTGAGATCTACAGCCCCGAGATAGCAAAGCATACGCGCCTCCTCGCGTTCACGGACTACGCACATCTCTCGAACAACCGCAACGACAAGAACCGCAATGCGATCTTTGACAGCGACAGCATCGCGAGTGCGGGTCTCGGCGTGCGCTATGCGGATGACCGCTTCTCGCTTTCCCTCGACTATGCGCGGGTTCTGCGCGATGCGGACAAGGTGAACCTCAACAAGCAGAACAGCCGCCATTGGAACTTGATGGCGAGCGTGAGTTTCTAATAGAGGAAAGGAAGGAACGGAATGAATCTCAAAAAGAAAATGCGCCGCAGCAGCCTTGCGGCACTCATTACCCTCGCGCTCACGAGCTCCGCACTCGCCATGCCGACGGGCGGCGTAGTGCAATCGGGCGATGTGAATATCGGCGGTAGTACGGACTTCTCGACCGTCGCAGACGGCGCGACCATTACGGCGGGTACGGACAGTACAATCAACTGGAATACGTTCAATATCGGCAGTGGTGAGACGCTGAATTTCAACATCGCGAGTGACAAGACCCTCGTCAACAATGTGACGGGATCGCAGCTCTCCGACATCCTTGGCACGATGAACCAGAACGGCGGCAATCTTGTACTCGTGAACCCGAACGGAATTCATATCGGTGGGAACGCTGTGCTGAACGTCGCCAATCTGACCCTCTCCACGCTCGGCATGACGGAGAGCGGCAATCAGCTCAGTTTTGCCAAGGGGGCGACCAATGGGACGATAAACATTGACAGGGGCGCGGAGTTCAACGCTGTGGACTGTGTTTCTATCTTCGCCGGCAAGGTAAATGTGGCGGACGGCGTCACATTCAATCTGGGCGACGGCTCGATGAACAAGACGATACTCGACATCAAGGCGATGGATCGCGCGGACTACACGATGGTGGGGGGAGATGGGAAGGTACAGAACGTTACCCACAATGCGGGCAACGATGTCGTCTTCAACGGCACAGTCAACGTCAAGAACAATCAGGAGTGCGAGGTCGAGATCGGCGGTGCGACCGTCACCGCAACGGGCGCAAAATTCCTCGGTGAGGGGACAGAAACGACCATCTACGCCGCGTCGAAGTTCCATGCGGATGAGCGCGATGCTGATGATGCCAAGCATGTGTTCACTGCGGATGTGACGGCAGCAAATAGAGTCTCCTTGAATGGTGTCACCGCAGAGGGCAAGTCCTTACAGCTTGGCGGCGGTGTTATTGACATCAAGAACAGCACTGCGGATGTCTATCGGCTCGGCGTGGAAGCAGTTGCGACCTATCGCGCAACGGGGAACGGCGCAGTGATGGACGATACAAGTGCACCTGACCGCACCATCAACATCGCAGGGAGCAAGCTGAAGGCGAATCAGGGCATGATCTACGGCGGCAAAATCACCGTCGCGGATGATGCGACGATTGAGATGAAGAGCAATGCGCACAATGAGGCAGAGGTACTGATGATTGCGGGCAACCGTTTTAAGCGGCAGCACGGAAATGATCATGGGGATGAACTGCTTACCTATCGCGGTGCGCAAGGCAATGACCTCGCGTTCCATGGAACGGTGTCGCATACGACGGATGGGAAAGCATCGTTCGGTATCGTCGGGCATACCGTCAATGCAGACCGCGCCAAGCTGCACGGGACGAGCACGGAGTTCTCATTGTCCGCACTCACGAAGGTGGACTACGACCAGACCGCGCCGCGTTGGCAGGACTACTGGCAGAAGAACGAATCGAGTGCCGCCAATACCCTACAGGCGAATAGGCTTGACGTTTGTACGCAGCGCGAGTTCTATGCGGACGGTGGCAGCGTCAGCCTGAGGAACAGCACGATCGCAACGGGCATGTTTAATATTTATGCGTACGCCCAGAGCCACGACGATGGCGACACGGATGTCGGCAATCTTGTCCACGAAAACAAGACGGCGGGCGTGAATAATGTCGTCCATCTGAAGAATGTTACCGTAACGCATCCCACGGATGCGGAATACAGCGGGGCAAGCATCTTTGGCGGCAAGGTGACACTTGAAGAGAGCAAACTTCAAGAAAATTGGATGACGGCTCTCTATGCAGGTTCGTCGCACAATAGCACCGACACACGTTCGACGAGTGATGTCAAGGTGACGGTGACGAAGGACAACGAACTTGGTCTTTGGAACGCGGAGGTTTCCGGGACGCACCTCAATCTCGGTGCGGGAAAAATCGGTGTCTGGCAGGGGAGCAATCTCACTGCTGCGAATACGCTGCGGGTCAACCCTGCCGATGCCGTCATACGCACGAACGACTCGACCGCATCCCTCTTGCGAGACCCGTTCTCCCATGTAAAACGTGCAGGGACAGAGTTGGCGGCATTCACGGAGACGAGCGAACCAGTGCCGCCCGTCCCACAGCCGCCCACGCCGCCCGCACCGCCCGTGACTCCCGATGCGCCGCACCTTTCCGCCGATGATACGGCAAACATTGCCGAGGGCGGTGCAAAGGCACAGGCGGCACTCACAGAGACGACGCAGGAAAAGCGTGCCGAGAAATTGATGGAGACGGTGGCGCAGCTGAACGAGAACAAGGCGGTATCCCGCCGTCAGACGGCGGGTGTCGTCATCGGCATCGTGCAGGAGATCGCCAATGCGCCGGCACTCTCCGACGGCGAGAAGGTCGCTCTCGTCGAGAAGGTGCTGAATGCCTACGCCCCCGTGCAGGAGGCAAAGACGGCACAGGAGAACATCGCCACAAATACCCTCGACGAGGCTGCGAATGCGGCAACGACCGTTTCTGCTGCCCCTGTCTACCCTGATACATCTGAGGTGGCGGAGAACGTTACCTTCGCTTGACTTTCCGGATGATTTTTCTGCTTAGAGCATGATATTACCGCATGAAGCTGTTGCGCTTTGTGCGGTAAATTTTTTTCAAAAGAAGAAAGAAAACGTTTGCTTTTTGGAAAACGATGGGTTATAATGAAAATCGTAAGAAAGAAAACGTTTACTTTTCCTTTTCCATCCAGATGAATGTTTTATAGAGGAAGCAATTTTGCTTCCTGCTCTTGAAGGAGGGAGTCACATGGAGGAGAAGAAATTCATCCTCACAATCAGCCGTCGGTACGGCTGCGGCGGACGGGAACTCGCGAACATTCTCGCCGAGAAGTTGGGCGTTCATCTTTACGATCGACAGATCGTCCATCTCGCGGCGGCAAAGCTTGGCATCAACGATCTGCATGAGAAGGAGCTGCTTGAGCTTGAGAATACGGTGAAGCCGCTTGCCTCGCGCTTCATTCCGTTCCACTCGTTCGGCATGGCGATGGGCGAGTCCAGTCAGGGGATGTTCATGGCGGAGTCAAACGTTGTGCGGAAACTTGCCGACGACGGTCCGTGCATCTTCCTCGGGCGCTGTGCGGACTATGCGCTCCGGAAGCGCGACGATGTATTTTCCATCTTCGTCTGTGCGGACGACGACTATCGTGAGGAGCGCGGACGCACGGTCTACGAAGGCAAGACGCTCAAGGAGATGGATCGTGAGGACGAGAAACGCGCGCGCTACTATGACTACTATACAGGGCGCAAGTGGGGCGACGGCGCACACTATGACCTCGTTGTGAATGCGGGACGTGCGCCGCTCGCGCAGATTGCGGATGGCATCATTGCCTACATCCGCACGGTCAAAGGCTGAGGAGGGCTTCCCATGTCGGACAAAAAGAGCAAATTCTGGCCGCGCATCGCTTATTCCTGCGGCACCTTCGGACATGATGTGTTCTATGCTATGCTCGGTACGTACTTTATGATCTTTGTCACGAGCAATCTGTTCCACTCCGACAACCACGAGCACGATGCCTATATGATCGGCATTGTGACGACGATCATCCTTGTCCTGCGCGTGGGCGAGCTGTTCCTCGACCCGTTCATCGGCAATACGATCGACAAGACCAAGACACGCTGGGGCAAGTTCAAGCCGTGGGTCATTGTGGGCGCGTTCGTTGCGGCGATCACGCTGGCGATCCTATTTACGGATATGGGCGGGCTGACGGTGTCGAATCCGATGCTCTACCTCGTCCTCTTTGCAGTCCTCTACCTCATCATGGATGTGTTCTACTCGGCAAAGGACGTTGCCATCTGGTCGATGATCCCTGCGCTCTCGTTCGACTCGCGCGAGCGTGAGGTGACGGCGACCTATGCACGTATTGGTTCGGTGTTCGGCGGTCAGCTGGTCACGGCGATCGTCATGCCCGTCGTGCTTTACTTCTCGCTGAACGAGAACGGCGGTGCGGGTGACTCTGCGGGCTGGTTTGCGTTTGCGGTCATCGGCGGCGGCATCGCAACCCTCGGCGCGATTATCCTCGGCCTTGGGACAAAGGAGGAGGATTCCGCGCTGCGCGAGAACAAGACGGAGACCTCGTTCAAGGACGTGTTCTCGATCCTCATCAAGAATGATCAGCTGCTCTGGGTGGCGATTGCGTATCTTGTTTTTGTTCTTGGGCAGAATGTCATCAATAATTTCAACCTCTATTACTTTATCTATGTGCTCGGCGACGCGAAGCAATTCTCCTTCCTCGGTGTCATCAACGTTATCATCGGCTTGCTCGCCGTGGCTCTCTTCCCGACGCTGACGGAGAAGTTCAGCCGTCGGAGGCTCTTCTTCGGCTCGGTTGCCGTGATGCTCGTTGGCATCGTGCTCTACGCGATGGCGGGCACGAGCGTCCTTATGACCCTCTTTGCCGCAGGTCTCTTTGCTCTGCCGCAGCCGCTGATCTTTCTCGTTGTGCTCATGACGATCACGGATACAGTCGAGTACGGGCAGCTGAAGCTCGGGCATCGTGATGAGGCTCTTGTCCTCTGCGTGCGTCCTCTGGTGGACAAGCTCGCGGGTGCGATTACAAGCGGGCTGATCGGTCTGACTGCGATCTGGGTCGGCATGACGAGCGGCGCGACGGCGGCGACGATCACGCCGGAGAACCTCTTCAACTTCAAGCTCGTCATGTTTGCACTGCCGTTTGTGTTCATCCTGCTTGGGACGATTCTCTATCGTGCGAAGGTGACGCTTACGGAGGCGGAGCATGCACGCATTGTGGAGGAACTCGAGGAGAAATGGGATGAAATGAATAAGTAATCCTGTGGTAACATTTGTGGAAGCGGTCGCTAGCGACCGCTTTCTTTGCAGAAATGGAGGTCTTGATATGAGCGGCTTCGATTTTGGGAAACTGAAAGACCCGCAGTATTTTGCGGAGAACCGCCTGCCCGCGCACAGCGACCATATCTTCTACCGCGATGAGGCGGAACTGGCACGCGGCGTGTCCTCGTTCTACCGCACACTCGGCGGGATATGGCACTTTGCCTATGCGCGGAATACGGCACTCATCCCGCAGGGATTTGAGGCGGCGGATTATGATTGTCACGATTGGGAGACGATCCGTGTGCCGGCGCACATCCAGATGGAGGGACACGGTGTACCGCATTATACGAATACGACGTATCCGTGGGACGGACACGAGAGCATCGCGCCGGGGGAGATTCCGACGCGCAGCAACCCCGTCGGCTGTTATGTGAAATATTTTTCTGTGCCCGAGGACTGGGAAAATGTTTTCATCTCCTTTGCCGGTGTGGACGCGGCACTCGCACTCTTCCTCAACGGGCATTTCGTCGGCTACAGTGAGGACAGCTGCACACCTGCGGACTTCGATCTGACGCCGTATCTTGTGGCGGGCGAGAACAAGCTGGCGGCGATGGTGTTCCGCTATGCGAGCGCGAGCTGGCTTGAGGATCAGGATTTCTGGCGATTCTCGGGGATCTATCGCGATGTCCTTCTCTATACCAAGCCCGCCGTGCACATCGAGGACATCGAAGTCCGTGCAATTCCTGTTCATAACTATGCGGACGGTCAGCTCTCCATTCGTCTCTCGTTCGGCGATGCGGGGGAAAAGGGCGTTATGCTCGATCTCTACGATGCGGACAGCATCGAGGTGCTGCAGACCAATGAGCATTTTGTGGGGACGTCGTACGAGCTTTCGGCGGACATTGCGGGGGTTCATCTGTGGAGTGCGGAGGAGCCGTATCTCTACCATGCCGTTCTCTGTGTCTATGATGCGGATGGTCTTTTGCAGGAAACACTGTGCGTGCGTGTCGGCTTTCGTGAGTTTTGCCTCAGGGACGGGCTGATGCAGCTGAGCGGCAAGCGCATCGTGTTCAAGGGGGTGAACCGCCATGAGTTCGACTGCGACCACGGGCGCGCGATGGATCCCGTACTCTTTGAGCAGGATCTCATCGCACTCAAACGCGCGAATGTCAACGCGATCCGTACATCGCACTATCCGAACAGCAGCCGCCTGTATGAGCTGTGCGATATTTACGGGTTCTACGTCATCGACGAAACGAATCTTGAGACGCACGGCTCGTGGATGAAGAACGGCGCGTGTGCGAAAGACGAGCATACCGTGCCCGGCGATCGTGCGGAGTGGCTGCCGGCCGTGCTCGACCGCGCACAGTCGATGTACGAGCGCGACAAGAACCATCCGAGCATCCTCATCTGGTCGTGCGGAAACGAGTCCTGCGGCGGGCGTGACATCTACGAGATGAGCGAATACTTCCGCCGCGTCGATCCGACGCGCCTCGTGCACTACGAGGGAATTTTCTGGGATCGCAGCTATCCCGCAACGAGCGATATGGAAAGTCAGATGTATACGAAGGCGGCGGACATCGAGGCGTTCCTTCAGGAGCACAGGGACAAGCCCTTTATCTGCTGTGAGTATACGCACGCGATGGGCAACAGCTGCGGCGGTATGCACAAGTACACGGAGCTGACGGAGCGCGAGCCGCTCTATCAGGGCGGCTTTATCTGGGATTTCGGCGATCAGGCAATTCGTCGGCGCGGGCGGTACGGTGAGGATGTATTTCTCTATGGCGGTGACTTCGGTGATCGCCCGTCGGACTACAACTTCAGCGGCAACGGCATTTTCTTTGCCGACCGTCGCGGGACGGCGAAGCTGCAGGATGTGAAGTTCAACTATCAGAATTTCACGCTGCGCCCTTCGTGGAATGGGGTGGAGATCGAAAACAAGAGCCTCTTTACAAATGCGGGCGACTATGATCTGTACATCTCGCTCCTCCTTGACGGGCGTGAGATCTGGCAGGCGTACGCAGGGGAGCATACGGTACCGCCGGGAGAAACGAGATTCATCAGCAATGCGCTGCCCTATGCAGGGGATGGGGAATATGTGCTGACGGCATCACTTGTTCTCAGAGATGAAGAGCGTTGGGCACCTGTGGGGTACGAGATTGCCTTTGGACAGGCGATTGTTGTGCCGTCTGAGGATGCAGGAACGAGCCTCTTCGATTTCCTCGGCTGTGGTGTCGCTGCTCCCGTCTACGCACCACTTGAAGCGTCGGGCAGTCTGCGCGTGGTGCAGGGGGACATCAATCTCGGCGTACAAGGGGCGGGTTTCTCCCTTATGTTCTCAAGTGCGCAGGGGAATCTCGTCTCCTATCGCTATGGTGGGCGGGAGATGATCGGGGAACTGCCGCAGCTGTCGTTTTGGCGTGCGCCTGTTGACAACGACTACGGCGGCGGACGCATGGCGGACTGTGCGCAGTGGAAGCTCGCGAGCCTCTATCGCCGCTGCACGCGGATTGAGTACAGCGTGGATGATGCTGCGTTTACGGTGGTGGATGGATTCTTTGGCAGACAGGAGGAACGCCGTGCCAAGAGCGTCACGGTGCGCTTTACTTATACGCTCACAGCGTCGCCCGCAGCAACCTGCACCGTCACCTATACGGTGGATGGGGCGGGGGAGCTCCGCGTTGTACTCGACTATGAAGCGACAGAGTGGCTGCCCGAGATGCCGGACTTTGCGATGCTCTTTACGCTCTCTGCGGAGTATGACCGCATCCGTTTCTACGGGTACGGGCCGAAGGAGAATTATATTGACCGCTGCGAGGGTGCGCGGCTCGGCATCTACGAAACGACGGCGGCGGACGAGGTCGAGCCGTATCTGCGTCCGCAGGAGACGGGCAATCATCGCGGTGTGCGTTGGATCGAGGTCACGGATCGCAGCGGGCATGGGATTCGCCTTGCGGGCGATGTGCCGTTCGAGGCGTCGGCACTGCCGTACAGCCCACATGAACTTGAGAATGCGCGCCATGCGTACGATCTGCCGCGTCCGCAGCACACGTATCTGCGTGCATCGGCAGGGATGTGCGGCGTGGGCGGAGACGACAGCTGGGGCGCACCCGTGCTTGCGGAGTATGTGCAGAAAAACGAAACGCGGCATCTGGCGTTTACGCTGAAGGGGATTTGATTTAGTTATTCGCCATGCACACTCCACGCGAACCTGTAGTTGCGCAAGTGATCGTGCGCTTGTACGCTTAAATACCGTCGGACTTCTTAAACGCGCTTCGCTTGAACGAAAGAAATCCGACGGGGCGTACCGCACCCTTTACTCACTTGCTCCACTAGGGTTCGCTTAGGAGTAGCGCATGGCTACGACGCACGTCCCGTTGCTCGGAACATTTATCATAACGCAAAAAAACGCAGGAGTTTTCAAAAAGCTCTTGCGTTTTTTTGCAAAAAGAGATAGAATGGAAAACGGAAAAGAAAACGTTTACTTTCGCTTAACTACAATTTTGATATTTACTCAAAGATGAACGGAGGATGCAGACGATGGCGATATTGGACGAGATGAACGAAGTGTTTCGCGAGAAGTTCGGCGCGGCGGACACACACGCATATTTCTCACCGGGGCGCGTGAATCTCATCGGCGAGCATACGGACTACAACGGCGGCCATGTCTTCCCGTGCGCGATCTCGCTCGGGACGTATGCGCTCGTTGCACCGCGCACGGACGGCGTGTCGCGGCTCTACTCGATGAATCTGCCGGAGCAGGGCGTGGTGGAGTTCCCCATGCACGGCGCGGTGAAGACGGATGCCTACGGCTGGGCGAACTACCCCATCGGTGTTGTGCGCATGATGGAGGATGCGGGACACGCAGCGGCGCACGGCTTTGACATTCTGTTCTACGGCAATCTGCCGAACGGTGCGGGACTCTCCTCCTCGGCATCCATCGAGGTGCTGATGGCGGTTATCCTGAACGACGAACTCGGGCTTGGCATCGACATGGTGGAACTCGTGAAGCTCGCGCAGAAGGCGGAGAATATCTTTGTCGGCATGAACTGCGGCATCATGGATCAGTTCGCTGTCGGTATGGGGAAGAAGGACTGTGCGATTCTCCTCGACTGCAACACGCTTGCGTACCGCTACAGCAAGCTCGACCTCAAGGGCTGCAGCATTGTCATCACGAACACGAACAAGGCGCACAGCCTCGTCACCTCGGCGTACAACGAGCGTCGGATGCAGAGTGAGGCGGCACTCAAGGCGCTGCAGAAGGTGAAGGCAATCCAGTCGCTCGGCGAGCTGACAGACGCGGAGTTCGATGAGAACGCCGCCGTCATTGAGGATGAGGTCGAGCGCAGACGCGCACGCCATGCGGTCTATGAGAACCGCCGCACGCTCGAAGCGGTGGATGCGCTTGAGAAAAACGATGTGAAGCGCTTCGGCGCACTGATGAACGATTCCCACGTCTCCCTGCGCGACGACTACGAGGTGACGGGGCCGGAGCTGGATACGCTCGCAGAGCTTGCGTGGCAGCAGGAGGGCGTGCTCGGCTCGCGCATGACGGGCGGCGGTTTTGCAGGCTGTACGGTCAGCATTGTGCGCGACGAGGCGATTCCCGCATTCGAGAAGAATGTGGCGGAAGCGTATACGGCGAAGATCGGCTATGCACCGAGCTTCTATGTGGCGAATATTGCGGACGGCGCACGCCGCCTGTAAGGTGAAAGGAGCGTACTCATGGCTATCTTGGTTTGCGGCGGTGCGGGCTACATCGGCTCCCATGCCGTGCACGCGCTCGTCGAAAAGGGCGAGCAGGTCGTCATTGTCGATAATCTGCAGACGGGGCATCGCGGCGCACTGAATCCTGCGGCGGCATTTTACGAGGGTGATATTCGTGACGCTGCGGTACTTGACAGGATCTTCACGGAAAACAAAATAGAGGCGGTTATCCACTTCGCGGCAAATTCGCTTGTCGGCGAGAGCATGGAAAAGCCGCTGCTCTACTTCAACAACAACGTCTATGGGATGCAGGTGCTCCTTGAGGGAATGGTGCGGCACGGCGTGGACAAGATTGTCTTCTCCTCAACGGCGGCGACCTACGGTGAGCCGAAGCGCGTGCCGATCCACGAGGACGACGAAACGTGTCCGACGAATACCTACGGCGAGACGAAGCTCACGATGGAGAAGATGATGAAGTGGGTGAGCCGCGCGAACGGCGTGCGCTATGTTTCTCTGCGCTATTTCAACGCGGCGGGCGCACTGCCCGATGGCTCGATTGGCGAGGATCACAAGACGGAGACACATCTGATTCCGCTTATCCTGCAAGTGCCGACGGGCAGGCGCGACCATATCACGGTGTTCGGCGACGACTACCCGACACCGGACGGGACGTGTCTGCGCGACTACATCCATGTGGTCGATCTCGCGGATGCGCATGTGCTTGCGCTCGAATACCTCAGGAAGGGCGGCGCGAGCGACATCTTCAACCTCGGCAACGGGCAGGGCTTCTCGGTGAAGGAGATGATTGCGGCGGCGGAAAAGGCGACGGGACGCTCCATCAAGGTGGAGATTGGCGCACGCCGCGCGGGCGATCCTGCACAGCTCATCGCGTCAAGCGAGAAAGCGCGTACCGTGCTCGGGTGGAAGCCGCAGTTCACGGATGTGGAGCAGGTGATCGGGACGGCGTGGAAATGGCATGAGAGCCATCCGCACGGGTATGAGGACTAGGGAGGATGCGTCATGTGTGACATTCAGCATGAAATCAGCCGTCTCCTGCACTTTGCGCGTCAGAAAGGACTGATTGCGCCCGAGGACGAGGTCTATGCGGCGAACCGCCTCCTTGATGTGCTGCACGTCGAGGACTATGTGCCGGAAACGGTGGAGGAAACGCTTGAAACGGCAACGCCGATTCTGGAGTGTATGCTCGACTACGCTGCGGAGAAGGGGCTGATCGAGGGGACGACGGACGAGCGCGACCTCTTTGATACGCGCATCATGGACTGTGTGATGCCGCGCCCGTCCGAGGTTGTGAACGAGTTCCACACGCGCTATGAGACATCCCCGCGCGAGGCGACGGACTACTACTATGCGCTGAGCATCGCCTCGAACTACATCCGCAAGGCGCGCATCGACAAGAACATCGCGTGGAAAACGGCGACGGAGTTCGGGGATCTCGATGTGACGATCAACCTCTCGAAGCCGGAGAAGGATCCGCGCGACATCGCCAAGGCGAAACTCGCGAAGGCGGCAGGCTATCCGAAGTGTCTGCTTTGCCGCGAGAACGAGGGCTATGCGGGGCGTGTGAACCACCCCGCACGTGAGACGCATCGTCTCATTCCTCTGGACCTCGCGGGACATCCATGGTTTTTACAGTATTCCCCCTATACCTACTACAACGAGCACTGCATCGTGCTGAACAGCGATCATGTGCCGATGGTGATTTCGCGCGAGACGTTCGAGAATCTGGCGGCGTTTCTTGAGATCTTCCCGCACTATTTCGCGGGGTCAAATGCAGACCTTCCGATTGTCGGCGGCTCGATCCTCTCGCATGACCACTATCAGGGCGGACGCTATACGTTTGCGATGGAGCGCGCGGCGGTGGAGCAGGAATATACCTTTGCGAACTATCCGCAGGTGCGTGCGGGGCGTGTGAAGTGGCCGATGTCGACGCTGCGGCTCACATCCTCCGACAAGGATGCGCTCGTGGAGCTTGCGACGGCGATTCTCGCGGCATGGCGCACGTACAGCGATGCCTCCGTAGACATTCTTGCGGAGACGGATGCGCCGCACAATACGATCACGCCGATTGCGCGGCGGCGCGGTACGGACTATGAGTTCGATCTCGTGTTCCGCAACAACCGAACGACGGCGGAGCATCCGCTCGGACTGTTTCACCCGCACGCGGAGGTGCACCACATCAAGAAGGAGAACATCGGCCTGATCGAAGTGCTGGGGCTGGCGATCCTGCCCGCGCGTCTCAAATCGGAGATGGAGCAGATTCGTGCGGAGCTGCTGCGGGGAACGGCGGACATTGCGGGCATCGCGGACATTGAAAAACATGCGGACTGGTATCGCTCGGTACGTGCGGCGCATCTGTCGGTCACGGAGGGGAATGTCGATGGGATTCTGCGCGACGAGATCGGAAAGGTGTTCCTGGAGGTGCTCACACACGCGGGAGTGTTCAAGCGTGACACGGCAGGAATGGCGGCGTTCGACCGCTGGATCGCGAGCGTAGAGGGCGTGTAGATGTCTGCGTACTCCTCGCAAACACCTCGTTACGCAAACGGTCGTACACTTATCTGCCTAAATACCTGCGGACTTCTTAAACGCGCTTCGCTTGAACGAAAGAAATCCGCAGGGGGCAGAACGTGTACTTCCCCCGTTTGCTTCACTAGGGTTTGCTTAGGAGTATCGCATGACAATGGTACAGGGAGAAGATAGAATGAAGGCAACGATCATCGATGTGGCGAAGGAGTCGGGGGTGTCTGTGGCGACAGTTTCGCGCGTGGTGAATGGCAACTATCCCGTGCGGGAAAAGACGCGGCTCAAGGTGGAGAACGCCATCAAGAAACTGGAGTATCTGCCGAATTTGCAGGCACGCGAGCTGAACACGCAGCGTTCCTCAAGCATCGGTGTCGTTGTGCCGAGCTTTGACAATCTGTTTTTTGCCGAAGTGCTCGACGGGATCGAGGAGCGTCTGCGGCAGAACTCGTACTCTCTGCTCCTCGCGTGTGCGCAGAACGATGCGGCACGCGAGGAGGAGTGTGTGCGGGACTTCATCACACGCAATGTTTCGGGCGTTATCGTTGTCAGTCCGAATACGGAGATGGCAGTTTCGGAGTTTTACGAGAACACGGCGGCGCGTCTGCCGCTGGTCTTTGTCAACAGCGCGCGTGAGCTTGCGGGTATCTCGTATGTGACGAGCGATCAGCGCGGCGGAGCACGCGCGGCACTGGAGCATCTCTTTCACTACGGGCACGAGCGCATCCTCTTTGTGCAGGGCGAGAACAGTGACTCCTACCGCATGAAGGAGGAAATTTACCGCGAAATCATGCAGGAGCACGGGACATTCCATCCGGAGGATATTGTCAACGTCGGCGCGGGCAACCGCATCGAGACGGTGGAAAATACCATGTTCATCCTTATGGACATGATGCCGATGATTCAAGCATCGGCAATTTTCTGCTGCAATGATCTCATGGCGATGGGGGCGGTCAACGCCTGTCAGCGCATGGGACGACGCGTGCCGCAGGACATCTCGGTCATCGGCTACGACAACACGGCACTCAGCCAGTATACCGCACCACAGCTCACAACCATTGACCAGCATATGGGCGATCTCGGGCGGGAGGCGGCACGTCTCATGCTGAAGCAGATCGAGGAGAATGTGACGGAGAATGTCATGGTTGCGAATACCGTGGTTGAGCGTGAGACGACGGGCTTCCGCGTGGAGGAAGGTTAAATGGATGTGATTGCATAGCAATGAAATACAACTCAATCGAAGGGAGATATACATGAACATCGTCTATCATGAGAAAGGCAAGGTTTTTCATCTCTTCAACGACAGGATCAGTTACATCTTTATGGTGCTGCCCCACGGGGGACTCGGCTCGCTCTACTACGGAAAGGCACTCCGTGACCGTGTGGGCTTTGAGCATATCTTTGAGCGTGTGCATCGCGGGATGTCGGCGTGCGTCTTTGCGGACTGCCGCGACTACTCTCTGGATGCGATTCGGCAGGAGCTGCCGACCTACGGTTCGTCGGATTTTCGCCGTCCCGCGCTGAACGTATTGCAGGAAAACGGCAGCCGCATCCTCGATATGCAGTATACGGGCTACCGCATCACGGACGGCAAGCCGAAGCTCGCGGGTCTGCCCGCGACCTACGTGGAGTCGGACGATGAGGCAAAGACCCTCATCGTTGAGGTGAAGGATGCGGTCACGGGGCTGCGTGCGGAACTCCTCTATACAATTTTTGCCGAGGGCGGTGTGATCGCGCGCAGTGTGCGCTATCGCAACGGCGGCAAGGAAGTGCTGCACCTGCAGAAGGTCATGAGTATGTCGATTGACCTGCCCGATACGGAATACGACTGGATGGAGCTGACGGGGGCGTGGACGCGTGAGCGTCACGTCGAGATCCGTCCGCTTGCAACGGGCATCACGGCAATCGGCAGCCGCCGCGGGCACTCCTCGGGGCAGTACAATCCGTTTGCGGCACTCCTGCGGCGCGGAACGACAGAAACGCAGGGCGAGGTGCTCGCCATGAGCCTCGTCTACAGCGGCAATTTCGAGATGCTTGCAGAGGTTGACAACCACGGTGTGACGCGACTGCAGGCAGGCATCCACAGCACGGATTTCGATTGGAAACTTGAACCTGGTGCGGAGTTCCAGACACCCGAGGCTGTGCTCGTCTGGTCGGACGAGGGGCTGAACGGCATGAGTCAGACCTATCACCGCCTCTATCAAAAGCGTCTTGTGCGCGGGCAGTGGCGTGAGAAGGTTCGTCCCATCCTCATCAACAACTGGGAAGCAACGTATTTCGACTTTACGGAGGAGAAGCTGCTCACGATCGCGGACAAAGCGGCGGAGTGCGGCATCGAACTCTTTGTGCTGGACGACGGCTGGTTCGGCGCACGCACGTCCGACTATGCGGGGCTCGGCGATTGGACGGTTAATCGCGACCGCCTGCCGAACGGCATCGACGGGCTCGCGGAGAAGATCGAGGCGCGCGGCATGAAGTTTGGCATCTGGGTTGAGCTCGAAATGGTCAACGAGGACTCCGACCTCTATCGTGCCCATCCGGACTGGGTGCTCTCCGTGCCGGGGCGGCGCAAGTCGCTCGGACGCTCGCAGTGTGTGCTCGACTTTTCGCGTAAGGATGTGGTCGACAACATCTATGAACAGATGGAGGCGATTCTCGCGAGCGGCAAGGTCTCCTACGTGAAATGGGATATGAACCGCAGCATCACCGAGTGCTGGTCGCACGCGCTGCCCGTCGACCAGCAGGGCGAGGTGTTCCATCGCTACATCCTCGGGCTTTACGATCTCTACGAGCGTCTGACGGCGAAATTCCCGCACGTACTCTTTGAGTCCTGCGCCTCGGGCGGCAACCGCTTCGACCCCGGGATGCTCTACTATGCGCCGCAGACGTGGGCGAGCGACAACTCCGATGCGTCCGAGCGGCAGAAGATCCAGTATGGAACATCCATGTGCTACCCCGTGAGCAGCATGGGCAGTCATGTCTCCGTCGTGCCGAACCATCAGATGAACCGCATGACACCGCTCCATACGCGCGCGAATACGGCGTACTTCGGGACGTTTGGCTATGAGCTCGATCTCAACAAACTTACAGAGGAGGAAATCGCCGAGGTCAAGGAGCAGGTCGGCTTTATGAAGGAATACCGTGAGATCCTTCAGTTCGGCACATTTTACCGTCTGCAAAGTCCTTTTGAGGGAAATGTAACGGTGTGGATGAGCGTGAGTGCGGATCAAAAGACGGCGATTGTCGGCTGGTACCGCACGCTGAACCGCGTGAACTACCGTTTTGAGCGCGTGAAACTCGCGGGGCTGCTGCCCGATGCGCTCTACGAGAACAGCCGCAGCGGCGTGTGCTGCTACGGCGATGAGCTGATGAACTACGGACTCATCACGACGGACGGTACAGCGGGTGAGCCGAATGCAGAGAACGGACTGACCACAGACTTTGATTCGCGCATCTATGTGCTGAAGGCAGTTGAATAGTTTTTCATAGCGGGACGGGTATCTTTGCGGATACCCGTTTTTGTTATGAAGAATCAATCTTGGGAAGCACTGATAAATTCAGCCGCGCCATCTTAGCGCATCTTTTTTGCCCGAACTTTGTCAGCAAATCCTCCACATAGCCCTTGCTATGCGTCCGGTTTGCTTCCTCGTTCGGACGAAAAAATCTGCGCAAATCTGACGGACTTCATTTTATCAGTGATTCCCTTGCATATTTGATTAACTTCCGATAAAATAAAATGTGGGGAAACAGCGTTCAAGAAGGAGGATTCCTATGGCTGTCAAACGAATCTTTGTGGAGAAGCGGCAGGGTTTCTTCGATATTCCTGCGCAGCGTCTCTGCGATGATCTGGTGGAGACGTTCCGTCTGACGGATCTGCGTGCCGTGCGCATCATTACGCGCTATGACATAGAGGGGCTTAGTGCGGAGGAGTTCGCGCAGGTGCGCAACATTGTCTTTGCCGATCCGCCGGTGGATACCGTTTATGAGGATGTGCTGCCGTTCTTTTCGGATGCGCGTATCTTTGCGATCGAGCCCCTGCCGGGGCAGTTTGACCCGACGGCGGCGGCAGCGGCGGAGTGTGTACAGCTCGTGACGCAGGGAGAGCGTCCCGACGTGTGTACGGCACGCGTCATTGTTCTGATCGGGAAAATTGACGACCGCGTTTTTGAACAGATCA
This sequence comes from Selenomonas dianae, assembly GCF_030644225.1. Classification (NCBI taxonomy): domain Bacteria; kingdom Bacillati; phylum Bacillota; class Negativicutes; order Selenomonadales; family Selenomonadaceae; genus Centipeda; species Centipeda dianae. Next base: position 1,680,159 of record NZ_CP128650.1, on the reverse strand, counting down.
AGAGGTATCTCATCAATACGGTGGAGAGCCGCGAGGCATCGCTTGCCACGCCCGCGACCCTGGAGCGTCGGATTGTGATGCCGATGGATGTGGAAGTCCTCACGGCGTTCAATGATCTTTCGCAGGGGCAGTTGGCGGATTTCCACAGAGAGCGCGGATTTGCGATGAGCGAGGCGGATCTCGCGTTTGTGCAGCAGTATTTTCGCGACACGGAGCACCGTCCCCCGACGATCACGGAGCTGCGTGTCATTGATACCTACTGGTCGGATCATTGCCGCCATACGACCTTTACCACAGCGATTGACGCGGTGAACATTGAGAGCGGCTTTTTTTCGATGCCGCTCGTCGAGACCTATCAGCAGTATACGGATGATCGCCGAACCCTCTATAAGGGTGAAAAGCGCGATATGACCCTCATGGACATCGCCGTGATCGGGATGAAGGCTCTGCGTGCGGAGGGGAAACTGGGGGATCTCGACGAATCCGAGGAGATCAACGCGTGCAGTATTCATGTGACGGTCGATGTGGATGGCAAGGATGAGGACTGGCTTCTCATGTTCAAGAATGAGACGCACAACCATCCGACGGAGATCGAGCCGTTCGGCGGGGCGGCGACCTGTCTCGGCGGCGCGATCCGCGATCCGCTCTCGGGGCGTTCGTATGTCTATCAGGCAATGCGCGTGACGGGCGCATCCGATCCGCGCGTACCGATCGAGGAGACGCTGCCCGGAAAACTCCCGCAGAAAAAAATCACGCTCGGCGCGGCGGAGGGCTACAGCTCCTATGGCAACCAGATCGGGCTTGCGACGGGACAGGTGCGCGAGATCTACCACAAGGGCTATCTCGCCAAGCGCATGGAGATCGGTGCGGTCATCGGTGCGGCTCCCGCCGCACAGGTCGTGCGCGAGCGTCCGCGTCCGGGGGATGTCGTCGTCCTGCTCGGCGGACGTACGGGACGGGACGGCATCGGCGGCGCGACGGGCTCATCGAAGCAGCACACAGAATCCTCGCTCACCACTTCGGGCGCGGAGGTGCAGAAGGGGAATGCGCCGACGGAGCGTAAGATTCAGCGCCTCTTCCGCAATCCCGAGGTCAGCCGCATGATTAAGCGGTGCAACGACTTCGGCGCGGGCGGTGTCGCCGTCGCCATCGGCGAGCTCGCGGATGGGCTGACGATCAATCTCAATGCTGTGCCGAAGAAGTATGAGGGCCTGGACGGCACGGAGCTCGCGATTTCCGAGTCGCAGGAGCGCATGGCAGTCGTGCTCTCACCTGCGGATGTCCCCGCGTTCCTGCGCCATGCGGATGCGGAGAATCTTGAGGCGACGGAGGTCGCCCTCGTGACGGCAGAGCCGCGTCTCGTTATGAAGTGGAACGATAGGGAGATCGTACGGATCGAGCGCGGCTTCCTTGCGACGAACGGCGTGCGTCAGCACGTCCGCGTCGTCGTTGCGTCCCCGAACGAAAAGACCCCCTACCTGCAGCAGATCCCCCCCGCAGTGAAAAAGGTGGGACGCGCCCTTGAGGATATGTGGATTGCGAATCTCTCCGATCTCAACGTATGCAGTCAGAAGGGGCTGGGGGAGCGGTTCGATGCGACGGTCGGTGCCGCTACGGTGCTTATGCCGTTCGGCGGCAAGAACCAGTTGACACCATCAGAGGCGATGGTGGCAAAGCTGCCTGTCCGACACGGGGAGACGAATACGGCATCCGCGATGGCGTTTGGGTTTGACCCCGATCTATCGACGTGGAGCCCGTTCCACGGTGCACTCTATGCCGTCGTTGAGGCAGTATCAAAGATCGTCGCTGCGGGCGGCGAGGCGGCAAAGGTACGCTTGACCCTACAGGAGTATTTCGAGCGTCTCGGTACCGATCCGAAGAAGTGGGGCAAGCCCTTCGCGGCACTCCTCGGTGCACTGCGTGCGCAGCACGAGCTCGGGATTCCTGCAATCGGCGGCAAGGACTCCATGTCGGGGACGTTCGAGAATCTGAACGTGCCGCCGACCCTCGTTGCCTTTGCGGTCAGCACACTCCACGCCAATGAGGCGATCTCACCCGAGTTCAAATATCCCAACAACAAGGTCGTCATGATACCCATCTCGTACGATGCACAGGATCTGCCGGTGTTCTCGCGGCTCAATACCAACTTTGCGAAGATTCATCAGCTGATGAAGGAACAAAAGGTGTTTTCCGCTATGAGTGTCGGACGAGGCGGCATTGCGGCGGCGATTTCGAAGATGTGCCTCGGCAACAACCTCGGGTTCAAGTTCACCACATTCATCCCGCAGGACGATCTCTTCAAGCCGCTCTACGGAACGATGCTGCTGGAGGTTTCATCCTCGTTCAATACGGCGGCGAATCTTGCCGGAACCGGCGCGGTCGAGATCGGCAAGACGCGTGATGTGCCGAGCATCATCACAGAGATCGACACCATCGTTCTCAGCGATGTACATGAGGCGTTTACGGAGCCTCTGGAAAAAATCTTCCCGACGACCGTCACGCAGACCGTGCGCCAGATCGACCGTCCGACGTACGCCGCCTATACGCAGGGAAAATTGGCGGGCAGCTCTGTCAAGATCGCAAAGCCGCGTGTCTGCATTCCCGTATTCCCCGGAACAAATTGTGAGTATGACTCGGCGCGCGCATGGGAGCGTGTGGGTGCGATTCCCGAGATCTTCGTTGTGCGGAACCTTACGCCGAAGGCGGTCGAGGAAACGGTGTCCGCGCTCGCGGCATCGCTCAAGAGGTCGCAGATCCTCATGCTCCCGGGCGGATTCAGCGGCGGGGATGAGCCGGACGGCACGGGTAAATTTATCGCGGCGATGTTCCGCGCCCCCGCCCTCACCGAGGCGGTACAGCGTCTTCTGCGCGATCAGGATGGGCTGATCCTCGGCATCTGCAACGGATTCCAGGCACTCCTGAAGCTCGGTCTCCTGCCGTATGGGAAAATCACCGATCTCAGTGAGAACTCACCGACGCTCACATACAACAACATCGGTCGCCACGTTTCGCAGACCGTGCGCGTGCGTGTCGCATCGAATTTGTCACCGTGGCTCGCCGGGGTCAGCGTCGGTGACACGCACACGATTGCTGTCTCGCATGGAGAGGGTCGTTTCTATGCGGATGCAAGAACCGTGGCAAATCTCCGCATCCGCGGACAGATCGCAACCCAGTATGTGAACGAAAAGGGCGATCCGACGCTTGAGCAGCCGTACAACCCGAACGGTTCGGTGAATGCGATTGAGGGCATCACCAGCCCCGACGGACGCATCTACGGGCGTATGGCGCACGCCGAGCGCATCGGCGCGGACATCATCAAGAACGTGCCGGGCGATATGAACCAGATGATCTTTGAGTCGGGGGTATCCTACTTTATACGCTGACCTTTCGAACTGCCCTGTGAAGTATTGTACTTCGCAGGGCAGTTCTTTTTTTATAGTTTTTTTCTATAAAATAAAATAATATCTCCCGCAGGACAAAAGTCTGGACGGGGGGGTGATACGTGCTATAATTTTAATACACGTTAGACTGTGGATAAGTTTTGGCGTGTTGTACGAAGTCGCGCCGCAGATTGTGCGGCGAAGCGGAACGAAGTGTGCTGCACTTGTGCGCGTGTGGATATGGCACGGGGCGGTACGCTTCCGAAAGGATGGTAGAGGCATGAAGAAAAAGAAGGCAAGGATGCTCGCGGCGGCAATGCTTGCGGGGGGCGCACTGCTGAACTACGGGACGGCATCGGCTGCGGACAGCGACCGCGACAGTGCGGCGCGCGCCATCGCGCATTCGGAGATGGATGTGCGCAGTGCGGCGGAGAAGAACGCAACGGCGATGGACACGCGGAACATGAACGTGCGCGTGAGCGGGATCACCGTCACGGGCGGGAACGAGAACACCGTGCGTGCGCTGCTGCCCGAGCTCTCGCGCGACACCGTGAACATCCGCACCCTCTCGCAGCAGATCCAGAGCGTCAACGACACGGGCGGACTTCTCCTCAGCACGGAGTTCACCCCTGCGGGCGCAGGAGCATACCGCGTTACGGTCAAGGTGCAGGAGAAAAAGAGCGACCATGTCCGCCTCTCGGTCAGCAACACGGGGACGGAGTACACAGGCGACTGGCGCACCGCACTCACCTACCTCAACACGAACCTCTCAGGAACGGCGGACACCTTCGGTGCGGCATTCGTCACCTCGCCCGGACACTTCGGCGATGTCAAGGTCGGCGCACTCTCCTATCGGAAACTCATGCCGGAGTGGAAAGGCGCGATCTCCGCGAGCGTCAGCCACGGGCGCACCAACATCGACAACTATGACACGGGCGCGCGCAGCCTCTTTGATGTGAACATCGGCGGCAGGAGCACGAACGTCGATTTGCACTATCAGCGGTTCCTCTCCTATACGGCGCGGAACAAGGACATCCTCGACATGGGATTCGGCTACCGCCGCACGGAGAGCGATTTCGGGTATAAGTTTATCGGCAAAACCTACAACAACAAGACCGACTACAACATCATGCTCGCCTCCCTTACCTACCTGCACAGCCGGCGCAAGGCGAACAGCGCCCTCTCCTGCAACATCGGACTTGCGGCGAACGTGAGCGGAGACGGAGCCTCCTATGAGAAAGTCACGCCGGGTGCGGACAGCCGGTTCACCCTCCTGCGTGCGGGAGTGAACTATCAGGTGCGTGCAGCGAGCGACTGGATCGGAGCAATGCGTCTCACGGGACAGTATACGAAGGATCACGTCGTCCCCGCCGAACAGATCGGTGCGGGCGGTGCGATGAGCGTGCGCGGATTCGATGAGCGTGCGATCGGTGCGGACAAGGGCTTTGTGGGAAGCCTTGAGATCTACAGCCCCGAGATAGCAAAGCATACGCGCCTCCTCGCGTTCACGGACTATGCACATCTCTCGAACAACCGCAACGACCGGAACCGCAATGCGATCTTTGACAGCGACAGCATCGCGAGTGCGGGGCTTGGCGTGCGCTATGCGGATGATCGGTTCTCGCTCGCGCTCGACTATGCGCGGGTTTTGCGTGATGCGGACAAGGTGAACCTCAACAAGCAGAACAGCCGCCATTGGAACTTGATGGCGAGCGTGAGCTTCTAATAGAGGAAAGGAAGGAACGGAATGAATCTCAAAAAGAAAATGCGCCGCAGCAGCCTTGCGGCACTCATTACCCTCGCGCTCACGAGCTCTGCACTTGCCATGCCGACGGGCGGTGTTGTGCAGTCGGGCGATGTAAACATCGGCGGCAGTACGGACTTCTCGACCGTCGCAGACGGCGCGACCATTACGGCGGGGACGGACAGCACAATCAACTGGAACACGTTCAATATTGCAAATGGTGAGACGCTGAACTTTAACATCGCCGATGGCAAGCTGCTCCTCAACCAAGTGACGGGCGCACAGGTATCCGACATCCTCGGCACGATGCGCCAGACGGGCTTGGGCAAGGGCTCGCTCGCCCTCGTCAATCCGAACGGCATCCATATCGGCGGCGATGCCGTGCTCGATGTGAACGCGTTGACACTCTCCACGCTCGGTATTGTGACCAAAAACGATACGGAGACGCTCATCCGTGAGGGCGCACTCGGTGCGCGTGCCATCACCGTCGATCAGGGGGCGCAGTTTGACATTGCGCGCAAGCTGAGCCTCTTCGGCGGGAAGGTCTCCGTTGCAGACGGTATTGTGTTCAACCTCAACAATGTGCCTGATCCGAAGGAGAGTATGCTGGAGGTCGTTGCGGCAAAGGAGCTGTATTGGCAAGAGGGTTCGGATCATGACAGCGACCTCTCAAAGTGGACGATGGAGCGTGGCAATACGGTTGATTTCCACGGTAGGGTGAATGCACTCAGTACAGGCAAGGATGCCGAGATCAATATCTTTGGCTATGCGGTCAATGCAGACCGTGCGCACATCGACGGCGACCGCGCAGAGGTTGCGATTGCCGCATGGACGAAGCTCGAATCCGATGATCGGAATAATGCGCCTGTCAAAACAACGAAGATTGAACTCTCCCCCGAGAATGTCGTGCGTGCGGACGGGCTCCGCATTCGCGAGAAGAACAGCACGGAGATTCGCGGCGGGAAAGTCGAGCTGAAGAACAGCACGATTGACTCGGCGCGTCTTGATATTACAGCGCATAAATCCTTCAACACCGAGGGAGACATGGATAGGTCAAGCGAGCGTCAGGCGATGACGGCGACGGCGGACAACTCCGTCACGCTTGACAATGTGACAATCAACGGTATGACACCTCAGCACGGTGGGTATCACTGGTTCGAGATTACGGGCGGCGCTGTGAATATCGCGAACTCGAACATCCACACGGAGAAAACGTTGAATATCGGAGCGATCTCCTCCCTCGACCGAACGATGAAGAATCGTCATTGGGCAACGCCGATTGAGCTCAAAGGGACGCGCACAAGTACGGCGGCAAATACGCTGAATGTCACGAACTCGACGCTGAAGGTGACGCGCCCCACATGGGAGTCGGATCCCTATATCATTCAGGCGGATCTCAACGCAAAGGCTGTCAAGCTCACGGGCGGTACGGTGCATCTGACGGGTGCAACGATTGAGACACCTCTGCTTGCCCCGATCATGGCGGGTACGACCGTCGAGAGAGAGGACAGTCCATACGATCAGACGGCGCATACACCGAGCACGACGGAACTTCATAGTACGCGGACAACGCTCGCACACACCGTCACGATTGACGGTACAAGCACGATTCGTGCGACCGATGTTGCTGTTGGCGGCGGTAAGGTGACGGTTGGAAATGATGTGACGTTTAACCTTGGTGACGGCTCAGGCGGTGCGATGGAGGTGGTCGCTGGATCTCGTGTTCCGTCGGGTGAGACGGAGATTACAACTACTGCGCCGGAGAACGAGGTACAGTTCCACGGCAAGATTCGTGGTGTCGGCATGAAGAATCAGTATGTTGGCATTATGGGCAAGACGGTAAACCTTGACCATGCGGACATCCGCGATGTCGGGAAGGTTTACGCTGCCGCCATCAAACGCCTGAACTATGCGGAGGATGCACACGGCAACGAGGTAAGCACTGTTTCTACGGGTGCGGACAATGCTTTGAATGCAGATGGATTAACGGTGGAGGCAAAGCGTTTCAGTATCCGGAGTGGGCAGATTACGCTGAAGAATACGATGCTGAATGCCATTCGCGGCAAACTGCAGGCGGGAACGATGGAGCGCGGCGATAAGACCAAGCTGACGCAGGGAGGTGCGGTTTATCTCGACAATACGAAGATTACTGTGGATGGCAGTGATCCTGCGAACTTTGCGTTCAGCAGTATCAGTGAAACAGCAGCCCTTGTGAATGGCACGGAAATTAAGGCGCCGAACGGCAAAATTGGCATTTTGACCGGACACAGCTATGACGAATATACGGATAAGGCTGTGGTGACGAAGGATAGCAAGCTGTCCCTGTGGAAATCCAAAGTGGAAGGCAGGAATATGGACATCACGGCGGGCAGTATCGACCTCAATGACATGAGTGCATTGACTGCTGCAGATGATATTGAGATCGAACTGTCAGGCACAGACACCCTCCGCGCGGACGGCTCGACGGGGACACTCTTGCGCGATGCGACCTCTCACGCAACGAAGGCGGGGCAAGAGCTCACATCGTTCACCGTGCAGAGTGCGGACAAACCTATCCCGCCCGTTCCGCAGCCACCCGCGCCGCCCGTGAACCCCGATGTACCGAGCCTCTCTGAGGATGATACATCGAACATTGCCGAGGGCAATGCAAAGGCGCAGGACGCACTCGTTGAGCCGACGCAGGAAAAACGTGCTGAGGCTCTCACGAAGACCGTTGCGCAGCTCAACGAGAAGGTCGGTACGTCGCGCCGTCAGACGGCGGGTGTCGTCGTTGGTATCGTACAGGAAATCGCGAATGCGGCAACGCTCTCCGACGGTGAGAAGGTTGCCCTTGTCGAGCAGGTACTGAACGCCTACGCACCCGTGCAGGAGGCAAGGGCAGAGCAGGATAACGTCGTAACGAACACCCTCGATGAGGCTGTGAACGCGGCGGCAAATGTCTCCATCGCACCGGTCTATCCCGACGAGGCCGAGGCGGAGGAAGTCGTCTCCTTCGCATAATTGATCCGTATAGTAAACAGTAAAAAAATCCCGTTGGATAACGCAGCCATGCGTTATCCAACGGGATTTTTGACGCTTCGTACCTATCACCGGCGCCATTTTACGACTGAAAGGAAGCGGCTTCAGAGATATAGTATCTTTTGCACAGTGCGGTGTACGCCGTTGCTCCTGCATCGGTCAGCAGATAGTAGCTGCCCTCGCGATGGAGGAGGTGCTGATCGATGAGCTCGCGGCTGACGCGGCGCACTTTGCTTTCCTCCCACTTCAGATGGTCGCCGATCTCGTCTGCGTGATTCTCCGCACTCTTAACGCATTCTGCCGTGTGTCTGCCAATGTGGAGGAGAAAGAGGTCGCGCTGCATCTGACGGATGCTCCGGAGGCGGCGAACGTAGGTTGTAACTGCCCCCTTCGGTCCTGTGAGCAGGGCGAGCACGTAGACAAGCATATTTATGACGGCGCAGAGCCCTGCGATCGAGGCGTTCATATGAACAGCAAGCGCATAGCCGACGACGGAGTTCGCGGCACTGATGAGGAGGGCGAACAGCAGCGTGTGCGAGAGATGTTTCGTAAAGAGCAGTGCCGTCGCACCGGGGGCGATGAAAAATGAGATAACGAGGATCGCACCGACCGCGTCGAATGCCGCGACCGTCGTCAGCGAGGTGAGCGACATAAAGGCGTAGAAGAGGATGCCCGTCGGTACGCCGATGAGCCGTGCGTATTCGCCGTCAAACGTGGAGACCTTGAGCTCCTTGTAGAACACGGTGATAAACGCTGCAATCAGGAGGGCGAGCCCGCCCATCTTGAGCGCGGCAGCGGGAATCTCAACGCCGCCGACCGCGACCGTGTTCAGCCCGGCGTAGATGACTTCGCCCATGAGCACCATGTCGGTATCGAGGTGGGCATTCCCCGCATATTTGCTGATGAGGATGACGGCGAGCGCAAAGAGCAGGGGAAAGATGACGCCGATCGCATCGTCGTATTTGACAAGGCGCGTCTTGCCGAGCAGCTCGACGAGGGACACCGTGACCACCCCCATGAGTGCCGCGCCGAAGAGCAGCCACGGCGAGCCGAGGTCACGCGTTACGAAGAAGGCGAGCACGATGCCGAGCAGTACCGTGTGACTGATTGCGTCCGCCATCATGGAGAGGCGGCGCAGGATGAGGAATACGCCGAGCGGCGCACACGCTGTCGCCGTCAGCAGGAGTACGAGCAGTGCGTCATCCATGTGTGCTCCTCCGTTTCAACACTCTGCCGAGGATGCCCTTTGTCCCAAAAACGATGGAAAAAAAGGCGATCAGCGAGGCAATGAGGATGATCGAGGGACCCGTTGACATTCCCTGTTCGAGTGTACTGATATATGTTCCGATGAGCGCGGACACCGCGCCGATGAGGCTGCTCAACAGGAGCACGCGTGCGAAGTTGTTCGACCACTGATTTGCGGCAACGCAGGGGATAATGAGAAAAGAACTGATGAGGATTGCGCCCACCGCCTTGATCCCGATGCCGATCACGGAGATGGTCATGACAAGCAGCAGGATATTCAGCAGACGGCAGGGCAGTCCGACCACCTCCGCATACTCTGCGTCAAAGACGAAGAGTTTCAGCTCCTTGTAAAAGAGCAGCAGGAGCGTGAGCACGAGGACGGAAATAACGGCGATCAGCAGGACATCCGCCTCAAGCATGTACGCCGCCTGTCCGAAGATGTACGTCCCGAGCCCCGCCTGTGACGCGCCCGCATAGTCGGGATTGCCTTGGATAAAACTCTTGAGTGCCATGCCAAGACCGAAGAAGCCTGAGAGGAAGATTGCGAGGTTGGCGTCAAGTCCCAGACGCTTGTCCCTGTGGGCAAGCTGGATGAGCGCGTAGCTTGCTGCACCTGCCGCGATTGCCCCCGCAAGGAGGAGGACGGGGCTGCGCGTTGCAAACGCCATGTAGGCGAGAACAATGCCGGGAAAGGTCGCGTGCCCGATCGCATCACCGATGAGGCTCTGTCCCTTGTAGACACTGAATGCGCCGACGGGAGCGGCGGCGACGGCGAGGACGACGCTGCCGAGCGCAACGATCTGAAAGGTGTAGTTTGTCAGAATGTCCATCGCTGTCACACCTTTCCACGATAGGCGCGTGCGAGTGCCGCCTCCTTGTCGAGGCTCGCGAGATAGTCCGATGCCTTTACCGTGCGGTTCAGCACAACGAGATAGTCGAAGTAGGCATCGAGTGTGCTGAGATCGTGGTGGACGGCGATGACGGTGCGCTTTTCTTTTTGTAAATCCATGAACTTGTCCATGATGATGCGTTCCGTCGTTTCGTCAACGCCCGCAAGCGGCTCGTCCATGATGTAGAGCTGTGCGTCCTGCGCGAGTGCGCGCGCGATGAAGACGCGCTGCTTCTGCCCGCCCGAGAGTTCCGAGATCTGGCGGTCGGCGAAGTCCGCCATCTTCATTTTATCGAGCGCGTCCATCGCCAACGCACGATCCTCCTTGCCGGGGCGGCGCACAAGTCCCAGATGGGCATAGCGTCCCATGAGTACGACATCGAACACCGTCGTCGGAAAGTCCCAGTGTACCGAGCCGCGCTGCGGGACATAGGCAATTTTCTTCTGCACGGCGGAGAGCGCCTTGCCCCAGAGATGCACCGCACCCGATACGGGCTTCAGCAGTCCGAGGATTCCCTTGAGGAGGGTGGACTTGCCCGCGCCGTTCGGCCCTACGATGGCACAGCGCACGCACTCCGGTACATCGAGGTCGATGTCCCAGAGGACGGGGGTCTCGCGGTATGCCATTGTGAGGTCTTCGACGTGGATCACACTGTTTGTTCCTGTCATTCTGAGCCCCTTCTGTATGATTCTTTTATCCGTGCGAACTCCACGCAAACGCCTCGTTACGCAAGCGGTCGTGTGCTCGTCCGCCTAAATACCTGCGGACTTCTTAAACGCGCTGCGCTTGAACGAAAGAAATCCGCAGGGGGCGGGTCGCACACTCGCTTCCGCTTGCTCCACTAGGGTTTGCTTAGGAGTTTCGTACGGTTACAATTCCGTTTGTCCATAACATCTGATAACGAACGTTTTGCTACTTCAAATGCGAAACAATCAGATCGACGTTGCTGCGGTACATCGTGATATAGGTGTCGCCCTTCTGTCCGACGGGCGCGAGTGAGTCAGAGAACAGCTCGCTGCCCTCGCCGCCGACGATCTCCACATCGAAGCCCTTTGTCTTGCAGACCTCCTGCAGCTTCTTCATGCGCTCGGGATTCGTCGTGCTCTCGGCGAACACTGCCTTGACCTTGTGCTCGACAATGTAATTTGCCGTCTTTTCAATATCCGCATTTGCGACCTCGGAGTCCGTGCTGACCCCCTGCGGTGCAATGACGTTCACGTGGTAACGATGGGAGAAGTAGTTGAATGCGTCATGTGGCGTGACGAGGTTGCGCTGCCCCTCGGGAATCTGTGCAATCTTCTGTGTGATCTCCGCATCAAGCGCATCGAGATCGGCGAGATACTTCTTCAGATTCTCCTGAATCTCCTTCTCGTGTGCCGGAACGAGCTTCACGAGCTCGGCTGCCGCTGCCTCGGTCGCCTGCTTGTAGAGCGCGACATCGAACCAGAAATGCGGATCGACGATCTTCTTGCCGTCCTCCTCCATATAGTTGATGTTCGCGTCCGCAAAGTTCTTTGTAACGGCAACGCCCTTCTTCTCAAGGACTTCTGCCATCTTGCCCTCGAAGTGCAGACCGTGATAGAGGAGGAGATCCGCCTTCTTGATTTTCTCAAGGTCGGCGGGCTGTGCGACGTAGAGATGCGGATCCTCACCTGCGGGGATGATCAGCTCGATGTTCACATAGTCGCCCGCAAGCTGTTTTGTCATGTCCTGTAAAAATGAGGTTGTGACCGTTACTGTTTTCTTTGTGTCGGCTGCCTTGTCGCCGCCTGTGCCTCCTCCGCCGCAACCGACGGCAATCAGTGCCATCATGGCGAGTGCGAGGGTGAGCAGAAGTTGTGCATAAGATTTTTTCGTGTGCATTTTGCACCATCCTTTCATTTGTATTGAGAATAACACAAAAATTCTATCTTGTAAATGAGAAAATTTCTCAATATAGAAATTGCTTTATGAAAAATGAAAACGCCCCCGTGAAATCCACAGGGGCGACAAGGTTCATTGATTTTTATTTCTGGAGCAGCTGCTCTTTCAATGCGCGATAGCGGAGCGTTTCATATGCGCCGATCTGCGACTCGGGGTGATCGCTGCCGTAGGCGCATCCGCTGACGGAGAGCAGCGGCGGCGACTGGATGCGCTTGGCGACTGCCATGCCTGTATAGAGCCCCCACCAGTGTTCGAGGTCGGCGATAAAGTCTGCCGCCGTCGGGAAATACGCTGCGACAAGCCCTTCCGCACAGCCGATCTGTGCTTCGAGTGTGTTTTTGGCATAGTATTCCAGAATTTCCTCGGGCGTTTCATTGTTCTCTGCAAACGCACGAAAGAGGTGGTCGTGGTACGGGTAGCGGATGGGATCGCCCTTGCCCTCGTCCACGTTCTGCGCGTCGGACAGCTCCGCGCTCGGTACGATGTCGATGATGCCCTGCGGAATGACCTCGCGTCCGTAGACGGTATCGTTCAGATAGCGTGCGAGATCGTAGACCTGATATTTCCAGAGGTCGGCGAGCGCTGAGAGGAAGCCCGCCTGATCGCCGTAGAGGGTCGCGTAGCCGACGGTGGACTCCGCCTTGTTCGCGTTGCAGGTAAAGCCTGCGCCCCATGCGGCGGCGACGGCGGCGAGCACGCGGCCGCTGCGGTCACGTGCCTGCATATTTTCGCGCACAAAGGAGGAGATGGTGAGATGTTCGCCTTCCGACGCACATTTCCCCATGATGGGAGCGGTCGTGAGCTGCTCTACGGTGTGCGTGACGCTCTCCTCGATCGGGACAATCATATGGCGGCAGCCGAGGTTTTCCGCGAGCTGTGCCGCAAGCCCCTTCGTGGTGGCGGAGTTGAATCGGCTCGGCATATTGACGAGCAGCACGTTCTCCGCGCCGATGGCATCGACGTAGAGTGCGGCGGCGACGGCGGAGTCGATGCCGCCCGAGATGCCGATGACGACGCGCTCCATGTGGATGCGTGCGAGAAATTTCTGTACGCCGCAGCGCAGCATACGATGAATGGGGGCGATGGGCGTTTCTGTTGGAGACGAAGCGGGGGAGGGAAGCGCGTCCGTGTCAACGACGGTCATGCCCTCCGTATAGGCGGCTGTCATAAGGACGCATTCACCGTTGGCATGAAATACGTACGCTCTTCCGGGGAAGGTATAGACGGTCTTGCCCTTGTCCTGAAGTCCGAATGCATTGATGTAGAAAATCTCTGTGCCCTTTCCGCGCGCCATGTCTGCAAGTGTGTCTGCACCCAAGCAGGTGGGGAAGGGGGACGCATCTGCGGCAAGGATGATGTTCTCGTTCGGCAGTTCATAGAGGAGGGGGGTAAAGTTGTTTCCTGTGCTGTCGAGCGGGCTGTGGGCGACCTCGCGCAGCACGCCGTCCCGTGCCTCCATCAGCGTGCGCCGGATGCTTGTGCAACTTTCCGCAGCTGCGGCATTTCCAAAGACGACCGTAATCCCCTCTGCCGCTGCCGCGATCTCCTCGGCGTAGTCCGCGAGGTCACGCAGAAATGGCTCCTGCTTCCAAACGCCGCCGAGGAAGAGCCCCGAGAGACTGAGCGCGGGAAAAAGTGCGAGGTCGGCGTGTGCCGCCCTTGCTTCCGCTATTTTTGCACACATCGCTGCTGCGTTCAGGTCGGGGCGACCGGGGATAACCTCCATTGAAATCAGTGCAATTTTCATGATACTGCTCCTTGCATTTGATTTTTAATCCGTCGGGATGGTATAATTCAATAGCATAAGTATAGCACAGATGACTTCCGACACCCAAATGAAAGGATGTATACAATGGAATATTTCAGCACGCGTGGGGCGGCGGAGCGTGTTTCCTCTGCTGCGGCGATTCTCAAGGGGCTTGCCTCGGACGGCGGGCTTTTCGTCCCTGCTTCGTTCCCGCCGATGTCGCTTGCGGCGATTGAGGCGCTCGTCCCGCTTTCCTACGAGGAGCGTGCGGTGCGCATCCTTCGCCCTTTTCTGACGGACTATACGGAGGCAGAGTTAAAGGGATGTGTCGCACGTGCGTACGGACATACATTTGATGATGTGCGGCGTGCGCCTGTCCGTGCGGTCGGAGAGCTTGCGGTGCTCGAACTGTGGCACGGGCCGACGAGTGCGTTCAAGGATATGGCGCTGCAGCTTCTGCCGCAGCTGATGAGTACGGCGCGCGGAAAGGAGGGGGAGCGGGACACGATTCTCATCCTCGTTGCGACCTCGGGCGATACAGGGAAGGCTGCCCTTGAGGGATTTGCCGATGCCGGGGGCATCCGTATCATGGTGTTCTACCCCGACGGCGGCGTCAGCCCCGTGCAGCGGCTCCAGATGGTGACGCAGGAGGGCGCGAATGTCTCCGTCGTGGCGGTGCGCGGAAACTTTGACGATGCGCAGCGCGGGGTAAAGGAGATCTTCGGCGATGCGGCGATGGCAAAGGAGCTCGCCGCGCTCCATACGAAGCTCTCATCGGCAAACTCGATCAACTGGGGGCGGCTTGTCCCGCAGATCGTTTATTACTTCAGCGCGTACGCAGACCTTCTCGCGGAGCGCAGCATTGCGGCGGGGGATGCGGTGAACTTCACCGTGCCGACGGGGAACTTTGGCAACATCCTCGCGGGCTACTATGCAAAGCGCATGGGGCTGCCCGTCGGCAAACTCGTCTGCGCGTCGAATGCGAACAATGTGCTCACGGACTTCCTGCAAACGGGCATCTATGACCGCAAGCGCGACTTCTATCAGACGATGTCGCCGTCCATGGACATTCTCGTATCGAGCAATCTTGAGCGTCTGCTCTGTCATCTGACGGAGGATACGGCACAGGTCGCTGCGTGGATGCAGGAACTCGCAGAGGTTGGAAAATATGACGCGAGCCGCCTCCTGCCTGTGCTCCGTGAAAACTTCTGGGCAGCGTGTGCGGACGATGCGGAGACGGAGGAAGAGATTCGCGCGGTCTATGAACGGACGGGGTACACGCTCGATACACACACGGCGGTCGCCTATCGTGCGGCGGAGGACTATCGCCGCGAAACGGGGGACGTGCGCCCGATGGTTGTGCTCTCAACGGCAAGCCCGTACAAGTTCGGCGCGAGTGTGCTCCGTGCACTCGGTGAGGATATGGCGGGCGTGGATGAATTCACCCAAATGATATTCCTGAAGGAGAAGAGCGGGATGAAGATCCCTCCGCGCCTTGAAGCACTGGAAAAAGCGCCCGTGCGTCATAAGGGGATTTGTGAAAAGGGCGGGATGCGTGCAGCGGTTCTCGCATTTGCCCGTACATAAGAAAAACAAGCAAACAATAAAAATTTTTCACAATAAAGAAGGATTTTCGGACGATACGAAGAAGCTTCACTAAAGTATGTTAATGATGATACCGAGGCGGGATTTCCGCCTCGCATCAATTGCTCCCATTTTTTTGGAGAAAGAGGTTATATCATGGCAACGATTGATCTGACACAGTACGGCATTACGGGGACGAAGGAGATTGTTCACAATCCAAGCTACGATCAGCTGTTCCGCGAGGAGCTGCGCCCCGATCTTGAGGGATACGAGCGCGGACAGGTGACGGAGATGGGGGATGCCGTCAATGTTATGACCGGCATCTATACGGGACGCTCCCCGAAGGATAAGTACATCGTCGATGATGAGACCTCGCATGATACGGTGTGGTGGACATCGGACGAGTACAAGAACGACAATCACCGTGCAACGCAGAAGGCATGGAATTCGGTGCGTGAGATTGCCATTCGCGAGCTCTGCAACAAGCGCCTCTTTGTCGTGGACGCGTTCTGCGGTGCGAATGCGAATACGCGTATGGCAGTGCGCTTTATTACGGAAGTGCCGTGGCAGGCGCATTTTGTCACAAATATGTTTATCCGTCCGACAGAGCAGGAGCTGAAGGTCTTTAAGCCCGACTTCGTGGTCTACAATGCGGCAAAGGCACGCGTCATGCACTTCGGCGATCTGGGGCTCAACTCAGAGACGGCGGTCATGTTCAACCTCACAAGCCGTGAGCAGGTCATTATCAATACGTGGTATGGCGGCGAGATGAAAAAGGGCATCTTCTCGATGATGAACTACTACCTTCCTCTCAAGGGAATCGCCTCCATGCACTGCTCGGCAAATACGGACAAAGAGGGGCAGAACACGACGCTGT
This sequence comes from Selenomonas dianae, assembly GCF_030644225.1. Lineage (NCBI taxonomy): Bacteria > Bacillati > Bacillota > Negativicutes > Selenomonadales > Selenomonadaceae > Centipeda > Centipeda dianae. The sequence goes on along the minus strand of NZ_CP128650.1, from coordinate 1,663,751 downwards.
TCTTCGGCCTCTCCGGTACGGGCAAGACTACACTCTCGACCGACAGTGCGCGTCTTTTGATCGGTGACGACGAGCATGGCTGGGACGATGAAGGTGTGTTCAACTATGAGGGCGGCTGCTACGCGAAGGTCATCAACCTCGATGCGGAGGCGGAGCCGGATATCTATCACGCGATCCGCCGCAATGCGCTGCTGGAGAATGTCACGGTTGACCTTGCAGGCCATGTTGACTTTGCCGACAAGAGTGTGACGGAGAATACACGCGTTTCGTACCCGATCAACCACATTGAGAACATCGTGCTCGGTCATGCCGGCGACAAGTCCGCAGGTCCGCACGCAAAGCACGTGATCTTCCTCTCGGCGGATGCGTTCGGCGTTCTGCCGCCGGTCTCCATCCTCACACCGGAGCAGACGAAGTACTACTTCCTCTCTGGATTCACGTCGAAGCTCGCGGGTACGGAGCGCGGCATCACCGAACCGACACCGACGTTCTCGGCGTGCTTCGGACAGGCGTTCCTCGAACTGCACCCGACGAAGTATGCAGAGGAGCTCGTACGCAAGATGGAGGAGCACGGCTCGCGTGCCTATCTCGTGAATACGGGGTGGAACGGTACGGGCAAGCGTATCTCGATCCAGGATACGCGCGGCATCATCCACGCGATTCAGGACGGTTCGATCGACAGCGCACCGACGAAGAAGATCCCGTATTTCGACTTCGAGGTTCCGACGGAGCTGCCGGGCGTCGATCCGAAGATCCTCGATCCGCGTGACACGTACGCGAGCCGTACGGAGTGGGATGAGAAAGCACGCGACCTCGCCGAGCGTTTCATCAAGAACTTCAAGAAGTATGAGGGCAACGAGGAGGGCAAGGCGCTCGTTCCTGCGGGTCCGCAGATCTAAACCGTATCTGTACATGGAGGAAGCTGCCGCATTTGCGGCAGCTTCTTTTTTAGGGAAGGGGCAATGATGCACCTATCGGACGGTATCAGCAAGGTACGCGGCGTCGGTGTGAAAAAGGCGTCGGCATTTGTGCGTCTTGGCGTTCAGACGGTCTACGATTTCCTGACATACTACCCGCGTGCGTACGAGGATCAGAGCCGTATGACCCCGATTGCGCAGCTGCGGGCAGGGGAACGCGCGACGGTTCTTGGCGTGATTCAGACGGTGACCGAGAAGCAGACGCGGCGGCGCGGGTTCACCGTGCTGACGGCACTCGTCGGCGACGGTACGGGATATGTACAGGCGGTCTGGTTCAATCAGCGTTTTTTGAAGGGGAAGCTGCGTGAGGGGCAGCGCATTCTCCTCTCGGGAAAGGCGGACTATGCCTATAATGGCGGCGGGCAGCTTGCCTTTACGAACATTACATCGTTTGAAATGCTCGGTGCGCAGGAAACGGCGGACGAACATCTCGGCATCCTGCCCGTCTATGCGGCGACTGAGGGGCTGACGCAGAAGCAGCTGCGTCAGATGATGGACTACACGCTCACACAGGCGGGGGATGAACTCGCGGAGACTCTGCCGCAGCGCATTCGGGAGGAATACCATCTCATTGGGCGGAAATCTGCCTTTCGGCGGATTCATTTTCCAAAGCACGAGGAGGATCTGCGTGCAGCGCGGCGTCGGCTTGCATTTGAGGAACTGTATCTCATCCAATGCGGGCTGCTCGCGCTCAAGAAGCGCACGTCGGAGGAGCAGGAGGGAATCGCTCATGCGGCGAATGGGGAACTGGTCGCACGGGTGCTTGCGGCGCTCCCCTTTGCACTGACCGACGATCAGGAAAAGGTGTGGGCGGAGATCACACGCGATATGGAGTCGCCGCTGCCGATGCGCCGCCTCGTACAGGGGGATGTTGGTTCGGGCAAGACGGTGATCGCCCTGCTTGCCCTCGTCAAGACGGTGGAAAACGGACAGCAGGGGGCGCTGATGGCCCCGACGGAGATTCTTGCACATCAGCATTATGACACGCTGCGTGAACTCCTTGCGCCGTTCGGTGTGTGCGTGGGCTTCCTCTCGGGGCGGCTCACAAAGAAGGAGCGTACGGCAGCTGCGGCGGCTCTCGCTGCGCATGAGATCGACATCGCGGTCGGGACGCACGCGCTGATACAGGAGGGTGTAACGTTTGCTTCGTTGGGGTTGGTGGTGACGGATGAGCAGCACCGCTTCGGCGTGGCACAGCGTTCGGCACTGGAGAAAAAGAGCACGGTGACGCCCGATGTGCTTGTCATGACGGCGACCCCGATCCCACGCACAATGACGCTCACGGTCTACGGCGATCTCGATGTCTCGCGCATTGAGCATCTGCCGCCGGGACGGCAGCCCATTCGTACCTTTCTGCGCGATGAGCGGGCGCGTGAAAAAATTTATGCATTCGTTCGTAAGGAGATTGAGGCGGGGCGGCAGGCGTATGTCGTCTGTCCGCTGATCGAGGCAAGTGAGGAGAGCAGTCTGCCCTCGGTGGAGAAGGTCTATGAGGAACTGTCCCACGGTATTTTTCACGGGATTCCCTGTGGGCTGCTCCACGGACGCTTGAAATCTGCGGAGAAGGAAGCTGTGATGGAGGGATTTTATGCAAACCACATCAAGCTGCTCGTTTCCACCACGGTCATTGAGGTCGGCGTGAACGTGCCGAATGCGAGCATCCTCGTTGTCGAGCACGCGGAACGGTTCGGGCTCGCCCAGCTGCATCAGCTGCGCGGACGCATCGGGCGCGGTGCATATGCCTCCTATTGCATCCTCATCGCAGGTCGCAGTGCGGCATCGCAGGAACGCTTGAAGATCATCGAGCAGACGAGCGACGGCTTTCGCCTCGCCGAGGAGGATCTGCGCCTCAGAGGTCCCGGGCAGTTCTTCGGCGCGATGCAGCACGGGCTCGGCGATCTCAAGATCGCGGATGTGCTCGCCGACATGGATCTTCTGCTGCTCGCCCGCCGTGCCGCTCTTGCAACGCTTGACGATCCCGCTGCGCTCTCCTTTGTCCTGCCGACACTCATGCGTCAGTACCGCGAGCAGTTTGAACACATGCGGGAGGTCTGAGGGGGGAATACGCTTGTATTCCTTGACATACGAGGATTCTCTGGGCTAGAATAAGTCATACTGTATTTGGGAGGAGATTTCCTTGACAAAGGTTTTGGTAAATGGTGCCGCAGGTCGTATGGGACGCACGGTGTTGAAGGCTGTGATCGACGATGCGGAACTGGAACTCGTCGGTGCAGTTGACATCACAGGCGGCGCGGATGCGGGTGAGCTCGCGGGCATGGCGAAAAATGGCATCCTCGTGGAGACGGATCTCGCGGCGGCTCTCAATCGTCTGCACCCCGATGTGATGATCGACTTTACGCGCCCCGACGTGGTCTATGGAAACGTGCTCACGGCACTCGCGCACAAGGTTTCGCCTGTGGTCGGGACAACGGGGCTGACCGAGGAGCAGAAGGCGGCGATCAAGGCGGCGGCGGACGAGAACGATACGCCCGCATTCATCGCGCCGAACTTTGCCATTGGTGCGGTGCTGATGATGCTGATGAGCCGCATGGCGGCAAAGTATATGCCCGAGGTCGAGATCATCGAGCTGCACCACGACAACAAGTTGGACGCACCGTCGGGAACAGCGGTGCAGACAGCGGCGATGATTGCCGAGGTGCGCGAGGCACACGCACAGGGACATCCCGATGAGGAGGAAAAGATCGCGGGGGCACGCGGCGCAGAGTACGAGGGAATGCGCATCCACAGCGTCCGTCTGCCGGGCTATGTCGCGCATCAGGAAGTCATCTTCGGAGGCCTCGGACAGACGCTCACGATCCGCCACGATTCGCTGAACCGCGCGTCCTTTATGCCGGGGGTCGTGCTCGCGGCGAAGAAGGTGCGCGGGCTCACGTCGCTCACGGTCGGACTGGACAAGCTGTTGTAAGGGATAGTAAGGGAGTACATCATGAAGAAATATCGTGTCGCCATCCTCGGCGCGACGGGTGCCGTCGGTCAGGAGTTTCTGAATCTCATCGAGGAGCGCAAATTCCCGTTTGCGGAGCTGCGTCTGCTCGCGTCCAGCCGTTCGGCGGGCAAGAAGATCGCATTCATGGGCAAGGAGTACACCGTACAGGAGACGACGGCAGATTCCTTTGAGGGCATCGACATTGCGCTCTTTGCAGGCGGTGCGGCAAGCAAGGAGTTCGCGCCCCACGCAGTCAAGGCGGGTGCGATTGTCATCGACAATTCGAGCGCGTTCCGCATGGATCCCGAGGTGCCGCTCGTTGTGCCCGAGGTCAATCCCGAGGCGATCAAGAAACACAAGGGCATCATTGCAAACCCAAACTGCTCCACCATCATCATGGTGATGGGGCTCAAGCCCCTCTACGATCTCGCGCAGATTCGCCGCATCGTCGTATCGACCTATCAAGCGGTTTCCGGTGCGGGGAAGGAGGGCATGGCAGAGTTGGAGCAACAGGTCGCAGCACTCTCGACGGGGAAAGAACCGACTGCGAACATCCTGCCTGTCGGAAAGCTGCCGAAGCACTATCAGATCGCGTTTAACCTCATCCCGCAGATCGACGTTTTCATGGACAACCTCTACACCAAGGAGGAGATGAAGATGATCGACGAAACGAAGAAAATCATGGAGGACGAGAGCCTGCGCATCACGGCGACCACCGTGCGCGTGCCCGTTTACCGCAGCCATGCGGAGTCCGTCAACGTCGAGTTTGAGAGCGCGGTTTCGCTCGATGCGGCACGCAAGGCACTCGCGACGTTCCCGGGCGTCGTCCTGCGCGACAACCCGTCGGAGCAGGAGTACCCGATGCCGCTTTTCACCTCGGGCAAGACCGATGTCGAGGTCGGCCGTCTGCGCCGCGACGAGTCGGCGGACAATGCACTGAACTTCTGGATCTGCGGCGACCAGATTCGCAAAGGTGCGGCACTCAACGCACTCCAAATCGCCGAGTATATGATTGAAAACGGGCTTGTTTGACGACATAAAAAGGGACGTATTTCCTCATTGGAAATACGTCCCTTTTTAACACGGCACAGAGATTTGTTTTGTGGAAATCACTTCACATAGATGCGTGAAACGTGCTTTGATACGAGGCAGAGCACCTCATAGCTGATCGTGTCTGCCCGCCGTGCGAGATCATCCGCCGTGAGTGTTTTCGAGCCAAAGAGCGTCACCACATCGCCGAGCCTTGCCTCGGGGATGTCCGTGATGTCGATCATGCACTGATCCATGCAGATGCGCCCCGCAATCGGCGCACGTTTGCCGCGTACCTCCACACAGCCGCCCGCATACGCGCGGAGGTAGCCGTCCGCATAGCCGACGGAGATCGTTGCGATGCGGCTCGTGCGTTGTGCGATAAAATTCCGTCCGTATCCGATGGACGTGCCGGGCGGGATGGTCTTGATGTAGACAATGCGTGCGCAGAAACGCATCGCAGGGCGCAGATCAAGCGGGCGCGTCACCTCGTCGGAGGGCCACAGTCCGTATTGCAGAATACCCGCACGCACCATGTCGAAATGTACATCGGGCAGATCGAGGATTGCCGCAGACTCTGCGATGTGGCGAATCGGAATGTGAATACCCGCCGCCTCGATGGACGCACACGCTTCCTGAAAACGACGAATCTGTTCCATGGTATAGGACTTGTCCGTGATGTCGGCAAGTGCAAAATGGGAGAAAATACCCTCCAGTTCAATCCCGGGCATGGCACTGACGAGGCGGGCAAAATGTACAGCATCCTCCGGGCGTACTCCAATACGCCCGAGACCTGTGTCAACGGCGAGATGCACCTTGACTTTTTTCCCCTGTGTGACAGCCTCAGCCGAGAGTGTCTGCACGAGATCGAGACGGCAGATCGTCTGCGTGAGATTGGCATCCACGATGTCGAACGAGCTGTCCGGCTTTGTGAGCCCCAAGATGAGCAGCGGCGTGGTAAAGCCTGCCTCACGCAGCTTCATCGCCTCGGAGATGGTCGCGACCGCCAGATACTCCGCCCCCGCTGCAATTGCCTTGCGCGCGACGGCGATCGCACCGTGTCCATAGGCATCCGCCTTTACCACAGCACAGAGCCTTGCATCCTTTCGCATATGTCTGCGAATCTCTTTATAATTGTGGGCAATTGCCCCGAGGTCAATCTCGACCCACGCCGCACGACTGGGCATCGGGCACTTCCTTTCGCATCGTTCTAATTTCTTCAGCGTTCCCATTTTAGCGTATGTAAACCATTTATGCAACAATCTTCTTTGCCAAGAAAATCTATGATTTGCAATAGAAAACAGCCCGTCCGTCGGACGGGCTGCATGGAGCCAATTAGATCATGTGCTATTTTCTTTCCCAACATCTGTGCGAAGGCGCATAGCTGTTGTAGAAAAGAAGTCCCACGATCATCAGTACAATGAACGTGATGTTCGTTACGAGCGAGAGCGCCCAGATGAGGTAGAGGCAGACTGCCATGCCAATCGGCGCGAGCACGTAGAGCATCGGGAAGTGGAACGTACGCGGCAGATCGGGGGCATTGCGGCGAAGCGAAATCAGACCGACAAAGACGATGAAGAACGCTGCAAGAACACCCGTATTCGCGAGCTCGACGATGTAGAGCATCGGGACGCAGCCGGCAATGAAGGCGATGATTGCCGAACCAACCAATGTGATAAAGTACGGCGTACCATATTTCGGATGGATGTTCGCCATCGTTTTCGGGAGGAAGCCGTCACGCGACATTGCGAAGAAGACACGCGCCTGACCGAAGATGTAGACGATCAGCGTCGTAATCATGCCGAAGAGGATACCGACCGTGACAAGGTTTGCGAGCCCCGTGTAGCCGATCGTACGGAGACAGTAGGCAACCGGATCTGCACGGTCGAGATCTGCATAGTTGATCGTGCCTGTGAGGACGAACGCCACAACCGCATAGATGCAGAGGCAGACAAAGACCGATGCGATAATGCCGATCGGGAGGCTCTTCTCCGGCGTCTTGCACTCCTCGGCGGAGGTCGCGACCGTATCGAATCCCATGAAGGAGAAGAACACCACCGCTGCGCCCGTCATGATGCCGGCAGTGCCGAAGGGCAGGAACGGCTCCATGTTCTTCGAGAGATCCATGTGCGGGGTGGTGACGACGAGGAAGGCGATAATCGCACAGATCGTGAGTGAGATGAGGATCGTGTTGAGACGCGAACTCTCCTTCGTGCCATGTGCGAGGAGCAGACCGATCAGAAGTGCAATGACGACAGCGGGGAGGTTGATGATGCCGCCCTCCGGCGCCGTTGTGAGGAGTGCCTTCGGGATCTCCATTCCGAGGGATGCCATCATCCCTGAGAAGTAGGCGGAGAAGCCGACGGCGACCGCGCTCGCGGTAACGATGTAGCCGATGATCAGCGACCAGCCGCACAGGAACGCCATGCCCTCGCCGAGGGAGGCGAATGTATAGGCGTACGCACTGCCCGCAGCAGGGATGAGCGATGCCAGCTCGGCATAGGCGAGACCAACGAGCATACAGAGAAGACCTGCGGCAACGAAGGATAATACAATACCGGGGCCTGCGTAGCGTGCGGCGCCGATTCCGGTCAGAACAAACACGCCCGAGCCGATGATGCCGCCGATGCCAAGGAAGGTAAGGTCAACGGTGCTCAGCGTGCGTTTCATTCCGCTGTTCTCGCGCTGCGCACTGAAGTCCTCCAGTGTTTTTTTCTTAAAGAACATACAAAAACCTCCAAGCAAATCCTTTCAGTTTTCATCTAAGAAAGGGGCTGTTTCACAACGCATATGGAAGCATATGGGAGTGAAACAGCCCCTCAGCAGTCAGAAAAAAGAATTACGCAAGGAACTCGTCGATGGGCTTGAACGGAATGTTCAGTGCCTTCGAAACAGGCTCGTTCGTGAGGTGTCCGTCAATGGTGTTGAGACCATACTTGAAGCCGGGCACATCGCGGAGTGCAGCCTTGTAGCCCTTGTTCGCCAGAGCGAGTGCATACTCGATGGTCGCATTCGTGATGCCGAGCGTGGAGGTGCGGGAAACAGCGCCCGGGATGTTCGCGACGGAGTAGTGGACAACGCCGTGCTTCTCGAACGTCGGATTCTCGTGCGTCGTGCAGTGGTCGCAGGTCTGGATCGAGCCGCCCTGGTCGATTGCAACGTCGACGACAACGGAGCCCTTCTTCATCGTCTTGATCATATCCTCGGTGACGAGGGTCGGCGTACGACCGCCCGGAACGAGAACCGAGCCGATGAGCAGGTCTGCTTCTTTGACCCATTTTGCGATGTTGTAGCTTGAGGAGTACTCCGTGACGACACGACCGGCGAAGATCTCATCGAGGTAACGCAGACGCTCGATCGAGAGGTCGATGATCGTGACGCGTGCGCCGAGACCAACCGCGATCTTTGCTGCGTTCGTGCCGACGTTGCCGCCGCCGATGATGACGACCTGACCTGCTGCGACACCTGCGATGCCGCCGAGCAGAACGCCGCTGCCGCCATAGCGGCTCTCAAGGAACTGTGCGCCGATCTGGACGGACATACGACCTGCGATTTCGCTCATCGGAGCGAGCAGGTCGTATGTCCGCGGCCGCCCTTTGCGATAACCGTCTCGTAGGCAATGCCGACAACCTTCTTCTTGAGGAGAGCCTCGGTCAGTTCGGGCTCGGCTGCGAGATGGAGGTAGGTGAAGAGGATCTGACCCTCATGGAAGAGATCATACTCTTCGGCAAGCGGCTCTTTTACCTTAACAATCATTTCAGAGCGATCAAAGAGAGCCTTTTTGTCCGAGACGATCTCAGCGCCAACAGCTTCGTAATCGGCATCCGTGAAACCGCTGCCAACGCCGGCACTTTTCTCGATGAGCACCGTGTGACCGGCACGGCGCATCGCCTCGACACCCGACGGGGTCATACCGACGCGGAACTCATTGTTCTTGATTTCCTTCGAAACGCCAACAATCATGTTTTTTTCCTCCTACTACAGATAGATAAAAAATACAGAAGGTTTGAAACGGCTAGGGGAATTTCTAAAGGTATACCCTATTCGAGATTTTATTATAATTCAGATACTTTTGTCAAGTAATAAAAGTGATTTTTTTTAAGCCAAAGTGCTTGTTCGTCCCCGTAAGTCCAGATAGAACAAGCACTTACGGGCATTCTTTAAATTTATAAAAATTATGATTCTATCAGTATGCCCTATGCCGTTTCGCGATGATGAGGCAGAAAAAATCATCTGTACGAAAATCGACAGATGATTTTTCTTTTTGTATGCGTTACTCCTCCGCTGCACGTCGCGCGATGATGGCGTCGATTTCGCGTTGCTGTTGTTCCTCCATGCGTTTCTGGATGAAGATGTTCGGGATGGAGACACCGACGACAATGGCGAGGATGATGGTAATGCCGCTGATGCCGAAGCGGAGTGCCTCCAAAAATTCTTCTGCGGAGATGGTCTGGATGTAGAGAACGGCGAAGAGCAGCCGATAGAGCAGGACGCCGGGAACGAGCGGAATGATGGGCGGGATGATGAGCAGTGTGTTTGGTGTATGGACGATATGAATGACTTTGAGTGCGGAAATACCGACCACAGCCGCAGCGACGAAAGAGCCGACCGCCTGCGATAAACCGATTTCATTCATGAGGATGTTGCGGATCAGCATGGTCACAATTCCTTCGAATGCGACAATGGCGAGCAGTTTTTTCGGTGTGTTGAAGATGATGGAAAAGCCGCCTGCCGCAAGTGCTGCGGCAAATGCCTGACTGATGTAGGCATCTGTCGGGAGGATGTGGACATCGGAGATGTTCGCGATGCCGGTGGACAGGATAGCGAAGGCGATGCCGAAGGTCATGCCTCCGACGATGAGCATGGTGTCTATCGCACGCGTCATGCCGGAGGAGATAAAGCGGTTGATGACATCGCTTGCAGCGTTGATGATCGGGAATCCGGGGATGAGGAAAATGGTACAGGAAACAAGCGCGTACCACATGGTCGGCAGAGCGAGAACGAACGGAATGAGCCATGCGACGATGGTGGCGGCAAACGCGGCAATCATGGAGCAGGCGTAGGGATTGAATTCATTTCGGATGCTGAGACGGTGGGCGATGAACCCGATCAGGGCTGCAGCGGTTGCGACCGACGACTCCGGCAGACTGCCGCCGAACAGTGAGCACGAAGCCCCCGAGGCAATCGCAGCACCAAGAGCCGCCGCCCATACCGGATAGCTGCGTGGGCGCTGTCGGACACGGGTAACGGCGTTTTCGATCGCGTTTATGGGGGTATTTCCGCGCAGGATACGCCATGTCAGTTTGCTGATGGCTGCGATTACAGCGAGATTGACACCGTGCTTCATACACTTTCGGAACTGGGTAAGGGATCGTTCGCCGTCCGTGACGTTCAGCATGAGCGTGGTATAGGTGACATGGGATTGGATCTGGTCGGAGGGAATGCGCAGATGGGCTGCGGCACGCCTCATGTCCCGTATGATGCGTGCGCAGTCTGCACCGCTCTCCATCAGAGACTGCCCGATGTCGAGCAGGATTTTCATTTTGTGGTTGAGCGTTCGGTTGTCATCCTCCGATGCGCTCTTGAATTGTGCCCGAGTCATGTGTATACAGACCGCCTTTCTCTCCACTAAACTATAAGTCTGCGTTATTATAACATAAATACAAACGCAAAGAAATGGAGAGAAACGTCTGCTGAAAAGATGCCGTACGGGTGAAATTGCGTGAGGACTATACGTCCCCCCGTGTTGCGATGATGGCGTCGATTTCGCGCTGCTGTTGTGCCTCCATGCGTTTCTGGATGAAGATGTTCGGGATGGAGACGCCGACGACGACGGCGAGGATGATCGTGACACCGTTCACGCCGAAGCGCAGAGCCTCAAGCAGCTCCTCGACGGAGATGGTCTGGATGTGCAGGACGGCGAAGAGGAGACGGTAGAGGAGAACGCAGGGGATCAGCGGGATGACGGGCGGAATGATGAGCAGGGTGTTCGGCGTGTGGACAATGTGGATGATCTTGAGCGCGGCGATGCCGACGACGGCGGCTGCTGCGAAGGAGCCGATGGACTGCGGCAGTCCGAACTCAAGCATGAGGACGTTGCGGATGAGCATGGTGACAATGCCCTCGACGGCGACGATGGCGAGCAGCTTCTTCGGTGTGTTGAACATGATGGAGAAGCCGCCCGCTGCGAGTGCCGCTGCAATCGCTTGATTGAGGTAGGTGTCGGTCGGCTGTATATGCACGTCGGAGATGTTGTGTACGCCCGCAACGAGGATGGCGAAGGCGATGCCGAAGGTCATGCCGCCGATGATGAGCATGGTGTCCATCGCACGCGTCATCCCGGAGGTCGTGAAGCGGTTCAGCATATCGCTTGCGGCGTTGATGGACGGGAATCCGGGCATCAGAAAGATCGTACAGGCGACGAGTGCGTACCACATGGTCGGCAGACCGAGGGCGGCGGGGATGATCCACGCGAAGATCGTCGCGACAAAACCCGTAATCATGGCGCAGGCGTACGGATTAAACGCATATCTTGTACTTGTGCGGTGTGCGATAAATCCCATGAGTGCGGCGATGGTGGCGACCAGTGCTTCAAGCCAGCTGCCGCCGAAGAGCTTGCACGAGCCGCCGGAGCCGACAGCGGCTCCGAGCGCGATCCCCCAGTCCGGATAACAGAGTGCGCGTTCGCGGATGCGGTCGATGGCACGCTCAATCGGATGCAGCGGCGTATTGCCGCGCAGGATGCGCCAGGTGAGTTTGCTGACGGCGGCGAGGACGGCAAGGTTGACCCCGTGCTTCAGACATTTGCGGAACTGGGTAAAGGATCGTTCGCCGTCGCTGACGCAGAGCATGAGTGTTGTATAGGTGACGTGCGACTGGATTTGATGCGCCGGAATGCGCAGATGTACCGCCGCGCGGCGCATATCACGTACGATGCGTGCGCAGTCCGCACCGTTCTCCATGAGTGTCTGTCCGATGTCGAGCAGGATTTTCATTTTGTGGTTCAGCATCTTGTTGCTGTCCTGCGCGGCATTTTTGATGGTTTCGATTTCCATGATTCCCCCTAATTATTTCCCAATGCTCCGCCCATTATACCACAGTCCGATGTGTGCGTGAAATGGAGGATGTGGGCGGCACATCAATTTTCCCAATAAAAAAGCCGCCCTGTCGAGGGCAGCTTCTTTGCTCACGCAGCGCTCAGCACTTGATGCCGGAGCCCTTGCGTGCGTAAAAGACATAGGTGATGATGATGGTAATGACGGTGAACGCGATGAGAATGTAGAACGCGGGGATGACACTGCCCTGTGTGCCGTATGACCAGCCGAAAATCTTTGGGATGAGGAACGCGCCATATGCCGCAATCGCCGCCGTGAAACCTGTGACGAGCGAGGCGTGCACGGGGTTGTCAAAGACGAAGGGGATCATGCGGAAGGATGCGGCGTTGATGAAGCCGGTCGAGAAGAAGAGTACGAGGAACGCACCGAAAAACAGTGCGAAATTGTGCGCCTGAATGCCCATGACGGTGACGATGCACGCGACGAGCATGAGGAGCAGCGAGTAGAACGTGACCTTCGAGCCGCTGTTGACCTTGTCCGAGACCCAACCGCCGATGGGGCGTACGCCCGCGCCGATGAAGGGGCCGAGGAACGCAGCATAGGCAAACGAGACCTCGGGGAACTCGCGGTTCACGAGGAGTGCGAGCGCTGCGGAGTAGCCGATGAACGAGCCGAAGCCGCAGGTATAGATGACGGTGATGAGCCATGTGTGCTTGTTGCCGAAGATCGACATCATGCTGCGCGGGCTCTGCTTCGGGATGGGCAGGTTGTCCATGAACATCCAGATGAGCACGAGGGTGAGCGCCGTGGGGATCGCCCAGAAATAGCAGACGTTCTGGATGTAGACCTCCTTGCCTGCCGCACTCAGGAGCGGATCGCCGAAGAGGCCGCCGAAACTCGCACCGAGGAGCATGGGGGCGGTCAGATAGATGAGTGATACGCCAAGGTTGCCGATGCCGGCGTTGATGCCGAGGGCAAGCCCCTTCTGCGACTTCGGGAAAAAGAAGCCGATGTTTGCCATCGACGAGGAGAAGTTTGCGCCCGCGATGCCGATGCCCGCGACGAGCAGGACAAAGGTGTCATAGGTTGTGGTCGTGTCCGTGAGAGCGTTGCCGAGCCCGATGAGCGGGATGAGAAGGAGTGCGGTCGAGATGAACGTCCAGTTGCGTCCGCCGACCATGGCGGGGAGGTAGGTGTAGACGAGACGCCCCGTTGCACCGACGAGTCCCGGCAGTGCCGCGAGCGTGAAGATCTCGTTATCCGTGAAGTGAAAGCCGATCTGATTGAGCTGTGCCGCGATGGTCGCCCACATCGTCCATGCGACAAAGGCGAGGGTCAGCGCCCATGTCGAGGTGTAGAGGTTCTGTTTGGCGATGCGCTCGCCGTATTTTTTCCAGAACGTCTCATTCTCCGGATCCCAATGCGTGAGAATATCACGCCGTGACGGGTTCTCGCCGAGTACAGCGAGGATGTCCTTGCTTTCCATTTGCATCTCTCCCATGATGATTTCGTGAAGCTCCGAGGGGATTGTGCCTTATCAGAGTTTCCTATAACGTTGATACAAAAAAATTATAGTGAAAAATTTTTCGCTTGGATGTGACCGATGTCACAGGATTTTAATAGTTTTTTCGATAATATTAAAAAATACAATGAACATTCTCTATGGACAGGAATGGAGGAGAGGTTCGTGGATCAGGAGACGCTCATTCGAGAGGTGGAGTCGATTCCGGGCAAGGTGATTTCCTTGCATGACGGCGCATATCTCTTTCGTGAGGGCAGGCCGGCACATTATTTCTACATCGTGCGGTCGGGGCATATCTTCATTGTGAAGTATGGTGCATCGGGGCGCGTGCTTGCCCTGCGTCTCGCGACAAAGGGCAGTATCATCGGCGAGCTGCCGATCTATGAGGAGAAGCCGATCTATATCTTCAGTGCGGTTGCACGCAGCGCCGCTGAGGTCTATGCCATTGAGTTTCCCGTACTACAGGCATACCTGGAAAAACACCCGCATCTCTCGATTGCCCTGCTCAAGCTGATCGGAATGCATATGCGAAAGCAGCATCTGAAATTTCGCGACTTGGTTCTCTACGGGAAGAAGGGGGCGCTCTGCTCGACGCTGATCCGTCTCGCGAACAGCTACGGGATGGAGACGGATGAGGGGATTCTGATCTCCGTTCCGCTGACGAATCAGGAGCTTGCGAACTACTCGGCATCGGCGCGTGAAAGCCTCAACCGTATGCTTGCCGATCTCAAGAAACAGAATGTGATCGAGATGCGCGGACATCTCATACTCATCAAGGATATGGAGTATCTGAAGGCAGAGATTCACTGTGAGAACTGCGGCAGGGAAATCTGTAATATCGAATAGAAAAAGCGCCTCATTGAGGCGCTTTTTCTATGCAAGGGGGACTGCGACGTATTTTTGCCCGCCGAGCCGGTACTGTGCGCGTCCTGCCGTGAGGTCGGTGAGTGCACGTTGATGGAGTTCGGTATCGGCAGCGGGGACGAGGAGGGGAAGGGTAACCCTGTCCGCATACGCAGCTTCCTCTGTCAAAAGACCTGCATCTCGGATATAGCGTTCCACTGGAGCCAAAAGGTCGTAGTCGATCTGAACATACATGGTCTGCAGCGGTGTCATACGTACCTTCGCCGCCGCGTCGAGTCCGAGCCCTGCCGTATGCGCATAGGCACGGATGAGCCCGCCCGCGCCGAGCTTGATCCCACCGAAGTAGCGTACGACAGCGACGGCTGCATTCGTGATGCCGCGTGCCTTGATCGCTTCGAGGATGGGGCTGCCCGCCGTGCCGCCCGGCTCGCCGTCGTCGCTCGAACGCTGACGATCCGAGCGTTCCCCCAGTACCATTGCGTAGGGAACGTGGCGTGCCTCATAGTGTTCCTTCTTTACCGTCTGCAGCCATGTCCGTACCTCGTTCTCGTCCTCTGCGTGGATTGCATAGGCAAGGAAGCGTGACCGCTGAATTTCGTATAAAACAGGGGAGACACCGCCGTTCGGTATCTCCCCTGTGATGGTTGTATAAATTTCCATCGTCATTTGTTTTTGCGGTTAAAGTAGTCGATGATGGACGCATCGAGCAGGATGTAGGTCGGCCCTGTGCTCGCCGTCAGCTCGCCCGCCTGAAAGATGGGGCATACATAGCCGCTGCCGCCGAGGAAGTAGTTCGTCGGAATTTCGCGGACGGATTTTTCGGGCTGAATCGGCGTGTTGCGCCCCTGCTCATTGTAGAGATGCCCACTGACCGCCTCACCGTCGAGGTCGGACGGGGTGAGGTGAACAAAGAACGAGAGCGGAATGCGTTGTCCTGTTTTTTTGTAGTAGACGCAGCCGTAGTCATGACGGACGGGCTGATTTGCGCGCAGCTCGTAGCGCAGATCCGTGAACGTTACGGAGAGGAAGTTGTCGTCGTCCAGGTGTACCCGATAGCCAAGCTCCCCGCGGTAAAAGGCGCCGTTCTCGTAGGCCGTGCGCATATTTGCGGCGAGCGACGCGATGTCGGCATTGATGAGATCTGCAGCGGCAGTGTCTTCCAACGCAAGGACGGGGTAGGCGATGGAGAGGTTCGTCGTCGACTCCCGATGTTCGGTGACGGTTGCGCCCGCTGTCCCGGAAACAGTAATGACGAGGGCGAGAGCGAGCAGCAAGGCTCTGAATTTCATAATCAAACTCCTCCTTTATACAGCTTCTACGATGATAATAAAAATTTACGGCTTTGTCAAATAAATCATAGTAATTCACGCCTTCCTGTAGTATGATGGGAGCGCATATTTTCGCGTGGGGATTTTGGAAGAAAGGTTGTGTTAAGAAGCCCATGGGCGAAACAACAATGAAACGGAAGCTGAAGAACAGGCATCTTCAGTTTATCTCTCTCGGCGGTGTCATCGGGAGCGGATATTTCCTCGGAACGGGCTATGTGCTCGAACATGCGGGGCCTGCTGCGATGATCTCCTACCTCCTCGGCGGACTGATTGTTCTCTCGGTCATGCTTTGTCTTGCAGAGCTGGCGGTGGAAAAACCGCTTTCGGGATCTTTTGTTGTCTATGCGCGCGAAAATATATCGCCGACGTGGGCGTGCGGCGTCGGCTGGTCGTATTGGGTGACGTGGGTGTCCTATGTGCCCTCGGAGATGATTGCCGCCGGCATCATCATGAACGGCTTTTTCCCGGAGGTCGGGACGATCTGGTGGGCGGTGTTCTTCGGGCTCGTCGTCACCATGATCAATCTGTTTCGTGTCGATAAATTCGGTGAGAGCGAGTTTTGGCTCTCGCTCATCAAGGTGTCTGCGCTCGTCGCGTTCAGTGTGGTCGCTCTGCTCATCTGTCTTGGGCTCGTCGGAGGGGAGGGGTATATCGGGACACGCATCCTGCTCGGCAGCGGCGGTTTTGCGCCGCACGGCTGCGCGAGTATCGCACTCACGATGGTGATCATTCTCGTGAATTTTCAAGGGACGGAGATCATCGGGCTTGCGGCGGGGGAGACCGCCGATCCTGCACGCAGCATTCCGACAGCGGTGCGCAACATTACATGGCGCATCATCGCCCTCTACATCGTTCCCATTACGCTGCTGATTTCCATTTTTCCGTGGGATCACGCCTCGCTCTCGGAGAGTGTCTTTGCGGCGGCGCTCGCAGAGCATGGATTTACGGAGCTGGCGGCGGTGTTCTCGCTCGTCGTCCTCACAGCGGCGATTTCCTGCTCGAACTCGGGGCTTTACGGTGCGGCGCGCGCAGTTCACGCACTTGCGACGATGGGCATGGCTCCGCGCGTGCTTGCGGGGCTCAGCAGTCAGGGCGTACCGTCGCGCGCGATTTATGCATCCATCCTGTTCTGCTGGGGGGTCATCGGCATCTATGCGGTGAATCCGGATGCGGCACTCTACACGTATTTGCTTGCGCTCTCCGGATTCTCGGGGGCGGTGGCGTGGATCTCGATCTGTTGGAGTCAGTACCGGCGGCGGCGTAAACTCGAAGCGGAGGGACAGGTGTCCCTGCTGCGCTATCGTATGCCCTTCTTTCCCTATGTGACGCTCTTTGGCATTTGGGCGCAGGTATGCTGCCTCGCATTCATGTTTTTTGTCCCGGAGCTGCGCTCCGCTCTCTATCTCGGTGTTCCCCTGCTGATTGTTCCCATGATTCTTTACAGGTTCTTGCGGTATAAATAGATATATGTTATAATTGAATTAACTTTTTCGATAGGGGGGACAATATGTTTGGGTTATTTGGAAATAAAAAGAGGGAGGAAGTGTCGCTCGCGGATCGGATCAAGGCGAAACCTCTCGCAGCAGAGCCCGCCGCACGCGAGGAGGGAGGGAAGGCACGTGCGCCGTTTGCGGGACTTGGCAGTGTGGGCGGCAGCGATATGAAATGTGCCTATCTCTCGCGCAGTGAACTGACGGCGGAGCGACTGCGGGAGGTCTATGACGTACCGGGCGGTCCCGCCATCGTCCTCGGGTTTGTTTCTGCGGATCTCCGTATGGACGATGTGGCACGCGCCGTACAGTCTGCCTCGCCGCCCGATGTCAAGATTCTGATGATGACGACCTGCGGCGAGCTGACGCATACGCCCGGCACACGCTCCTACTATATGGAGGCGGGGGATGGACGTGCGAAGGTGCTCCTGCAGGTGTTCAGCAAGCGCATGATCGCGGGAACGCACATGATGACGCTCCCGCTGCACAACGAGGATATGAAGCGCGGGGCGGTGACCATGACACCCACCGAGCGCGTGGCGAAGCTCACGGCGGACATCCGTGCGGAGAAGATACCGTTTCCCGTACGGTTTGACGATACCTTTGCCTTTGTCTATGTGGACGGCGTGAGTGCGTGTGAGTCGTTCGTGTTGAAGGCGATGTACGATGCCGAGAGTCTGCCCTGTCCTTACGTCGGCGGCAGTGCGGGCGGTGCGCTTGATTTCTCGCACACCTATATTTACAACGGGAAAGATGTGCTCGAAAACCATGCGGTTATCCTCGTGGTGAAACTCGCAGCGGACTACCGCTACTCGGTGTTCAAGACACAGGCGGCGGAGGAGACGGGGGATAAGTGGACGGTCATCGGATCGGATACGACGTTTCGCACGGTGGATACCGTCGCCGACAGCGACGGCCGGCCGGTGCTGTTCGCGGATGTGTTGATGAAGAAGATGCACGCTGCGGATATTCCTGCGCTGATGGAGGCTCTCGACGAGTTTACCTTTGCGACGCATGTTGGCAATCAGTTTTACATTCGCTCCCTGCAGACGATTGACCCTGCGACGAAGCGGATGCACTTTTTCTGTGACATTTCCGCCGGTGAGGAAGTCTCTCTCATGCGGCGTGCGAAGTTCCGCGAGATCCTGAAGGCGGACTATGCGGGGTTTGCCAAGGGCAAGCCTGCGCCCATCGGCGTCGTGCTGAACGACTGCCTCCTGCGCCGTCTGAAGTTTGCGGGGGACCTTGCGGGGGCGGATCTCTTTGAGGGGATCCCCGTCGCGGGGTATTCCGCACTCGGTGAGATCGCGGGAATGCACATCAACGAAACGCTGACGGCGATTTTCTTTTATCAGACCACCGGCGGCTCGTTCTATGACGGATATATGAACCGCTTTCCCTCTGTCTATGCGCTTTGCCAGAAATCCTTTCTCGAACATGAGATCAGCCGGCTTGAGATCATTGGCAAACTCAAAGACGGCATCATGCAGGAATTCGCTGAATACCGCAGCCATATGGCGGGCATGTCCAAGGCGATGGCGCGTGTCGGGGAAAGTGCCGAGAGCGTTTCCTCTCTTGTGGGCAATTTGAGTAGCGGGCTCACCGGGCAGGGCGACATGACCAAGCAGCTCCTTGAGCGCAATGTGGAGATCACACCGAAACTCGAACGCCTCACAGAGAGTACGAAGAAAATCGAGCAGGTCATGAATATGATTACGGAGATCTCGGCGCAGATCAATCTCCTCGCGCTCAATGCCGCCATCGAAGCGGCGCGTGCGGGAGAACAGGGGCGCGGCTTTGCTGTTGTTGCGGGTGAGGTGCGCAAACTCTCGGAGAATACGCGCGAGCGCCTTGAGGCATCCGACGAGGCGATCAGTGCGCTGCTGCGCGATGTGCAGGAGATTGACAAGATGCTTGCAACGAGTCAGGCGTTTGAGGATCAGGTCGAGAGTTTCGAGCACGGCTTTGACGGTCGCATCGCACAGATGCAGCGTGGTCTGGACGACGGACTGCGCGCCATCCGTGACTCACGTGCCTCCATCGATCGCGTGAGTGAACTCAGTATACGTCTGAGCAGCCGTTTCGATGAGCTGGACGAAGTGCTGCGTTCGATTCGGTGATGGCTTTTCGGAATATGCAGCGGTGTGCAACGGGGGGACACACCGCTGTTTCCGTCCCGGCACGTTCTTGTTGGTGCGGCAGGGCATCTTTGCCCTATGTTCTGTGAACGATGAATAGTGATTGACGCATTCATTCCGCTTCATGTATAATATATTGATAATATAGATATGTTGGAATTATGGAAGCACTGATAAATTCAGCGATTCCTTATTTATCGGGAGGAGCAGGAGTATCGTGGAGAGATATTGCCCGCAGGAGATCGAAGCGAAATGGCAGAAGTTCTGGGAGACAGAGCACAGCTGCCATACGGAGATGGAGGACACGAAACCGAAGTATTATGTGCTTGAGATGTTTCCCTATCCGTCCGGAAAACTCCATATGGGGCATGTCCGCAATTACTCGATCGGCGATGTGGTCGCGCGTTTTCGGACGATGGAGGGCTACAATGTCCTGCACCCGATGGGGTTTGATTCCTTTGGTATGCCCGCAGAGAATGCGGCGATCAAGAACAAGGTGCATCCCGCGCAGTGGACGTACTCGAACATCGAGAATATGGAGCGGCAGCAGAAGGCGCTCGGGCTTGCGTACGACTGGTCGCGTGAGGTCATCACCTGCCGTGAGGACTACTACCGCTGGACACAGTGGCTGTTCGAGTTGTTCTACAAAAAGGGGCTTGCGTATAAAAAGGCGGCGTCCGTCAACTGGTGCGACACCTGTGGAACGGTGCTTGCGAACGAGCAGGTCGAGGACGGCAAGTGTTGGCGCTGCAAATCCGAGGTGCACAAAAAGAACCTCGCGCAATGGTTCTTCAAGATCACGGACTACGCCGACGAACTCCTTGCCGATCTTGCAAAACTGCCGGGGTGGCCCGAGCGCGTCAAGACGATGCAGGAGAATTGGATCGGGCGGAGCGAGGGTCTGGAGTTCCGACTGCCCGCGCCCGCACTCCGGACAGAGATCCCCGTCTACACGACGCGTCCGGACACCGTGTTCGGCATTACCTTCCTCGCACTCGCGCCCGAGCATCCCCTTGTGGAGAAGATCTGTGCGATCAGCGACAAGGCGGACGAGATTCGTGCGTTCTGCACGCGTGTGAAGAAGCAGTCCGACATCGAGCGTGCATCGAGCGAGTCGGAGAAGGAAGGCATTTTTACCGGGCTTTACTGCACGAATCCATTCAACGGCGAGCAGGTCGAAATCTGGATTACGAACTACGTCCTCTTCGAGTACGGCACGGGCGCAGTCATGGCGGTTCCGTCCGAGGATCAGCGCGATTGGATGTTTGCGACGAAGTACGGCATCCGCAAGATCCTCACGATCCGCCCGCCCGAGGGTGAGCTGCGGCTTGCGGATATGACGGAAGCATACGTTGAGAAAGAAGGCTTCCTGATCAACTCCGGCAAGTTCACGGGAATGGAGATGCACGCGGCGATGGGCGCGATCATCGACGAGGCGGAGGCGCAGGGCTTCGGTAAACGCTGTGTCAACTACCGTCTGCGTGACTGGCTCATCTCGCGCCAGCGGTACTGGGGTGCGCCGATTCCAATTATCAACTGTGAAAAATGCGGTGAGGTACTTGTCCCTGAGGAAGAACTTCCCGTGCGTCTGCCCGAGGATGTGTCGTTCGAGCAGGGGACGGTATCGCCGCTGTCCTCAAGCGAGCACTTCCTCCACTGCACCTGTCCGAAATGCGGCGGTCCGGCGACGCGTGAGACGGATACGATGGACACGTTCATCTGCTCTTCGTGGTACTACTACCGTTACGCCGATCCGCACAACACGGAGCGTCCCTTTGATCGGGACAAGGCGAACTATTGGGCGCCCGTCGATCAGTACATCGGCGGTATTGAGCACGCGATCCTGCATCTCCTCTATGCGCGTTTCTTTACGAAGGTGCTGCGCGATGCGGGGATGCTGGACTTTGACGAGCCGTTTACGAACCTCCTCACGCAGGGCATGGTCATCAAGGACGGCGCAAAGATGTCGAAGTCGCTCGGCAACGTTGTTTCGCCCGAGGAGATCATTGAAAAATACGGCGCGGATACGGCGCGTCTTTTCATCCTCTTTGCCGCGCCCGTGGAGCGTGACCTCGACTGGAGCGATCAGGGGGTTGAGGGCGCATTCCGCTTCCTGAATCGTGTCTGGCGCATTCTGCTCCAATTCGAGGATACGATCAAGTCGGCGCCTGTGGTCTGTGACCCGTCGGCACTTACGCCCGAGGAGACCGAACTGCGCCGCATCCTGCATCTGACCGTGAAAAAAGTCACGGAGGATGTGCGCGACCGCTTTATGTTCAACACGGCGATTTCCGCCATCATGGAGTTGGTCAATGCGTTTTACGCATTTCAGGATAAGGAGCTCAGTGCTGCACTTGCGCGTGAGACGGCGAGCGCACTTCTGCGTCTGCTTGCGCCGTTCGCGCCGCACATCACGGAGGAACTCTGGGCACGGGTCTTTACGGGCAGCGTTCACGCGCAGAAATGGCCTGCATACGATCCGTCGGCTCTCGTACAGAACGAGATCGAGGTGGTCTTGCAGATCAACGGGAAGGTGCGCGACCGCGTGAGGATTGCCGCAGATTTGGACAGGGAGGCGATGGAGCGGATTGTAACTGAACTGCCGCGCGCGAAGGAACTCACAGAGGGAAAGCAGATTGTAAAGGTTGTCTGCGTCCCCGGCAAGCTGGTCAATATTGTCATCAAAGGATAACAGGGATACGCGGGTCAAGGAAGAAAAGGGAGAGGACACATTATGCTAAAAGCGTTTGCTGTGCGCAGTTTGCTGCCGGAAATGCTCATCGGTCGCACGGTCTACGATGGCGACACGGAGGATGTGCTTGTTGAGGGGGGGACGGTTCTGGATCGTGAGACGATCAAGCTCCTCAAGAAGAAGGGGATTGCGTCTGTCTACGTCGACGAGGACAGCATTATCGCAGCCGTACAGCGGGAGAAGACGGCAAAGGCGGATGCGGTGCCGAAGTCCTTTGTCGGCAAAGTTGCCCCTGCTCCTGAGCGCACAGTGAAACTCGACAGCAAATACGAAGAGAACTATCACTACGTTTACACCGAGATGGAAAAGCTCTTTCAGCAGGCTGCAATTACCGGTAAGCTCAACATGGACATCCTGCAGCCGGTCATGGCGAGCGGACGGCTGCGCGAACTCTACAAGGAGGGGGCGACGGCGGTTTCCATGATCTACACGATGAACCAGGAGGGGGACTACAACCTTCATCACTGCGTCCATCTCGCCATCCTCAGCGGTCTTATGGCAAAGTGGATGGGGCTAAGCGGCATCGACCGCCAGAACCTCGTGCTTGCGGGACTTTTCCTTGACATCGGCAAGCAGTTTATCGATAAAGAACTGCTTGAGAAAAAAGGACGCCTCACAGAAGAGGAGTTCGACATCCTCAAGAACCATGTCGTTGACAGTTTTAAGGTACTGGAGTGCAGCGATCTCTCCGGGCGTACAGATCTCATGAACGGCATTATCCAGCATCACGAACGCTGCGACGGATCGGGGTATCCCTCCGGACTTGACGGGGATCAGATTTCGACCTACGGCAAGGTGCTCGCTGTACTCGACAGCTACGATGCAATGGCATCCAGCCGTACCTATGCGGAGAAGCGTTCGCCGTTCGAGGTGTTCAAGATCCTCTATGCCGATGTGTTGGACGGAAAACTCGATTCCGAGTACGCTGTGCTTTTTATGCGTAAGCTCAACGCCGCACTCAACGGCTGCTGGCTGCGCCTCTCGGACGGTTCGGCGGGGCGCATCGTCTACATCGACCAGTCACGCGTTACGGCGATGCCTGTCGTTCAGCTTGTAGACGGCGGATTCATTGACCTCAATACAGTGAAGGAAATCACCGTCGTGGAGATCATGACGGCGGCAGAGGTCAGCAAACTTTAATCAGAACGAAAAAAGCACCCTGCGGGGTGCTTTTTTGTGTGCGGCTATTTCCATCACACGTTGAATGCGTTATAATGACAGAATGACTTTTCAGCAGTGACAGGGAGGGCGCAGGATGGCGATGGTTCCGAAACTCAATACGACGATCTTCGAAAAGGAGATCCCGTTCAAGGTCGTTGCGCCGTTCGAGCCGATGGGCGATCAGCCGCAGGCGATTGCGGACCTTGCGGGCGGCATCGAGAACGGGATGGCGGCGCAGGTACTGCTCGGTGCGACAGGAACGGGCAAGACCTATACGATGGCAAAGGTCATCGAGCGCGTGCAGCGCCCGACGCTCGTCATTGCGCACAACAAGACCCTTGCGGCGCAGCTCGCAAGCGAGTTCAAGTCGTTCTTTCCCGACAACTATGTCGGCTACTTCGTCAGCTACTACGATTACTATCAGCCGGAGGCGTATATCGCGCAGACGGACACCTACATCGAGAAGGACGCATCCATCAACGACGAGATTGACGAGCTGCGCCACTCCGCGACCTGTTCGTTGTTCGAGCGGCGCGATGTCATCATCGTTGCGAGCGTGTCGTGCATCTACGGTCTCGGCTCGCCCGAGAGCTATCACGAGATGGTACTCTCCGTACACAAGGGACAGACGATCCCGCGCGAGGCGATTCTGCAAAAACTCGTTTCCATCCGTTACGAGCGTAACGACATCGCATTCGAGCGCGGTCGCTTCCGCGTGCGCGGCGATGTGGTCGAGATTTTTCCCGCAGGTTACAACAACCGCGGCGTGCGCATCGAGATGTTCGGCGACGAGGTCGAACGCATCATCGAGTTTGATGTGACCTCGGGCGAGGTATATGGTGAGCGTTTACATTCCATGGTCTTTCCCGCGTCCCACTATGTCACGGACGATGAGGATATGAAAATCGCCATGGCGGACATCCGCACGGAGCTTGTGGAGCGTCTGGATGAGCTGAAGGGTGCGGGCAAACTTCTCGAAGCGCAGCGCCTTGAGCAGCGCACGAACTACGATCTTGAGATGATGGCGGAGATGGGTTACTGCTCCGGCATCGAGAACTACTCGCGTCACCTGACGCACCGGAACGCAGGGGACACGCCGTATACCCTCCTCGACTACTTCCCCGAGGATTTCCTCATCATGATTGACGAGTCCCATGTGACCCTGCCGCAGATTCACGCTATGTACGGCGGCGACCGCAGCCGAAAGGTCTCGCTCGTTGACAACGGCTTCCGCCTACCGTCCGCGTTCGATAACCGACCGCTCACGTTTGAGGAGTTTGCCGCGCGTGTCAACCAGATCGTATACGTGTCTGCGACACCGGGCAAATACGAGATGCAGCAGGCGCAGCAGGTCGCACAGCAGATCATCCGTCCGACGGGACTGCTCGATCCTGTGGTCGAGGTGCGCCCGCTCGACGGACAGATTGACGATTTGCTTTCAGAGATCCGTCTGCGCATTGAACGCAATGAACGCGTTCTCGTTACGACCCTCACGAAGCGCATGGCGGAGAATCTCACCGAATACCTCCGCGAGGCGGGGGTCAAGGTGCGCTACCTCCACTCGGACATCGCGACCATCGAGCGCGCGGAGATCATTCATGACCTGCGCGCGGGCGCGTTCGATGTACTCGTCGGCATCAACCTCCTGCGCGAGGGACTGGACATGCCCGAGGTGTCGCTCATCGCCATTCTCGATGCGGACAAAGAGGGCTTTCTGCGCTCGGATACTGCGCTCATCCAGACCATCGGACGCGCCGCACGCAATGCGGGCGGGCACGTCATCATGTACGGCGATGTCATCACGGGCTCGATGCAGCGTGCCATGGACGAGACGGAACGCCGCCGCACGATCCAGAGCGAGTATAACACGGCGCACGGCATCACGCCCAAGACCATCGAAAAGCCCATCGTCCCGCTCATCGAGATGACACTCGTCGCCGCCGAGGACAGAGCACTGTATGGCAAAAAGGACGGCAAGGCGAAGAAGAAGCTCGGCAAGAAGGAGCGCGAGAACCTCGTCAAGAGCCTCCTGCGCGAAATGCAGCAGGCATCGCGTGCGCTTGAATTCGAGCGTGCCGCAGAACTCCGCGACATGATTGTGGAACTGGAAGGCGAACTGCCGAAGAAGAAAAAATAAGCGTGAGGGAAAGCACTATGATCTGACAAAACAACTTACGCGGTACTCTTTGGGGGAGAAGTGTTCTAAGGAATCGCTGATAAAATGAAGTCTGCCAGATTGGCGTAGATTTTTTCGTCCGAACAAGGAGACAAACCGGACGCATAGCAAAAGCTATGTGGAGGATTTGTCGACACAGTGCGGGCAAAAAAGATGCGTCAAGATGGCGGCGCTGAATTTATCAGTGCTTCCTTAACAAGATCCGTTTCCGGGCTTTCCCAAATACTGTCCGAGGAGCTTCACCGAACAGTAATTCCCGCACATGGAGCACGCCTCCGCACCCTCCTCGTTGCGCGCTCCGCGTTTTCTGCGGGCAAGGTCGGGGTCGATTGCAAGCGTCATCTGCTTCTCCCAATCCAGAGCCTTGCGTGCCTTCGCCATTGCGAGATCCCACTCCCACGCGCCCGGTACGCCGCGCACGAGATCAGCTGAATGTGCCGCTATCCGTGCCGTGATAACGCCCGTATGCACGTCCTCGATGGTCGGCAGTCCCAGATGTTCCGCAGGCGTCACATAGCAGATAAAATCTGCCCCATTTACGGCGGCAAGTGTCCCGCCGATCGCCGAGGTAATGTGATCGTATCCCGGTGCGATGTCCGTCACGAGAGGGCCGAGAACATAGAATGGCGCGTTGTGGCAGAGTTCCTTTTCGAGCTTCATGTTTGATGCGATCTGATCGAACGGCACGTGACCCGGACCCTCTACCATCACCTGAACGCCGCGCGCCCATGCGCGATCCACAAGCGCTCCGAGTGTGAGCAGTTCCGTGATTTGGCAGCGATCTGTTGCATCTGCGAGACAGCCGGGGCGCATTCCGTCGCCAAGGCTGATCGTCACATCGTATTTCTCGCAGATGTCGAGGATGTCGTCGTAACGCTCATACAACGGGTTTTCCTTATCGTGGTGGAGCATCCAGCCCGCAATGAACGACCCGCCGCGGCTCACAATATCCATGACGCGTCCCTCGTGCTTCATATGCTCGATGGCAGAGCGCGTTACGCCGCAGTGCAGTGTTAGGAAGTCTGCTCCATCCCGCGCCTGCTGCTCGATTACATGAAAGAGATCCGTATCCGTCATTTCAATCACTGCGCCGTGGTTTCGGATCGCAACCACGGTCGCTTCGTAGAGTGGAACTGTCCCAACCATGACAGGGGAGTGGGCGATGATCCGCTGGCGTGATACGTCGATATGATCCCCCGTCGAGAGATCCATCACAGCGTCAGCACCGCAGCGGACGGCTTCGTCCAGTTTCGCAAGTTCCGGCTCAACTGCGGGGAATACGTTCGATGTACCGATGTTCGCGTTCACTTTGACGCGCAGCCCTGCGCCAACCCCGCGCGGACGGAGCCCCTTGTGTTCCGTGTTCGCGGGAATCACAATCCGTCCTGCTGCCACGCTCTCGCGTACGAACTCCGGCGTCACCCGTTCCTCCTCTGCGACAATACGCATCTCCTCCGTAATTTCCCCCGCGCGTGCACGCTGCATCTGCGTTGCCATAAAACTGCCTCCTAAAATACAAAAACCGTCCGGCATAGACCGAACGGCAACAACAAACAAAGCCACTTCCCTACGCAGGCATTACCCAACAGGTTCCAAGGGTCGATCCGAAGATCTCTCAGCAATAACGCTCCCCTAGTGGAAATATGTAATTTTCTGTTATTATATCATCGCTGCGCATGAAAAACAAGATTGAAAAACTTCAGTCACTTGATCCAAATAAATGGAGGGAAATATGAACGAAAGTATCAAAATCGAGGGCGCACGCGCCCATAATCTAAAGAATATCAACGTGGAGATCCCGCGCGACAAGCTCGTTGTCGTGACGGGGCTCTCGGGCTCGGGGAAATCCTCGCTCGCGTTTGACACGATCTACGCCGAGGGGCAGCGCCGCTATGTGGAGTCGCTGTCTGCGTATGCGCGGCAGTTCCTCGGACAGATGGACAAGCCTGACGTGGACAATATCGAGGGGCTGTCGCCTGCGATCTCGATTGACCAAAAGACGACGAGCCACAACCCGCGCTCGACGGTGGGCACGGTGACGGAGGTCTATGACTATCTGCGTCTGCTCTACGCGCGTGCGGGGCGGCCGCACTGCCCGAGCTGCGGCAAGCCCATTGCGCAGCAGAGCGTCGATCAGATGGTGGATGCCATCATGACGCAGCCCGAGGGGACGAAGCTGCTCATCATGGCGCAGCTCGTGCGCGGGAAAAAGGGCGAGCACCGCAAGATCCTCGACCAGATCCGCCGCGACGGCTATGTGCGCGTGCGCATCGATGGCGAACTGCGCGACCTCGGCGAGGAAATCACCCTTGAAAAGCAGAAAAAGCATACGATCGAGATTGTGGTGGATCGCCTTGTTGTGCGTGCGGGCATGGAGAGCCGTCTGACAGACTCTCTGGAAACGGCTCTGCGTGCGGGCGGCGGTGTGGTCTACGTGCAGGTGGTGGACGGGGAGCTCCTCATGTTCAGCGAGAATTTCGCCTGTGTGGACTGCGGCATCTCTCTCCCCGAGATTGCGCCGCGTATGTTTTCGTTTAACAGCCCGTTCGGCGCGTGTCCCGTCTGTACGGGACTCGGCAGTCACAAGGAGTTCGATGAGGAACTTGTCGTACCCGACCCGACACTCAGCGTAGCGGACGGTGTTTTTGCCCCCCTGTCCAAAAATCCGAACTCGTACGGGATGCGTGCGATTACGGCACTGCTGCGCGCGCATGACTATGACGAGCACACGCAGTGGAACCGCATGGACAAGAAGATGCAAAAGCTGCTGCTCTACGGTTCGGATGAGGAGATCTCCTTTCAGTACACGAATATGTTCGGCGAGGAGAAGGAATACAACGTTCCGTACGAGGGCGTTCTGCCCACGCTTGCACGCCGCTACCGCGAGACGGACTCGGAGGAGATGCGCGAGAGCTACGAGGACTATATGACGGAGACCCCGTGTACGGCATGCCACGGCGCACGGTTGAAGCCCGAGACGCTTGCCGTCACGATTGGCGGCAAGAGCATCGCCGACCTCACGGCACTGACGATCCGCGAGGCGGATGCCTTTCTCGCAGAGGCGGAGAAGGATTTTTCCCCGCGCGAGGCGAAGATAGCTGTGGAGATCCTAAAGGAAATCCATGCGCGTCTGAACTTCCTGCTCGATGTGGGGCTGGACTATCTGACGCTCTCGCGTGCGGCAGGGACGCTCTCGGGCGGTGAGGCGCAGCGCATCCGCCTCGCAACGCAGATCGGCTCGGGGCTGATGGGGGTGCTCTACATCCTCGACGAGCCGAGCATCGGACTGCATCAGCGTGACAACAACCGTCTGCTTGCGACGCTGCGCCATCTGCGCGACCTCGGCAATACGCTGATTGTTGTGGAGCACGACGAGGATACGATGCACGCCGCCGACCACATCATCGACATCGGCCCCGGTGCGGGCGAGCATGGCGGCGAGGTGGTCGCGGAGGGAACGGCGGAGGAGATCATGGCGAACCCCGCCTCCATCACGGGGCAGTACCTCGCGCGGAAAAAGTTCATCCCCGTGCCCGAAACGCGGCGGCGGGGGAATGGTAATTTCCTTGAGATTGTGGGCGCGGCGGAGAACAATCTGAAGAATATCAATGTGAAGTTCCCGCTTGGAACGCTGACGCTCGTTACGGGAGTATCCGGCTCCGGCAAATCCACGCTTGTCAACGAGATCCTTTATCGCGGGGTCGCCTCGCGTCTCTACCGTGCGAAGGGAAAGCCCGGCAAGCACAGGAAGATCAAGGGGCTTGAGCACATCGACAAGGTCATCAACATCGACCAACAGCCCATCGGGCGCACGCCACGCTCGAATCCTGCAACGTATACGGGTGTGTTTGATGCGATCCGCGATCTCTTTAGTCAGGTGTCCGAGTCGCGGATGCGCGGGTACAAGGCGGGGCGGTTCAGCTTCAACGTGAAGGGCGGACGCTGTGAGGCGTGCCGTGGCGATGGCATTCTCAAGATCGAGATGCAGTTTCTCCCCGATGTCTATGTTCCGTGCGAGGTCTGCAAGGGCGCACGCTACAACCGCGAGACACTTGAGGTGCACTATAAGGGCAAGACCATCGCTGAGGTGCTCGACATGACGATCGACGAGGCGGTGGACTTCTTTCAGAACGTGCCGCGCATCGCACGCAAGCTTGAGATCATCCGCGACGTGGGGCTCGGCTACATCCGTCTCGGACAGCCCGCGACGACGCTTTCGGGCGGCGAGGCACAGCGCGTGAAGCTCGCGACGGAGCTGTCGAAGCGCAGCACGGGCAAGACGCTCTACATCCTCGACGAGCCGACGACGGGACTGCACGCGGCGGACATCCACAAGCTGCTCGTCATTCTCCAGCGGCTCGTGGACGGCGGCGATACGGTCGTCGTCATTGAGCACAATCTCGATGTGATCAAGGCTGCGGACTATGTGATCGACCTCGGTCCCGAGGGCGGCGTGCGTGGGGGAATCATCGTCGCGAAGGGGACGCCGGAGCAGATCGTAGAGGTTGCAGCGTCCTATACGGGGCAGTTCCTGAAGCCGCTGCTTGTGGAGAAACATTGATGGCTCGAATGCAATGCAAAGCCCCAAAGCGAACCCTAGTGGAGCAAGTGAGTAAAGCGGGCGACTCGCCCCCGGCGTACTTCTTTCGTTCAAGCGAAGCGCGTTTAAGAAGTGCGCCGGTATTTAGGCGAATGAGCACGCGATCACTTGCGTAACTAAGTGTTCGCGAGGGGCTTGCATGAAAGAAACACAACTGATTTTACGAACTGAAATAAAGAAGGTAATGCAATGCTGATTTTAGGCCAGATGATCGTATTCTTTTTGATGATCTTTGCGGGAGCACTCGCACGCCGCTACAAGATCATCATTCCGAACAATCAGGAGCAGTTTTCCTCGCTGATTGTCAACATCGCGTGTCCCTGCCTCATCATCTCCTCGGCGATGCACGCGGAGGAGCACATGAACATGGCGCAGGTCATTGAGACCTATATGGACTATGCCATTCTCCTCGTGATGATGTGTGCTGTCGGTTTCCTGCTCCCGATTCTCCTGCGCTATCGCGGGCGGCTGCGCGGAGCGGTCAATCTCTCGTTTTGGTTCAACAACTCTCTTTTTATGGGGCTACCGCTCGTGCAGGGCGTGTATGGCGATCAGGCGGTCGTCTATATGACGCTGTTCTTCATTCCCGTCAATCTGCTCTTTTTCATCTACGGTGTTTCCTCGATTAGTATTCATAAGCGGCGTGGGCGCGAGATGTTCCGTCTGCTGCTGAACCCGGGCATCATCGCTTCGCTGATCGCGTGCGTGATCTACTTTGGCGAGATTCCGACGCATCCGCTGCTCATGCAGGCATTCTCCATGCTTGGTGCGATGACTGCGCCGCTTGCGATGATGATGATTGGCGCGTCGCTCAAGGACATCCATATGCGCCATATGCTGACCGATCGCAAACTGCTCGTCTATACTTTCCTCAAGGCGGTTGTCCTGCCAATTCCCATTCTCTTTGCGATGAAATTCTTCGTTACGAATCCCTATGTCCTCGGGTGCAGTCTCGTCATTGTCGCTGCGCCGACGGGCGGTATGGTGGCGATGGTGGCGCTGCTCTACAACAAGGTCGCCTATCCTCTGATGACGGAGATCATCGCACTCTCCACCGTCATCTCGGTGGCGACGATTCCGCTCGTGTCGATGATTACGGGTCTTTGATGAAATGGGGCGGTACATTTGCCGGGCTTCTTGGTGATTTTCCTGCTCATCGTTCTCGCACTGCTCGCACTCAGCGTCTATTTCCTGCGCTATTTGGCAGAGGGGCGGAGGCTTCGTGCGGCGCGAATCGCCCTTGTGTTCTTTGAGCTCGGCAGTGTCGGCGGGCTGTTCTTCCTGTTCAGTACGCATCGGACGGACGGCTGGGCGGGGCTCGTGACGCTGCCGATCATTCTGCTGCTGGTCGCGCAGATGATTGTACTTGCTCTTGTGGCGGTTGTCGTTTCGGTGCGGTTTTTCCTGCGAACGTTGGAAAATGCGCCCTACGATGAGGGGCGTCGGCGCGTGCTGAAAAATGCGGCGCTCTATCCTGCGGCAGGCGTTCTTCTCAGCAGCTATGGAGCGTTTATCGAGCGAAAACATACGGTGCGCCGTGACTATACCATCCCTGTGCCGAACCTGCCGCCCGAGGCGGACGGCATGGTGATCGCGCAGATCAGCGACGTGCATCTGGGGATGTTCTTCTCTGTGGAGGTCTTCGACGCTCTCCTCACGGAGGCTGCGGCGGGCGGCGCAGATCTGCTCGCCGTGACGGGCGATGTGTTCGATGATGAACGGCTGAACGAGCGTGCTGCCAAGGTGCTTGCTGCGCACGCGGGAGATTTTCGCGATGGGATCTGGTACTGTATCGGCAACCATGAATACTATCACGATGGCCGCCCGATTGTTGACCGCATGGCAGGAGAGGGGGCGGTGCACGTCGTACTGAACTCTGCGGCGCGTGTCGCAGGGCGTGGCGCACTCTACATCGCGGGTGTGGACTATCCATTTGCACGCGGCGACGGATTTTACACGCAAAAAGAGGCGTATTTTACAGCGGCGATGGCGGATGTTTCGCGTGACGCTGTTACCGTTCTGCTCGCGCATCATCCCGAGTTTATTGATGATGCGGCGGCGCACGGCGGCGTTCCGCTGACGCTCACGGGACACACGCACGGCAGTCAGTTCGGCATCCTTGGTCTGCCGCTCTTTCCCGTGTTCAAGTACACACGTGGCATGGTGCGCATCGGGGACAGTTACGGCTACGTGCATACGGGAAACGGCAGCTGGTTTCCGCTGCGGATCGGCTGTCCGCCCGAGATTGCATATTTTAGATTGGAGAGAACAGTACAATGAGTTGGATGGACGACTACACCGCCCTTCGCGAGGACATTCATCAGGGGTATATCTACGAGGCGATCGAGGCGATCCTCTATCTGCGTGCACACGAGGAGATTCCTGCGGATGAGCAGTGGCGTTTCTCCGAGATGATGGGCGCGTGCTGCGGTGCACTCGCCGATACGGAGGGCGCGATTGCGGCGTATTTCGAGGCGGCGACGGAGGATAAATTTCTCCGCAGTCAACGGCAGCATTTTTCCAACTATCTCTACCTCTGTCACGCCGTCCCGAACCTCACGCCAAAGGAACTCAAGGCGCAGTTCGATATGTATGCGACGCTCTACCGCCATGAGGAGCCGCTGCCGCCGCGTGCAGATGTACGCCATGAGCGGCTTCGGATCGGCTTTCTCGCGCCGCATTTTCTCAGCTCGTCCTCTGCGCTCTTCTACGAGGAGCTTCTGCGTGGGCTGACGGAGCAGTACGATGTCTATGTGTACTCCCTCAGTGACCGTGTGGATGCCTTTACCGAGCGCTTGCGCGGCATGGTGAACTACCATGTGATTGCAAATCTCTCCATCGCGGAGCAGGCGGAGTGGATCCGTGCGGACGAGATCGACGTGCTCGTTGACATCGGCGGACACACGGATGGCGGCATGACCCTCATGGTGCTTGCGCACCGTCCTGCGCCCGTGCAGATTTCGGGTATCGGTTGGTTCGCGACGACGGGCGTACCCTTTGTCGATGGCTTTTTGACAGATGAGGTACTCTCCCCTGTGGGATCGGAGGAGTTTTACAGCGAGGAGCTGCTGCGTCTGCCGCACGCGTTTCATTTCACACCGGATGAGGCGATGTGTGCGCGTGCGGTGGCGGAGCGTCCCGCGGATGCGCCCGTGACCTTCGGCGTGTTCCAGAACTTTATGAAGATCAACGAGGAGTGCCTCAAGGTCTGGGGGCGGATTCTGAAAAAACTGCCGCAGGCACAGCTCATTTTGCAGGATGCCGCCGTAGACAGCCCTCTGCGCGTGACGACGATCATTGAGATGATCGAGGGGCTGAAACTGCCCGCGAAGCGCATTTTTGTGCGGACAGGAAAACGGGACTACCTTGGGGACTACGGGGACATCGACATTGCGCTCGATACCTTTCCCTATACGGGCGGCGCATCGACCGCAACCGCGCTCTACATGGGCGTGCCTGTCGTCACACTGCGCGGGGAGACGCACCATGCGTCGCGGCTCGGGGCGGCGATGCTCACGGCAGCGGGGAAAGCAACGTGGATTGCGGAGGATGTACGTGGGTATGAGCAGCTTGCTGTTCGGATGGTGGAGGATATTGCTGCCGTCCGCGCGAACCGTGCAGCACTGCGTGCCGAGGTGGAGAAGTCCGCATTGATGGATGGAGCATCCTACCTTGCCGCGTTTTCGGGTGAGATGGAACGCCTGTGGGCAGAGCACGGGGATTTTGCACGGTGAGGACGGAGCTGCTTGAACTCCTCGCGCCGAGTGCGGAGCGTCTGTGCATTCTCGTTGTTGACGGCTCGGAATATCTTGCGCATCTGAGGGAGATGTACCCGAATGCGGAGATGCACGCCGTTACGCCATATGTTGAGATTGCGGAGGATGCACACGTTACCACACTTGGCGTGCACGCACACGTCCTCGATTGGCGGCGCGACCCGCTGCCGTTCGCAGAGGAGATGTTTGACCACATTATCTCGGCGTTTGCGATTGAGTGTGCCTATGAACCGTACGATACGCTTATGGCTCTGAACCGTGCGCTTAAGGAGACGGGGACGCTCTACACCTGCTATACGAATGTTCGTTATCACCGTATACTTGCGGGGTTGCGTGACGGCGAGTTCCGCGTGCGCGGCGACCGTCACCTGTATGCCAAGCCCGAGATCGTGCGGCTCCTCAATGATACGCTCTACAAGGAAATCCACTTCTTTGCAGGGGAGCGTGACGATGACCCGTCGGCGGGGGAAGCATGGGCGGAGGCGGGCTTTGCAAACTTCAGTGATGACCTCATTACACGGACATGGCTCATACAGGCATCTCGCAGTACGGCGGCAGCCGCGAACCTCAAGCGATTCTTTTCGCAGGAAAAGCGGCGCACGATGGCGCGTCTCCTGCACCGCGTCGAATACGATACTGCGGCGCAGGAAGCAGTCGCAGAGCTGCACAGACTCTGTGTGCGTGAGGGGATCTTTTATGATTATCTGTCAGATTTTATCACAGAAACGTGTGTGCATAAGGAACGCGTGCGGTCGCTGCTCACAGGAGTGCTTGCAGACATATAAAGAGTAAACTACGGTTAAATATTTAGTTGACGGAATAAAAAACCTGCCTTATAATAGAGAACATAAACATAATCTATGACAAGGCAGGTATTTTTTTATGCGCGAAAATCGTGTAAATGAACTGACGAAGAAGATCATTGCCGGCTATC
This sequence comes from Selenomonas dianae, assembly GCF_030644225.1. Classification (NCBI taxonomy): domain Bacteria; kingdom Bacillati; phylum Bacillota; class Negativicutes; order Selenomonadales; family Selenomonadaceae; genus Centipeda; species Centipeda dianae. Next base: position 1,629,002 of record NZ_CP128650.1, on the reverse strand, counting down.
GTGTCAGCCGTACGGACGACCGCTCCGTTTTTATGGATACGCCGGTCGAGGAACTCGGCGAGGGGGCATATCGTCTCCAAAAACATTTCTGCGGCAATCACATCGACCTGTGCACCATTGTCAACGGGCGCAGCGGACGCTGTGGGGAGGACTGTAAATACTGTGCACAGGCAGGGCGGCACAAGACAGGTGTCGATACCTATAACTTTATGGCGCAGGCGGATTTGATTGCGCACGCAAAGGCAAATCAGGACGCGGGTGCAAACCGTTTCTCCATCGTCACCTCGGGTGGTGCGCTCTCGGGTGCGGAGTTTGAACAGGCTCTGGATGCCTACAAGGAGATGCGCCGCACGCTCTCCATTGACCTCTGTGCCTCGCATGGGCTGCTCACGCGCAGTCAGTTCCGCCGTCTGCGTGAGGCGGGGGTGACGAGCTATCATCACAACATCGAGACATCGGAGCGTTATTTCCCCGAGATCTGCACGACGCACAGTTATGCCGACCGCATTCGCACGATTAAGGCGGCACAGGCGGAGGGGCTGTGTGTCTGCTCGGGTGGTATCATCGGCATGGGGGAGACGTGGGAGGATCGCTTTGATATGGCGTTCGCCCTGCAGGAACTCGGTATCGAGTCCATCCCGCTCAACTCACTCATGGCGATCCCGGGAACACCGCTCGAACATCTCCCGCCGATCTCGGGCGAGGACATCCTGCGTACGGTCGCAATCTTCCGCTTCATCAATCCGACCGCAAACATCCGCCTCGGCGCGGGGCGCAAACTCCTGCCCGAGAACGGGGCGACGGCGTTCCGTGCGGGTGCGTCCGCATCCATCACGGGCAATATGCTCACGACATCGGGTACGACCATCGCCGAGGATATGGAACTCATTCGAGAGATGGGCTTTACAAACCGCAGCGAGGACTGCCGCGTGTCATCGGGGGCGTGTGGCGCACACTGACATTGATTCCTTCAATATTTACATATAAAATTAGGGACGCTGCATTTTGCAGCGTCCCTAATTTTATCAGCGATTCCTATAAATACTCCTCAAACTTCTCCATATCGACAACTCGTATGCTGCGCCCCGTCGCCTCGATGATGCCCTCGCGCTGCATCGTGCTCAGCTCGCGCGAGAGGGAGGGACGGCTGACGGCGAGGTAGGCAGCAATAAACTCGCGGCTGACCGTGAGCGTTACACGCCCATCTTTGTCGATGTACGGGAACAGATAGCGGACAATTTTCTCGCGCAGCGTGCCGCTCGCGAGAATTTTCAGCTTTGTATGCATCGCATACGCCTTGCCCGCAAAGATCTTCATGAGGTTGCGCTGGACGATCAGTGCAGAGCGGCGCGGTGCTTCGCCTACATCGAGGGTGAAGAGATGGCTCGATACTTCGAGCAACTTCACCTTTGTTATTGCACGCACATACATATCATAGGGGCGTTTCAGAACCTCGTAGACCTCACCGAACATATCGCCCGGCCGATCGATCTCCGAGATGAAGATCTGTCGTCCCGAATAGGTGTCCTTGAGAATGTGTACCTCGCCCTCAAGCAGGATATAGAGCGAGTGGGGCATCTCCCCGTCGTGGAAGATGAGTGCTCCCTTCGGGTATGTGCGCAGCGTAACATCGCTTGAGGCGAGGAGTTCGGCAACCTCCTCTGCATTCATTCCCTGCGCGAGACTCGTCTGTGCGAGAATGTGTGCGGCATTTTCCTTTTCCTTTGACATCATGATACTCCTGCATATACAAAAAAACCGCCCACACGGGACGGCTGTCATATACAATGGTGCTCACTGAGGGATTCGAACCCCCGACCCCCTCCATGTGACGGAGATGCTCTACCAACTGAGCTAAGTGAGCCTAAAGGAAGCACTGATAAATTCAGCACCATCACCTTGACGCATCTTTTTTGCCTACACTTCGGCGGAAAATCCTCCACAGAGCAGCACTCTGCGTCCGGTTTTCCGCCTTGTTCAGACGAAAAATCTACGCCAATCTGACGGACTTCATTTTATCAGTGATTCCTAAGAAAAAATCCGCATCGCTGCGGATGGAAAATCAAATGGTGGGGTTAACAAGATTCGAACTTGTGACCTCCTCGATGTCAACGAGACACTCTAACCAACTGAGCTATAACCCCATTTTGTCGCTCATGTCCAAACGACAAGATGGATTATAGCAAGGATGGGGGCATATGTCAAGAAAATTTTTTTAGAGAATGAAACAGGGGCACAATTCTTATTTGCGGTGTTTTTGTCGATGAGAGTCAAAAAACGCAGAGGGGTTTCCTATCCTCTGCGTTTTTGTCCATTTCTCTGTGATTCCCTAGAAAAGGAAACGAACGCCTACATCGGCGCGCCACTTGTTATCCAGTGTTGCACCAAAATTCTTCGTGTATGTCCCATAGATATACGAGCTGTCGTTGAGTTTATGACTTCCGCCAAGTTCGAGATCCACCCAAGTGTCCTTCAGGTCGATCTCTGTGCTGCTTGTCGGCTCGCTCGGCGCAGTGAATTTACTCGTCATTGTGCCGCTGAACTCGTGCGCCAGTGCTATTTTCATAAATAGGTTGCTTCTTGGCGTGTCAGTGCCAACCCCAATGCCAATCCTGCCGACCGTGCTGTTAAATGCATCCTGTTGAACGCGTATTTTCTTTCCTGCAACATTGGTCGGCGCATCGTAGTCCGCCCCTTCCAAATGACCATAGGTCAGTTCTACACTCGGCTCGACGTAGAATCCGTTCTTTTCAGGAAGTTTTTTCCCATATTCCATGCTCAGGGAGAACCCGTGCGTTCCGTAGTCGCCATCCATGCGGTAGCCGCTGTCGGTGTAGGCACTGTATTCATTGTTCAGATGCGTGCCTTTCCCGATGATGTCGAGGTACTGCCCGTCGTCTTTCTGCATACTCCCGTAGAGTGCGATGCCGCTCAGTCGTCCCTTCCCTGAGCCGTTGCCGTAGGATGCACTGGATGTTCCGTACTCCAGTGCAATGCCGGTCGTCCAGTCCTTCACCTTTCGATCGTATCCGAGCTGTGTAATATGGTAGTTCTGCCTGAGATTGAGATGCTCGTCCTCAACCCCCGTCTTGCCGCCCAGATATTTCACCCAGATGCCGTTTTCTTCGCTTCCCAGACGCAGATCGCCCATGCGGCGGCGCAGGTCGTTATTGTTTCCCGCCCAAAAGACGGAAGAAGCCAGCATCGCGCTCTTTGCACCGCGTACCAGCGGTGTCTCCTTTTCGAAGATCGGTGACGACAGCTTTGCCTGCCCGTCGGCGGCTTGATAATCGAGCTGCATCTTTGCCGCCGGGGCGACCAGACCGCCCTCCACTGCCGCGATTCCTCTCAGGTTCCGCTCTCCGTTGACATAGCCCGTATAAGAGAGCTTGCCTGCGAGTGCCTGCAAGCTTTTCTCCACTTCCGCCTTGTATTCCTCCTCGTTCAGGCTCTTGCCGATGGTCGGATTCTGTGCGGAGAGCGTCACCTGCGAACCTGCGGCGGCATGGTTGACGACGAAATTCCCTCCGACGAGACTGCCGTCCGCCGCACGACCATAATGCACCGCCTCATGACCGCTGTAGTTATCTACGGTAATGGGGCGCGTGTCTTTTTGGTGGATGTGTCCGCGCTCCGCCTCCGACGCCCCGCCGACAAGGTTCCTCACCTTGCTTCCTGTGTAGAGATAGGTGTTTTTGTCCGCCCGGTTGGGAGCCGCCACGCGTTCCGCGCCGATCCACTGATTGTTCCAGACGGCACCGTTCTTCAGGTACATATCGACACCGGCGTGATGTTTGTTCTGTCCGTTTTCAGCGAACTCGTTGAGCACACCGCCGGTCAGCTTCGACTTTGCCGTGGTCAGACCAATGGAGACGAAAGAGCCGTGTGCGTCCGGATTGGGGTCGATGCCATAGTTTTTGTGCAGCACCCCGAGGTTGCCATAGACATCCACGTCTGCTGTCCCCGGAGTCTTCCCATCGGCACCGGTATTCATGAACACCGAGCCCTCCTCGGCAAGCATCGCATAGGTATCGGATGTGGTGAGTGCGTGCGTGACGATCTTGCCGCCGCGCACGGTGATGTATCCGTCCTTATTGGCTTGGAGCGCCACGCCTACAATGTCCATATCCACGTTGCCGTTGATTGTGCATTTTGTATCCCCGTGCTGCTCACCGTACGAGTACCCGCCGTAACCCGCATAGATGCCGCTCATATAGTAATGTGCGATGTCCGAGGTGGACGATGATTTGCCCCGCGTGGCCGGATTTTTGTTTTTCACCACCATTTTCAAGTCGCCGTTGATCGTGAGATCTGCGCCCTCCAAGAGGTACAGCCCCGTCACATTGTTGTACCACTGGCCGCCCCCATTGCCGGAGACGTTGACCGTGACATCCTCATTCCATACTTCTTTTTGGTCGTCGTGCATCGTACGGCCGTAGGCTTTGCCGTTCGTATGTTTCTCAATCGTTTTCGCCGCGCATACCGTCGCACTCGATAGGACACTTACCGCCAGCATAGAGGCAAGAACCATGTTCTTTTTGTTTCTCCTGCCGAGCATCTTCCAATACGCCATAATTATTCCTCCTTCATCATCGGGACGAAACACCGCATTTCATCCAAGCAACATAATCGTCGGCTATTATAACATCTGCTTTTTTTATTGTAAAATAAATTTTCGTTAAAAAATTATGCAAAAGAAAAATGACGACATATCGGCAATCGAGAAAGTAGAATAAATGAGGTTTTTGATTGTATTGTTGCATCACAATTCAACTTGACAGTGTATTAACAGTATGATAATCTAGGCTTATCTTTTTGAAATAAAAATATAATTCAATATTTTGCCAATCGGGTGCGCATTGCGCTCAAGGAATCACTGATAAAATGAAGTCCGTCGTATTGGTACAGATTTTTTGTCCTGCCAAGGAAACAAACCGGACGCATAGTAGGGCTATGTGGAGGATTTGTTGACGATGGCAGGGCGGAAAAGATGTGCTAAGACGGCGGTGCTGAATTTATCCGTGTTTCCTGAATAGAGAAGCAGGTGCAAGACCTGCGCTGTCCCGCAGCTGTAATGCAGAGTCGACCTCAATATGTCACTGGGAAACCGGGAAGGCGGGGAAGACGAGGAAGCAGAGCCAGAAGAACTGCCCGATTGGAACGCTGTATCGTCCCTGCGAGAGACAGGAAGGCGCGATTATCTTTGTGTGTTTCGTGTGCCTTTTTGCCGGAGAGCAAGAAGGCTTTTTTTGTTACATGGTGTGTGCATCTTTTGCTCGAAAGCATAACGAGAAAAAGGTAATGGGGATCAGGCAGAAGGAGAGGCGTATGATCTGATGTGTCGATGTCGCAGATACAAGCACATATCGGATCTTGGGATATTGTTTTTTCTTTTCGCTGTGATATTTTGCACGATCTTTATTTTACGTGAATTTACAACAACATCTTTACCGATTCATGATGTTCTGCCGGAGAGACAGACGACGGTGCGCAGTGTGCAGACCTATAACTCACGAGGACAGCAGGAGATGTTGGTCATCACGCGTGAACCGCAGCGGATTGTGGTGATGGATTGGAACAACATTGAAATCCTCTTGGCGTTGGGATTGGCAGATCGCATCGTATTAGCCTGTATGGAGCCTCCGCATACGACTGATTTACAGGAGCGGTATCCGGAGGAATTTGCCAAAATACAGGAAATTGCTCCGGAGAGAGTAAGTTTGGAAATGATTCTGGCCGCGGAACCGGATCTGATTTTCGCACGGCAATCCGCATTTTCTGAGCGGAGACTCCGATCGACAGAATGGTGGCACAAACGTGGTGTAGCTACCTATATTCCTGTGACATCAAATACCGGAGAGAAACAGACCATCGAAAAAGAACTCCGCTACATACGTGATGTTGGTATCGTGTTTGGCTGTCCGGAGAGAGCTGAGGCGATTGCAGCAGACATCTCCGCTCAGATTGGGCAGATACGGGAACAAACAGCGGGGAAAAGGCAGGATCGTGTCATCGTTCTGGAAGGCTCACCATCAAAATATGTGATCAACTATAATGCGCGTTGGCTTGTCGGTGATTTTCTGCACACACTCGGTGCTCGTATGGCGACAGATGTGCAGTTTCGCGACGCGGAGACTTTATTGGTCTTAGATCCGGATGTTATCTTTGTGGAATATTTTGATGAGCATACGGCTTCTTTTGCAGATCAGTTGATGCATCATCCGGAATACCGTTCGCTCAAAGCCGTGCGGGAAAACCGCGTCTACCCAATTCCTGTGGAGTATATGTATATGCCCGGGCTGCGCACAGCAAAGGGGCTTTGCCTGTTTGCAAAAGGTCTGTATCCGGACATTGAATGCGATATGGAAACCAAGGGGGGCGGTTCAAAGGTCATATCGAACCTAGAATAATATGTATCTCCATGAATGTTGGAAAGGATGATTCTCATGAAAAAAAGAGCCGTTCTCCTCAGTATTCTGCTTGCAGGGTCCGTCCATCTGCCGGTCGTATATGGCGCAGCCGCTGAGAATAAGGATTCGTATTCTCTGCCGGATGTTTTTGTGTATGGCAATTATAAGGACGAAATTTTCCATGGCGGGCAAATTGTACGCAAGAACAATTTGGGCATTATTGGCAAGGCAGACTTTATGGATGTACCGTTTAATGTGATGAGCCTTTCGCAAAAGTCCATTGACATGAATCGCTCCTCCGGAAATACGCTCCTTGAGGTGCTTACGTTGGATCCCACGGTGACCTCTGACGGCGACAATACCTATAATGATGTGCATATTCGCGGCTATCGTCTGCGTTCGCAGGACTATTACATCAATGGCGTGCCGGGGATGCTCTCCCCTTCGTCGATTCCAACCAATTTCGTGGACAGGGTGGAGATCATCTCAGGGCCAAATACGTTGGTGAACGGGATCGGTAGTTACTCTGCCAGTGCGGCCGGCACCGTGAATCTCGTTCCGAAAGTTGCGGAAGATGAGACGAAGATCGTCTTCCGGGAAACCTTTTCCGGGAAGAGCCATTTTGCTCATGAACTGGATCTCGGGACACGCTTCGGGAAGGACAAGGAGTGGGGCGTTCGGGCCAATATCGGCATCGAGGATGGAGCAACGCGATTCCGAAATGAAAAATATAAGGAAAACAATGCTTTTGTCAATGTCGATTATCGGGGAGAGAAAACTTCTGCGCAGCTTTTGGTCGGACATCGGGAGGTGCGCCACAAAGGATGTCAGACAGGAATCCGACTGGGTGGTCATTCTCTGCCAAAACCGCCGCAGGGGGATGCAAACTTTCAGCCTTCGTGGGGAGAATACAGCCATGCCAACGATATTGTGACGTTTTCTCTGGCGCAGCAGCTCAATCCCTCGGCAGAACTGTTTTTTAAGTGCGGGTATCATACCGATGAGTGGGATCCCGTGATCATGGCGTACTATCCAAGGCTGACCGATGAGAAGGGGAATTTTATAACCTATGTGGAGATGATTCGGGAGAACAGAACCTTTCGCGGGTATGCCGGGGGTGTTCGTCTGAAAGCCGATACCGGTCAGATGCATCACGATATTGTGCTGAGCGCGGATCGGTTGGAGGGCGAGGAATGGATTGAGTATGATACGGATTACTATGATGATCTGCTTCCTCCTTACAAGGGGAATATTTACGACAAATCCTCGTTTGATAAGATGATCCCGCCCAAGGCACCGAATTGGGGGTATCATGATGATGACGACGATAAGGTCATGAAGGGAATCAGTTTTGTCGATCGCATCGTCACCGATGATGACAAATGGTCTTTTTTGCTCGGCCTTCGTCATCAGGTTGTTTCACAGGGAAAAAATGACAGCTCCAAGTATAGTCCAAATTTCGGACTGATGTATGCGCTGAACCCCCATGTGAAGGTGTATGCCAACTACATGGAAAGTCTCGGCAGGGGAAGAAAGGTGGGCAGACGATATGCCAACAGGGGAGAATATCTGCCGCCACAGACCACCGAGCAATACGAGCTTGGCGTGAAATGGGATGCCAAGCGTCTGGGCGGGAGCTTCAGCATTTTTTCCGTGGAGCAGGAAAATCTCCATGTGGATGCGAATAATCGGTATGGCTATAACGGCCGACAAAAAAATCAAGGGGGACAAGTGACGGTATTCGGACACGTAACGCCAAAACTCAATCTCCTTGGCGGGATAATGTACCTGAACGCCAAGCAAAAGGGTGGAAAAAATGACGGTAGGACGATTGCGGGAATTCCAAAATGGAATTTCACACTCTCCACCGAATATCAGATGAATGCGGAATGGTCACTGACGGGACGTATGGTGGCGAATAGCAAGGCACCTATGAATCCGCTTGCCAGCAAGCATGTACCGGGATGGTGGCGACTGGATCTTGGGGCGCAGTACAAACATACATTTGCGAATGGAGATGCGCTGCGCGTGGGGCTCAACGTATTTAATGTACTGAACAGAGAGTATTGGGTTGTTCAGGATGCCGTTGCGGAATCGGTCTCGATGCATGGTCCGCGCAGTCTGGTACTGTCTCTGGCGTATGATTTCTAAGAAGTACTGTCATATCAGAAACAGAATACGCGTACGGGAGTGTCCCTGTACTTGGACATTGTTTCGATGATGTGTCGATGTATTCATTGGTGTTTTGTCAAAGGAGAGTCAGCAAATGAGCAAGAAGATTCGTGAGGGTGCGGCGCTTGGCGTTCTCTTGTCATCTGTCCTGTACGGGGGGGTGAATGTTCACGCACAGGAGATTTCTGCGCGTGAATCCATCGAGGAGACCGATTCGTCAATTTCATATGAAACGAAGGATATCGAGGTCGCAGGTGAACTCAAAGATCCGTTTGGCAATGTTATCACGGAACAGTCCTACTACCGCACGGGCGGCGACGTGAATGTCATTGATCGGGAGACGCTTGAGAAGCGTCATTTTAACCAACTCAGTGATGCGCTGAAAACAGTCCCCGGTGTACTCGTGCGTAAGCCCGGCTACCGCGGCGGCGAGATGGGAATCGAAGACACGCACAGCATTCTGAGCATCAACGGCGATGATCGTGTCGTTGTGCTTGTGGACGGACGCCGCGTGGACAACTCGGCGGCCAATGTACTGCAACCATGGACGGAAGACGGCACGAAAGCGATGCTCGACATCAACCAGATCATCAATATGAACGGTGTCGAACAGATCGAGGTCATCAAGGGCCCGGGCGCATCCATCTACGGTTCGGATGCGACGGGCGGCGTTATCAATATCATCACACGCAAGGGCGAAGGGCAGCCGCAGGGAACGCTCGATATATCGACGGGTTCGTGGAATCGTCATAATTATAAGTTTACCTATTCCGGAGCTCTCGATGCGAATCGTCTCAAATATTTCGTTTCACTCAGCCGTGAGATGAGTGGGGATGCGAAATACAAGGACGGTCTGAGCGGGAATACCTATCGCTGGCTGAATACGGGCTATAAGGATCAGGCTGCCAATATTCGCGTCGACTATGACTTTGACAAGAATCATGCACTTTATTTCTCTCATAACCATATGCAGGGCGATGACGACTATCCGATGACCGCACCGGAGCACAGATACTTCAACCCGACGGACTGGAATCGTATCATTACGGATTGGAAGACGTATAAAAAACGAGGTGAAACGGACAATCCGGGTTTCCGCAATCTGCGCTACACATGGGCGGCGACAGGTGCATACAATGCATATAACAAGAACAACAATGATGTGACGTATGTGTTCCATCGCGATAACGGCATGGAGAGCTTTGTCCGCATTTACAATCAGCATGAGCGCTACTGGGGAGCGTTCGGTGCGGGAGATGCGCGTGACCCGCACATTTCGCCGAATACACCTGCATGGGATGCGTGGGTGCGTCAGCACTATGTCGGACGCAGTGAAAAGCATTGGTTTTTCCGTATGGAGAACTACGGTATGCAGCTCCAGCTTGGCAAGGCATACGGCAGACACAACTTGCTGACAACATGGACGTATGACCGGTCGAAGTTTGAGAATCATAGGCTTTATAGGGGTATTGTGTCGCGCATGGAACGTTCATCCATTAACGGTTATCTGCAGGACAAGATTTTTGTTTCGGATAAATTCGAGATTACTCCATCTCTCCGCTATGCGCGCTATACGGATGCCTCTGAGAACGATGGCGAGGGAGGGAATGAGAACCTCGGTCAAACACGCGGCGTGTTCACGCCGTCGCTCCATATGCAGTATGCCTTTGAGAAGGGGACGAGTGCCTATCTCGGCTATACGCGCGTGCATCGTCCCTTGCGTCCGAATGACTATACTTCATCGTATGAAGACCCCTATGGGAACGAGCTACTTGCCAATCTGAAAGATGAGCGTGGGGATGTCTGGACGATGGGGCTGCGCCATGACTTCTCGAAGAAGACATCCGCCTCCGTCCACTATGACTATACGTGGATGAGCAATGCGGTCGTCGGCTATAACGTGCTCGATCCGAGTGACCCAACGCAGTCGTTCTATCGTGCCGTCAATGCCAATGAGCTGAAGAAGTCCTTCAATTTAACGTTGCAGCACCGATTTGATAAGCATCTGACGGTCGGTGCGGATTACTTCCATGCGTATGATCGGTACTCGGCAAAGGATGGCATGACCTTTGACCCTGACCTTAGTTTGGCAGATGGCAATGTCAACTCGGTTATCAATGATCTGCGTCCTGCGAATGTCTACAAGTTTGATATTTCCTATGACAACAGGCGGCTCAATGCATCTCTGTCCGGTACGTGGTATACGGGGATGAATACGATGGTATTCACTTCGACGCGCAAACTGATTATGGATTTTAACATCAATTACAAACTGCATAAGGACATGACGATCTATGCATCGATCGAAAATCTGACGAATGCAGCGTATGAGACGGTTGGATCGGATTACTACGGACCTGCCGCCTACCCCGAACTTGGGCGATCGTTCATGGTCGGCGCGAAGTATACGTTCTGATTTATTCTAGGGAAGCGCTGATAAAATGAGGTATGCCGGATTGGCGTAGATTTTTTGTCCGATTGAGGCAGCAAACCGGACGCATAGCGAGGGCTATGTGGAGGATTTGCTAACGAAAAGCGGGCGAAAAAGATGCGTCAAGATGGTCGTGCCGAATTTATCAGTGCTTCCCTAACTATAAGAATGGCAAGACAACCTTTTTGGCTGCTTGCCATTTTTGAGGCGCTGATTTTATGAAGAAGATCGTATGCTTTCTCCTATTATTCTTGTCGTTCGTGTTGTTCCCTTTTCTTCCTGTAAATGACAAAATACAGGTTGTTTCGCTCCGAGAGGAGTTTCCAAATACTGTTTCACCACACTATCCCGTTGTGGTTGATACCTATGATGCGGACGGTGCTCCCTTGCAGACGACGTTTCAGCGTGCGCCGCAGCGCATCATCGTAGACGAGGTGAATGCACTGGAAACTCTGCTGATCCTCGGACAGGGGGAGCGTATCGTCGGCGCGGCACTGAGCACCGCGGGCGTTTCCTACGCGCGTCTGCAGCGAGAATACCCGGAGGAGTTTGCCAAGGTAGAGCCCGTGATTCAAAACTCCATCGGACGGGAGCAGGCAGTCGCTCTGCAGCCGGATTTCATCCTCGCATGGAAGGCTTCGTTTACGCCGCGCTGGTATGGGAATACAGCGTGGTGGCAGGAACGCGGTGTGAATACCTATGTGATTGCAACGGCGAACCACGTTCTAAAAGATGCGACGGTTGAGGACGAATGCAAATTCATTGACGATATGGGGCGGATCTTCGACCAAAAAGAGCAGACGGATGCCCTGCTGCGGGATATTCGCGCGGAGTTGCGCATGGATGAGGAGACGATGCGCGGAAGAGAACAGCAGACGGTTCTGATCGTCGAGGTGGGGGAGGGGGATATCCTCAACTATGACGCGGGCTGGGTGGTCGGCGATATGGTGCGCCGCCTCGGTGGACGCATTCCGCTCACGAGTAAGTACATCGGCGAGGAAGAACTGATCTCCTGTGATCCGGATGTCATTTTTGTTGCGTATAACGATGCATACGGGAAACAGTTTGCAGAGAATTTTTTTCGGGCAGTGCGCTTTAACTCACTGCGTGCCGTGCAAAACAATCGCATTCACTTTGTTCCTGTGGAGTATGTCTATACGCCCGCCTTTAAGCTGCTCGATGGTATCCGCGCGATTCGGCGGGGACTGTATCCGGATGAATGATGTGTTCTGTATAAAAAAACTGCCATTTGATAGGCAGCTTTTTGTACAGAACATCATTTTTTTCGTCGTTTTCTACGTTCGTTTATCTGCTCCGTTTCAGCAGGAACAGTGGTATTCTCACGCAGTCCGAGCCAGAGGAAGATGGTGAGGGCAACGAGTCCGAAGCCGAGACTGGTCATCTGGGCACTGGTAAAGAGTCCGAGGTACTTCTCCGTATAGTCGCCCCGCAAGTATTCGAGCGCGAAGCGCACGAGGCTGTAGAGCATGACGTAGAGGGCGAAGCACTGTCCGCGTGCGTGCCCGCGTGCGCGAAAGATGAGCAGCAGGGCGAAGATGACGATGTCGAGTTGCCCCTCCCAGACTTCCGCCGGCCAGAGCGGCTGCGCACCGTAGGTGTGGTGTGCAAGGGTGGTGTCGGGGTAGAGGATGCCGAAATTGCTGCCCGTCGGTGCGCCGAATGCATCCCCGTTGAGGAGATTCGCACATCTGCCGAGCGCCTGTCCGAGCACGATGGCGGGCGCGGCAACATCCATGAAGTGAACAGTGTCGAGCCTGTGTTTCCGACTGTATAGGATGCCGGCGAGCACACCGAGAAAGACGCCGCCCTGGATCGCCATACCGCCCTGCCAGACGTTCAGGATCTCGGTCAGGTGGTGCTGGTAGTAGTCCCAATCAAAGAAAAATACGTCCCAGAGCCGTGCACCGAGAAGTCCCGCAATGCCGCAGTAGATGCCGAGATCGGGAACGTGCTTCTCGTAGCCGCGCCCGTCCGCCTTTGCGAGGAAGTAGCCGACCCCCGACGCGAGTAGGATCGAGAGGGAGATGACGACCCCGTAGGAGCGGATGGGGAAATCGCCGATGTAGAAGAGATATTGATGCAAGAGATGCCGCCGATCTATTCCGCTTCAAAAAGCGGAAGTTCCTCAAGGAAGATGATGTCCGTCCGCTTTGCCGCATCGCCCTCGGCGAGTACCGCCGCCTGCCCGATGACGTGTGCGCCCGCCTTATTGGCGAGGTTTCCGAGTGCGGTCATGGAGCCGCCCGTGCTGATGACATCGTCGAGCAGGAGAACCTTGCGTTCTGCGATGCGCGCAATATCGGTGTTCATGATATAGAGACGCTGCTTGCCCATCGTTGTGATTGATTCGTCCTCGACCCAGATCGGATCTTCCATATATGCCTTGACGGACTTACGCGCCGTGATGTAGTAGGGCATTCCGAGCTGACGGGAGAGCTCGGCTGCGAGGGGGATGCCCTTCGTCTCGGCAGTCATGATGATCTCCGTGTCAGCGGGAATCTTTTTCGCAAGTTCCCGCGCACAGCTTTCGCAGAGTTCGACATCGCCGAGCATGATGAAGCCGGCGATTGCCAGATGCTCGTTGAGATTGAGGATGGAGAGCCTGCGCTTGCAGCCCGCGACAGTGAGATCGTAGAATCGTTTTGCCATAATGCACCTAGAGTCCTTTCTCTGAGAGTATCATCTCAAGCGCGTTCAGCACTTCATTGATGTTGTCCTCGGTGATGATGAGCGGCGGTTGAAATGCCATGACGTTGCGACCGATGCCGTTCTTGCCGACGATAAAGCCCCTGTCCTTGAGTTCTTCGAGCACGAGATCCAGTTCGGCGGCAGCCGGGGCTTTGTCCGCATGGACGAACTCTGCGCCGACCATGAGCCCGAGTCCCCGCACATCGCCGATGATGGGGTGGCGCTTCTGGATTTCCCTCAGTCCTGCGCGCAGCTGCGCTCCACGCCGTTCGGCGTTCCTGATGAGATCGTGCTCCTCGATATAGCGGATGACCTGAAGCCCCGCCGTTGAGGAGACGGGGTTGCCGCCGAGGGTCGATGCACCGGGCTTCGTGTAGGTATCTGCGACCTCCGGCGTGGCGATGAATGCGCTGATGGGCGCACCGTTGCCGAGCGCCTTCGCCATGGTCATAATGTCGGGCGTAACGCCGAAATGCTCGATGGCAAACATCTTGCCCGTGCGTGCAAATCCTGTCTGTACTTCGTCCGCGATGAAGAGTGCACCGTAGTGATCGAGGATCTCCTTGACGCGCTTGAAGTAGTTCTTCGGCGGGACGATGATGCCAGCATTGCCCTGAATGCTCTCGGCAATGAAGGCGGCGGGGCGGCCCGTGGTCGCACTCTTGATTGTTTCCTCCAGTTCGTAGGTGCAGTCAATGCCGCATTCTTCGGGGGTGTGCTTGTGCGGGCAGCGGTAGCAGTAAGGATTTTTGACAAAGTGGATGCCGCCGACGGGATTCGGATCGGTGCGCCACATGGAGATGCCCGTGAGGCTCATTGTGAGTTTTGTGCGCCCGTGCAGTCCGCCGCGCAGGGCGATGAATTCGCTGCGGCCTGTTGCAATCTGTGCGAGGAGTGCCGCACCCTCGTTCGCCTCCGTACCCGTGGAGCAGAAAAAGCTCTTTTGGAGGTTTCCGGGCGTAATGCGTGCAAGCTGCTCGGCGAGGTTGACGAAGTTCTCTGTGAGGTAGATGTTGCAGACGTGCTGGAGCGTATTCAGCTGCTCCGTGACGGCAGCATTGATCGCGGGATTGCAGTGTCCGCAGTTGATGACGGAGACACCTGCAAAGCAGTCGAGATACTTCCTGCCTTCGCTGTCGTAGAGGTACTGCATCTCGCCGCGCACGATCTGGCGCGGTTCGCTGTAGAAATGCCCGAGGCAGGGCATGATGTATTTCTTCTTCTTTTCCAGGATGGCGGCTGCGCCGATGTATCCGTTTTCGTTTGGGGAAGCTGTGTCCATGAGGCTTCTTTCTATTTCTAAATGGAATTGCGGCTCTGGCGGAAACGGTAGGTGCCGATGCCCAAGGGACGCGGCGAAATCTCTGTGAGGCGGTCGAAGTCCGCCGCTCGGAAGCCGTCGCCGCCTGCTGCGAGGCGGTCGAGTGCGGCGCGGTAGATGCGGACAATCTCAGCGGTCACATCCGCCGTGTAGTCCTGTGCCTCGATGCGGTACGAGCCAAGTCCGTTGAACTTTTCAAGGTAGGGATAGAGGCACAGATCCTTTGCAAAGTAGATATGGTTGCGCTCGTACTGATCGACGCGGATGGAGTGTACGCCGCCCGTCTCGTCGCGGAAGGCATAGTGTGTGTCCATCAGCTCCGGCGCGGCAAGGTCACTGTAGTTCGGCAGCGACATCGCGGGGAAGTTGTAGTCGCAGATCATGGACTCATACGAGCCGTGAATGACTGCCTCGATGGGCAGGACAGCGTTCTCAACGATCTCGCGCAGCTGCTGAAATGAAAGTTCGTAGGAGGCGGTTGCCATCGTCAGACCATTCTCCTTGAGGAAGGTGACGGCGAGGTGGTTGAAAATGTTGAACGAGTGATCCGCTTGTACGGGCAGCTTCGTGAGCGTGCGGGCGAGCTTCAGCGTGCCGAGGTTGCCGACCATAATGCCGTCCACGGGTATATCGTTCAGTGCGGTAAAAAACTGTTCGAGTTCGCCGCACTCACGGCGCATGGTGGTGCGCGGCGTGTTCACGATGACGCGCGTACGTCCCGCCGCATAGCGCACGATTTCCGCATAGTCTCCGAGTTTCCACGGGCGGTTCGGGCGGAACGCCTCGCCGCCGACGTAGACGGTATCCGCACCCGCATCCACCGCCGCACGCGCAGCATCGACCGTGCCAACGCGTATGCTCAGATGGCGGCTCGGTGCATTCTCCTTTTCCATTGGGCGCTCGCCGCGCAGTACATCGTCGGCAAACCCTGCCTCCTCAACCGCCTGACTGAAGAAGCGCGGCTCGCGCTCGCCTGTCATGCCGATGTCGATGGCGGTCGGCTGTCCAAAAGCAAACGTCGTCGTGTAGTCGCGCACGCGGTTGTCGTAGAGCGTGCGCCATCCCTCCTCATCCGTTGTGTAGCCGCTCGGGTCGGCGATGTAGCTGTCAATCGCCTTGCGGTAGGTGGATACGAGCCGCGCGATGAACTCGGGCGAACGCATCCGTCCCTCAATTTTGAACGAGTAGACGCCTGCCTGAATGAGTGCGGGGATGGAGCGGTACATACACATATCCTTGAGCGCGAGCTTGTAGGGACCGGGGCTGTCTGCATCGAGCACCGTGCCCGTCTCCTCGTCGATGAGGGCGAACGGCCAACGGCAGATCTTCATGCAGCGTCCACGATTGCCGCTCTGTCCGAAGAGCACCCCCGAGTGGATGCACTGACCGCTCTCGGAGATGCACATATCGCCGTGCATGAAGTATTCGACCTCGATGCCCGTGCGTGTGCGGAAAAGTGCGAGTTCGGAGAGTGTCATCTCACGTCCGACGACAATGCGTGTGATGCCGTACTCCTTGAGTTTTTCGATCGCGTGCTCGTTGTGCGTGTTCATCATGACGGAGGTGTGCAGGGGAACCGTGATGCCCATTTCGTGTACGAGCTCAAGCACGGCGAAATCCTGTACGAGGATCGCGTCGGGGCGGATCTCGTTGAGGTAGGCGAGGTATTCGCGCAGCGCGGGCAGCTCCTCGTTGCTGATGAGGTTGTTGAGCGTGACGTAGAGCTCGACGTTGTGCGTGTGTGCGTACTCGACCGCCGCCTTCAGTCGTTCGTCGTCGAAGTTAAAGTCGCCCTCATGCAGACGCATATTGAAATGTTTGCCGCCGAGATAGACGGCATCCGCACCCGCTGCGATGCCCGCAGTCAGAGCCTCCCACGTCCCCGCAGGGGCAAGCAGCTCGACGGATTTTCGGTGTAACAGCATTGTGTAAAAAACTCCTTCTGGACGGAGAACTTGTTACTTCGGTCAACGAAGCAATCTCCTGTATCGCCTATGATTATAACAGGAAAAAACGTTTCTTTCAAACTATGGTATAAATAGCAAAAAAGAATAAATATAAAGGAAAGTTTTTTTGTGCGCTTCTTGTAAAAGAAGTGCTTTTCGGTTATATTATACATAGATTTTATTATACGTGCCAGAGGGTATAAATTTTATATAATATACTCTGTGATTGGCATATATTTTTTCGTTATCAATTATTGTTTCTGATTATTTGTTTTTCCTATGTATTTGTTTTATTTTCTAATAAGGGGGACTGTGTATGGGAGAGTTTGGAAGTCTGGGAATTTTTTTGCTGGTGGCGCTGTTTTTCCCCGTCATGGCACTCGGTCCTGCATTTCTGTTGCAGCCGAAGCAGCCGTCGCCGCAGAAATACATTCCCTACGAGTGCGGTGTCGATCCGATCGGCTCGCCGTATGTGCAGTATCGTGCGGGGTATTTCCTCTACGCACTGCTGTTCATCGTCTTTGACATCGAGACGGTGTTTCTCTATCCGTGGGCGGTGGAGTTCCGGATGCTCGGCTTGTTTGCGCTCATCGAGATGTTTGTCTTTGTCGGTATTCTCGCGCTCGGGCTTGCCTACGCATGGCGAAAGGGGGATCTCTCATGGAGATAGCGGATCGCGTACCCGAAAGCCTGCGTCACAATGTCTTCGTGGTGAAACTTGACGAGCTCTTGCGCTGGGCGCACGCGAGCTCGATCTGGCCGCTGTCCTCGGGGCTTGCCTGCTGTGCCATCGAGATGATGAGCACGGCGACGGCGCGGTTCGATCTCGCGCGGTTCGGCTATGAGGTGTTTCGTCCCTGTCCGCGTCAGGCGGATCTGCTCATCGTTGCGGGTACGCTGACGTGGAAGATGGCAGATCCGATTGTGCGCCTTTACGAGGAGATGCCCGAGCCGAAATATGTGATCGCTATGGGCGCGTGTACGATTGCGGGCGGGCCGTTCGCGGACTCGTATGCCGTTGTGCCGGGCGTGGACGAACTGCTGCCCGTGGATGTCTACATCCCCGGCTGTCCGCCGCGTCCCGAGGCACTGATCGACGGGATGCTCAAGCTGCGTGAGAAGATCCTCCATCCGGAGCGCGTGCGTGCCGAGCGTGCCTATTGGGCGGAGCAGGCAGCGGCAAAGGCGGTGAACGCATGAGAAAGGACTATGTATCTCTCGATGCGCTCGCCGGCATCAAGCTTGCCTTTCCCAATGCGAAGTATGACGCAGAGGCGGAGCACCCTGTCCTCTATATCGGGGCGGATGAACTCATCGCGCTGTTGACATTCCTGCGCGACGACAGCAATCTGCAGCTCACGCGTATGGAGAATGTGACGGCGGTCGATTGGAAGGATCGCTTTGAGATGGTTTATCATCTCTTTTCCTCTGAATGTACGCACTGGCTGACAGTGAAGGTGACGCTGCCGCACGATGCTCCTGTTGTTCCCTCGGCGACGGCAGTGTTCCCCGGCGTGGAGTTCGAGGAGCGCGAGGTCTATGATCTCATGGGGATTTCGTTCACGGGACACCCCGATCTCAGGCGCGTGTTTCACCATGAGGATTTCGTCGGGCATCCGCTGCGCAAGGACTTTGTGCCGCCGCCTCCGCCGAACATTCCGCGCATCCGAAGGGAGGGGATCTGATGGTTCGCAGCGAGACCTATACGCTCAACATGGGGCCGCAGCATCCATCGACGCACGGTGTGCTGCAGGTGCAGCTCGAACTCGACGGCGAGCGCATCGTCAAGGCGACGCCGATCATGGGCTACCTCCATCGCGGCATTGAGAAACTGCTTGAGGACAGGACATACACGCAGGGACTTCCCTACACAGACCGTCTCGACTACGTTTCCTCCATGAACAACAATTTCGGCTATGCGCTTGCCGTGGAGGAGCTTGCGGGTATTGAAACGACACCGCGTGCGGAGTACATTCGCGTCATCATGGCGGAGCTCAACCGCATCAACAGTCATTTGATCTTTATCGGGACACTCGCGAACGATCTCGGCGCGTCGACGGGGATGCTCTACTGCTTCCGTGACCGCGAGAAGATTCTCGACATCTTCAACCTCGTCTGCGGCGCACGGCAGACCTTCCACTATATCCGCATCGGCGGGGTCAAGGAAGACCTCTCGCCCGAGGCGGAGGTGCTGATCCGTGCGTTTCTCGATGAAGTTCCCGTTTTTCTTGAGGAGTACAACAAGCTGCTGACGGGCAACGAGATCTTTATCCGCCGCCTTGTAGGGACATCGCCCATGACGACGGAGCAGGCGCTTTCCTACAATATGACGGGGCCGAATCTGCGTGCAACGGGACTTGCCTTTGACCTGCGCAAGGTGGACGGATACAGCGTTTATGATGATTTTGATTTTGACATCCCCGTCGGCAAGAACGGCGACAACTGGGATCGCTACATGGTGAAACTCAACGAGATCGCCGAGAGCGCGAAGATCATCCGCCAGGCGATTGATGGGCTGCCCGAGGGCGACTTTATGGGGAAAAAAGTACCGAAGGTCATCAAGCCGCCGAAGGGCGAGGTGTTCAGCCGCACGGAGGGCACGCGCGGCGAGCTCGGCTTCTACATTGTGAGTGATGGTACGACGAAGCCGTACCGCATCCACATCCGCCGCCCCTCGTTCGTCAATATGCAGGGGCTGGATGCGATGTGCCGTGGTATGTTCATCGGCGATGCGGTCGCTGCGTATTCGTCCATCGACCCCATCATGGGCGAAGTGGACTGCTGAGAAAGGAGGAAAATGATGGAACTTTCTCTCTTGGCAAAACTCGCGCTTGAGATGCGTGCGTTCGTCTATGGTCTTGTACCGATTCCGTTTGTTGTGGATTTTACGCTGACGGTTGTCGGCATCGCGCTCCTGCTCGGGATCATCTCAATGGCGGCGATTGTCTTTACGTATGCGGAGCGCAAGATCTGTGCGTTCATCCAAGTGCGCATCGGGCCGAACCGCGTCGGCGGTCGATTCGGACTGCTCCAACCGATTGCGGATATGCTGAAACTCATGAGCAAGGAGGACATCATGCCCCAAGGGGCGGACAAGGTGGTCTGGGCGCTCTCGCCCGCGCTGCTCTTCGTCCCTGCGGCTCTGGTCTATGCGTTCTTTCCGTTCGATGCGGGTGCGGTGCTCGCGGATGTGAACGTGGGCGTATTCCTCCTGTTCGCCGTCTCGGGACAGGCGGTGCTGCCGTTCCTCATGGGCGGATATGCGTCGAATAACAAGTATTCCTTTATCGGCGGTATGCGTATCGTCGGGCAGATGCTCAGCTATGAGGCACCGCTGCTCTTTTCGCTGCTCGGTGTCGTCATGATTACGGGCTCGCTGCGTCTGGACGACATCGTGCAAATGCAGGCGAACACAAGCTGGTTCATCTTCATGCAGCCGCTTGCGTTCATCATCTTTTTGATTGCGGCGGTCGCGGAGACGAACCGCACGCCGTTCGACCTCGTGGAGGGCGAATCCGAGATCATTGCGGGTCCTTTTACGGAGTATACGGGGATGCGCTGGGCTCTGTTCTTCCTCGCGGAGTACGCAAATCTCCTGACGGCGGCGATTCTCGCGACGACGTTCTTCCTTGGCGGATACAGCGGCCCCGAGTTCCTGCCGGGCTTCGTCTGGTTCGGCATCAAGGCGGTGCTCATGGTGCTGCTCATCATGTGGTTCCGTTGGACGTTTCCGCGCACGCGCGTCGATCAGATCCTCACTTTCGGATGGAAGGTGCTCGTGCCGCTCTCGATTCTCAACGTCTTTTTGACGGGCGTCGGGATGTATCTTGTCGGCATTGTCTAAGGGGGTGCTCACGTGTTTGGTAAAGGATTGCTCACGGGTATGAGCGTCACATGGAAGCATCTCTGGGGCAGGAAGGAAACGTTCTGCTACCCCGAAGAAAAGCTTCCGATGACGGATAATTTTCGCGGGGGGAATCTCGCGATGGACTGGCGTGTCTGCATCGGCTGCTCGATGTGTGCGAATGCGTGCCCGAACAAGGCACTCGATCTTACCATCGTGCAGGATGCGAAGAAGAAGCGTCACATGAAGTCCTATGTGCACAAGTCGGGACGCTGCCTCTACTGCAATCTCTGCGTGGAGGTCTGCCCCGTCAAGACACTCGTCTGGGACAAGGACTATGCGATCTCGACGTGGAGCAAGGAGACGATGACCCACGACGCGATGACGGATCAGGATCGCGCAGATCTCGAAAAATTCCTCGCACAGGTCGAGGTCGAGGCGGCGGAGGAAAAGGCGAAGAAGGAAGCCGCTGCCAAGGCAAAGGCGGAGGCGGCTGCGAAGGCGAAAGCCGAGGCGGAAAAGGCTGCGGCGGAAAAGCCCGTCGAAACGAAGGACACGGAGCAGAAAGGAGGGACGGCATGAGCATCATCTTCTATTTCCTTGCGGCGGTGACGATCATCGGCGCACTCGGTGTCGTCCTGTCCCCGAATGTTGTGCACAGCGCACTCTTCCTCGTCCTCTCCTTTATCGGTGTGGCGGCGATTTACTTCTATATCGGCGCGGAGTTCCTCGGCGCGGTGCAGCTGATGGTCTACAGCGGCGCGGTCGCTGTCCTCATCGTCATGGCGATCATGCTGACGCGCCGTGACTCAATGGCGCAGTCGAATCCCTCGCAGAAGCTCTTTCGCCGCGTGGTGACGGGGCTGCTCGCGGGCGGATTCTTCTTCCTTATCGGTCTCGGCATTGTGCTCTCACCTCTGCCGGGCGGGGAACTCGGCGCGTCTACGGGCGCACAGGAGATTGCGCGACTGATGCTCGGCACGTACGTTTTGCCGTTTGAGATTGTGGCGGTGCTCCTGCTCGTTGCGATGGTCGGAGCGCTCCTGCTCGCGAGGGGAGGGGATACGGCATGATCGGACTTCCGGATCTCCTCTTTGTCGCCGCCGTGCTCTTCTGCATCGGACTTTACGGTCTGCTCACGCGGCGTGGCATCATCCCGATTCTCATGTGCGTGGAGCTGATGCTGAATGCGGTGAACATCAACCTCATTGCGTTTGACCGCTTCTATGCACATAATATGGAGGGACAGCTTATGGCTCTCTTCTCGATTGCGGTTGCCGCGTCCGAGATTGCCGTCGGGCTTGCCCTCGCGTTCCGTCTGTATCAGATCCGCTTCACGACGAATGTCGATGAACTGGATACGCTCAGAGATTAGGGGAGGGGAGCGATATGTTTACATTTGCACTGACGCATGCCTATCTGATCCCGCTCTTCCCCGCGCTGGCATTTCTCATCATCGGACCGTTCACGCGGCAGGAGAAGAATCTCTCCGCAGCGATTGCGATTACGATGATGTCGCTCGCGTTTGCGTTCTCCGTCTTTGTCGCGCTCGCCACCGTGAACTATCAAATCACGATGAACGATCCCTATGTGATGAAGGCACTCTGGGCGCAGATCGGCGATGTGAAGCTGACAATGGGTGTGCTCATCGACCCGCTCGCGGCGATGATGCTCGTCATTGTGACGCTGGTTTCGCTGCTGGTCTACATCTACTCCGTGAGCTACATGGAGCACGACGAGGGGATGGGGCGTTTCTTCGCGTTCATCTCGCTGTTCTCGGCATCCATGCTCGGGCTTGTCGTCTCGGTCAACTTCCTCCAACTCTACGTGTTCTGGGAGGGGGTCGGTCTCTGTTCCTACCTGCTGATCGGGTTCTACTACCACAAGGTATCGGCGCGTGAGGCGGCGAAAAAGGCGTTCATCACAACGCGCATCGGTGACTTTGGGATGCTGGTCGGCATCCTGCTCGTGCAGATGGTGTTTGGGACGATGGACTTCATCGAGCTGCGTATGCTCGTACCGCCGTACGTCCTTGCTGCGGGCACGGGCTTCCTGACCGTCATCGGCCTGCTGCTCTTTATGGGGCCGATCGGTAAATCCGGTCAGTTCCCACTCCATGTCTGGCTGCTCGACGCGATGGAAGGGCCTACACCCACATCGGCGCTCATCCATGCGGCGACGATGGTCGCGGCGGGTGTCTATCTCGTCGCGCGCGCGTTCTTTATCTTCAGTGAATCTCCCTTCGTCATGGACTTTATTGCGGGGCTCGGCGCATTCACGGCACTCTTTGCCGCGATCATCGCCGTGACGCAGCGCAAGTTCAAGTCGGTGCTCGCGTACTCGACGATCAGTCAGCTCGGCTATATGATGCTCGCGGTCGGCGTTGGCGCGTTCTCCGCGTCCATGTTCCACCTCATGACGCACGCCTTTTTCAAGGCGATGCTCTTCCTCTGTGCGGGTGCTGTCATGCACGCACTGCACGATGAGACAGACATCACGAAGATGGGCGGCCTCTGGCGGAAGATGCCGCTGACGTTCGCAGCAATGCTCGTCGGCGTGCTCGCCATTTCGGGGATTCCGCCGTTCTCGGGCTTCTTCTCAAAGGATGAGATCCTCGCGGCGGTCATGCACGCAAGTACGCCGCTCTATGTGATGGCGACGTTTACCTCGTTCCTCACGGCGTTCTACATGGCGCGTCTGCTCATCATCGCATTTCTCGGTGAGAGCCGCAGTCCGCACGAGGCGCATGAGGTCGACGCATTCATGCGCTGGCCGATGATTATGCTCATCCTGCTCACCATTGTGAGCGGCGCGTGGGGGTATTTTGGCGGGTTCTCCGTCTGGATCAACGAAGGCGTTCCGCATCATGAGGCGATTGACTGGACGGTTGCGGGAACGAGTACCGTGCTGGCTCTCATCGCCTTTGCCGCCGCCTATCAGATCTACGGACGGCACAGCCTGCGGTCGGCGATGCAGGCACGGAGCTTCGGCTTCCTGTACCGTGTTGTTTACCACAAGTTCTACATCGATGAACTTTACGGGTACTTCCGTGAGCGTCTCGTCTACGGCACGGCACTGATCCTGAAATGGGTCGATGAAAAAATCTTCGACAACATCATGATCGGCTTGGGGGCGTACGCGCTCGCAACGAGCGACCTCCTCACGGAGTCCGCGAACGGTCAGGCACAGCGGTACGTTGTCGTGTTCTATACGGGCGTTCTGATTCTTCTGTGTTATGCCCTCTACTGGGCGGTTCAGATCATCGCCTACTGGGGAGGTGCTTTCCGATGATGACATTTCCGATTCTCTCGGTCATCCTCCTGACCCCGCTCGTGGCGGCGCTCATCATTGCGCTGCTGCCGGGACGGCTGCACGATACGATCCGTCAGCTCTCGGCGTTTGCGATGATGGTCGCAACCATCCTCACGCTCTTTGTCTATGCGGACTATGATATGGCGCGCGGCGGGATGCAGTACACGGAGTACATCTCGTGGATCACAGATCTCGGCGTTGCATATTCGCTCGGCGTTGACGGCATCTCACTGCCCATGCTGCTTCTCTCAAGTGTTGTGGGGCTTGCCGCAATCTACAGCTCGTGGAATATAGAGAAGCGTGTGAAGGAGTATTTCGTGCTCCTCCTCATCGTCATTGCGGGCGTGTCGGGGGCATTCCTCGTGCGCGACCTCTTCTTCTTCCTCGTGCTCTGCGAGATGGTCGTCATTCCTGCGTATCTTATGGTGCTCATCTGGGGCTCGTCGGAGCGTGTCACCAAGGAGCACGCGGCAATGAAGATGACCATATTTCTGCTCGTTGGCTCGGCATTTATGCTGCTCGGTGTGCTCCTCCTGTATGTGAGCGCGTACGAGTCGGGGATGCGTACGTTTGACTTCGAGGCACTTGCCGCCGCCGCACTCACGGGGCATATCTCGTGGGAGGTACAGATCACGGCATTCTTCCTATTGCTCGTCGGGTTCGGCTCGCATCTCTCGATGTTCCCGTTTCACATCTGGTCGCCCGACGGCTATGCGGGCGCACCGACGGCAATCTCGATGATTAACGCGGGCGTGCTGAAAAAGATCGGGGGCTATGCGCTCATCCGCATCGGCTTCTTCATTCTGCCGCTCGGCGCAAAGTTCTGGGCTCCCCTGATCGCCGTGCTCGCGATGATCAACGTCATTTATGCGTCCTACATTGCGCTCGCGCAGCGCGACATCAAGTACATGATTGCGTATTCCTCGGTTTCCCATATGGGCTACGTCCTGCTCGGCTTTGCGGCTCTGAACGTCGTGAGTGTGAGCGGTGCGGTCGCCTACATGGTGGCGCACGGCGTCATGCTCGCGCTCTTCTTCTCGCAGGTCGGCTACGTCTACGAGAAGACGGAACTGCGCAGCGTCGGCGACCTCTGGGGGCTCGCACATCATATGCCGCACATCACGGTCGGCTTTATGCTCGCGGGTCTGTGTTCGCTCGGGCTGCCGGGGCTGATCGGCTTCATCCCCGAGTTCACAATCTTTGTCGGCATCATCGAGGTCTATCCCGTGATTGCCGTGATTGCCGTTTCGGGCATCATCTTCACGGCGTTCTATGTGCTGCGTATGCTCGCACGCGTGCTTTTCGGACCGCGGGTTGAGCGGTTTGCAAAATTCCCCGATGAGCGCAAGATCGATGTTGTTCCGCTCGTCGTACTCGGCGTGTTCCTCGTCGGCTTTGGCGTGTTCCCCGGACTGCTCATGAATGTGGTGGATACGGGGGTTGCCCCGCTTGCGCCGCTCTTTGAGCTGATTCAGGATGCGCCGACAATCATAGGAGGTGGGCACTGATGGTGCAAGCGATGAATTTTGCCGCGATCTCCGTGGAGATCGGGATCGCTGTGTTGATGGTGGTGGTGCTCATCACCGATCTCGTCCTCAAAAAGGACGCACCGCGCTGCCCCGTGGTCTGGCTGACCGTGGCAGGGCTTCTCGGTGTGCTCGCACTCGCTGTGGGCATGTATCCGCCCGACGGTGGAGCGACGGCGTTCTATGCGGGGCTTTACATCGTCGACGGCTACTCCGTGTTCTTCAAGATTCTCTTCATCATCGGGATTCTCTCGACCGTGATCTTTGCGGCGGACTACGTGGAGCAGACACTCAGGCACAAGGGGGAGTTCTATCTGCTCCTCCTCTCGGCGCTGCTCGGCATGTGCGTCCTCGCTTCGGCGAACGATCTCATGACGGCGTTCGTCGGGCTTGAGCTGATGACGATTTCGTTCTACGCGCTCGTCGCCATCCGTACGGATTCGCCGCTCTCGGCGGAGGCGGGCATCAAGTATCTCGTCTTTGGATCCGGTTCGACGGCGGTACTGCTCTACGGCATGAGCCTCGTCTACGGCATGACGGGGACGATGGTGTTCCAGAACATCGCGCAGGGGCTTGGGCTCGTGTTCTCGCTCGGGCTGATTGGCGTGGTCTTTATCCTCGCGGGCTTCTTCTTCAAGCTCTCGATTATCCCGTTCCATCTCTGGGCACCGGATGTATATGAAGGCGCACCCGCACCCGTGACGGCACTTCTTGCGATGTGCTCGAAGGCGGCGGGCATTGCGATCCTGCTGCGTGTGCTCTTTGTGGCATTCCCGTTCCTCTCGGCGTACTGGGCGCATCTGCTCGCCGTGTTTGCAGGCGTTTCGATGGTCGGCGGAAATCTCATGGCATTCCGCCAGACGAATATCAAGCGCATGCTTGCGTATTCGTCGATTGCACAGGCGGGCTACATGATGACGGCGATGGTCGCGACGAATGCGGCGGGCATCAAGGCGGTACTCTTCTATGCGATGGTCTACGTCTTTGCCAATGTCGGCGCGTTTGTCACGGTGTCCTACCTTGAGATGAAGCGCGGCGGCGCGGACTTTACGAGTGTGCGCGGACTTGCGAAGGACTCGCTGCTGCCGGCTGGCATCCTGATGGTCGCCCTGCTCACGATGGCGGGCATCCCGCCGACAGCGGGATTCGTCGGGAAAATCTACATTTTCTCGGCGGCGATTGATGCGGGCTATCTCTGGCTCGCGGGGGTCGGTTTCGTTATGTCGATGATGTCCGTCTACTACTATCTGCTCGTCATCAAGGAGATGTTCCGCGATGTCGGGGAGGGGGAGAAGTGGACAGCGGAGCATCTGCGTCTGCCACTCCCCGCAAGCGCGATGGGGGTTATCACCGTTCTGTTTACGCTGATTATCGGTGTTTGGGCAGAGCCGCTCTCAATCTTCAGTAATATTGCGGTCTATACATTTATGAGATAGGATCCAATCAAAAACGCCCGACGAAATTCGTCGGGCGTTTTTGTGCGGTGTGAAACGGTTGCTCTTATATACTACCGTTTAGCATCGAGTCGTCTCCGCCTTTGAAGAGCATATACTTGGCGAGGTCTTCTTGGAACTTAGTGAGATCGGTGGGCATCCATTTCCCCGTGTCCTTATCCTTCTTGACCTCGACCTCGAAGGACTGCTGTCCCGCGATTTTGGCATTCTTTATTTCGTCGGCAAGGCGCTGCATGACCATATCACCGAGCTTGTCAAGCGCTGACAAATCGTCCTGATCCATCATCTTCTCCATCTCGGTCTGTATCGCAGTCGTTATCGTTACCAGAACCGTATTGAGTTCGATGTAATCGGTCGTCAATTTGACCTTCGCAGAACTATCCGTCTTTGATACGACCTCGGTCTTAAACTTCAGCTCCTTGAGCTTGTCCCCCATGGTTTTTTTGGCGTTGTCGATTCCTTCCTTACTTGCATCGATTCCCTTGCCCATTTCCTGCATAAAAAGCTCGTTTATGGGCTTGGCCATATCTCCGGTCAGTTTGAACTCCTTGGCAGCCGCAGCATCGCCGTGTCCGATCGCCTCCGCGAGGCTCTTGACATCGGCATCCGGATCACTGCCGCCGCAGCCCGTGAGCGCAAGGGTGGAGAACAGAGCGAGACATAGGGCGAGCAAGAGCTTGCTCATGGTTGACGTGTAGGTTTTCATCGTCGTTCCTCCTTTTTCGTGAGAAAAATACCAAAACCTAATCAATCAGCCTTTCTGCATATTCTTCAGAAAGCTCATCTCTATTCTACCACAATAAGAAGGAAATTGTACTGTCATAAATGACAGGTTTTACGAAAAAATTTGAAAATTTTTTCGTAGTTTTCTATGGAAGTTATCACTGCTTCCCTATATATCCCAATGCAGCTGTTCGGGATTCGGTGTCGCGCGGTCGATCTCGCGCAGGATCCACGGGGCGTTTTCATGTGTCGCGGCGAACGCCTCCGCAAGTCCCTGTTCGTAGGCGGGCGGGATCTCCATCGCGTGAATCGCCATGTGCATATAGTCCTTCGCGATGAGGACGACGCCGCGCTCGGCGGCGAGATGTGCCTTGAAGCGGTAACCGTAGTAGAGATAGGAGTTGTGGGGAACGGCATCCTCAAGTCCGCTAAAGGCGGCAATGCGCTCATCCGCCTCTGCCTCCGCTTCCTCGGTCATGCGCAGCTTGTGCATGAGATTCCAACGATCCGCCCAGAGTTCGCCGCGCAGGATGTACTTGTAGAGGAAGTCCGTGGACTCGGCGCACTCAATTGCGAGGTTGATGTGCTCAAGCGCGGCTTCCTGCGTCGCCTTGTCCGACGCTTCGAGGGCGCTCAGTCCCTGCATAGCGTAGACCTTTTCCTCCACGTCCTGCGCGAGTTCCTCGTTTGGCTCTGCGTCGACGACGCTCAGAAAGAGCTCCAAGGCTTCGGCATGGTACTCCTCGGTCTGTGCGAGGAAGTGGGCGAGGCGTGCGCGTGCGTGCCAGTCGTCTGTGCCGCCCGCAAAGAGTTCGTGGGGCGGTGCTGCCGCGCCAAGGCGATCCAAAACAGCGTGGATCAGTTCGTGAAAGCGTTCTTTTGTCATAGTTCTATCACCTGTTTCATACGGTCTAGGAGGGGGAGATCGTGCGTGATGACGATGAGCGTGCCCCCACGTGCGTCGAGTTCCCTCAGCACGGCGGTGATCAATCGCTCTCCGCGTGCGGCATCGAGCCCTGCTGTCGGCTCATCGAGCAGCAAAATCTCCGCCTTTGCGGCAAGGGCAAGTGCGGTGAGCAGACGGCTGCGCTGTCCGCCCGAGAAACGGGCGGCGTTTTCCCCCAGAGGTTCGTCCAGCCCCGCAGGAAGTGCCCGTACCACATCGGCAAGCTGCGCCGTCTCAAGTGCATCCCACATCTGCTGCTCCTCCATGTTCTCGTGGAGACGCAGAAAGTTGTTGCGCGTCGATGTGCTGAACAGATAACTTCCCTGCAGAGAAGCTCCAAAGAGGGCGCGTGAGGCTTCGGTTGAAAGTTCGGTGTGCGGCACTCCCCGATATGAGATTGTACCACTGTCGGGATCCCAGAGGCGCAGCAGAAGGCTTGCAAGCGTGGTCTTGCCCGCGCCGCTCTCGCCGATGAGGGCGGTGTGCTGTCCGCGTCGAATCGTAAAGGAGAGTTCGCGCAGGATTGGAATGCCGTCATGGTAGGCAAAGGCGAGATGCTCCACCGCAATCAGCGGGGCATCCTCCTGCCACGCAGGAGAAGATGCTGACAAAGTTTTTTCAGAGAGATGTTCCTCTGCCGGCAGGATCGTCTCAGCCGCCCGTATTGCTTCCACTGTGCCGAGGCTTGCAGCGGGAAGGGGGCGGTACTCGCTGAGTACAGCTTCGAGGATGAGCACCCAGACGGCGTACTGCACACCCGTCAGCGTTCCGTCCGCAACGTGTGGAAGCAGGAGGAGGATCAGGAGAATCCATACCGATACGCGTAGTGTGTCGAGAAGGGTGAACAGCTGCTCGCGCTTTGTGCGTTTATGATTCTGTTTCCCTTGAAAATCCTCGGCGGCGCGATTGAGGCGGCATACGGCGGGGGGGAGTGTGCCGGCTGCCGCAAGCTCTGTACGACCGTCGAGCAGATCGAGCAGACTGCCCCGATAGGCGGCGCTCTCTGTGCGCAGATCCGTCTCATGGAGAATGTGCGGCAGGACGAGATGGAGGAGGTAAAGGAGGACGATGGAGAGAATTCCCCACGGGCTGAGCGGTAGGAGCGCTGCGCAGGTAAGGGCGGTGAGCATCCCTGCGATCAGCGGCTGCGGAACGGTGCGCAGATAGAAGTCACGCAGGGTTTCGCAGCCTGTGAGGAGATCGTGCAGGAACGCGCCTTCGCGGACATTGCCCTCCCGCATGGGAATCGCCGCAGCGGAGCGGCGATAGGTCGCCTGTTGCAAGTCCTCGTAGCACGCGAATGCAAGGCGATGGGAGAGCAGACGGTCGAGATAGCGGAAGACGGCACGCCCGATGCCGCACGCGCGTACCATTGTAATCGCAAGCGCGAGCGCAGAGAGAGGCGGCTGCAGTGCCGCGCTCGCGATGATCCATGCAGCCGTACCGATGAGCGCAATGCCCGAGGCAGCTGCGAGCACACCCGCAAAGAGCGCGGGCAGTGCCTTGCTCGGTGCCGCAATGGAGAGCAGACGAAAGAGTGTCCCGGTTATATCTCTCCACCTCCCAATGTAATAACGTGATCCGCCCACGTGATGAGGGCGGGGCGATGTGATGTCAGAATCAGCGTGCGGTGATGTGCGAATCGCGTGAGTGCGTCGATGACAAGGGCTTCTGTATCCCCGTCAAGTCCTGCCGTGATTTCGTCGAGGAGGACAATGGGACGGTTTTGGAAAAACGCGCGTGCAAGACCGAGGCGGTGACGCTGACCCGCAGAGAGTGGATGTCCGCCCTGTCCGAGCGGTGTCTGCAAGCCATCGGGAAGGGTACGCAGAAAGTCTCCGAGCGCCGCCGCCTCAAGTGCCGCCGTCACGGCTCCGTCCGTGGCGTTTGGAAGCCACAGACGGACGTTCTCGGCAAGGGTTGCCGTAAAGATATGCGGCTCCTGCGGAACGTAGGTGATGAGATGTGCGCGCGTTGTTTCCGATAGATGCGCAAGGTCAAACATATTCGCGTTTCCCGCACCGTCCGCGAGCAGGATGCTTCCCTCCGTCGGTGCAATCTGTCCCGCGAGCAGGAGCAGCAGCGTCGATTTGCCGATGCCGCTCGCACCCGCAAGTACGGTGGATTTTCCCGCAGGGAAGGAGAGGTTCAGATTTGCCAACACCGTTTCCTCGGTCAGCGGATAGCGATAGGACAGGTTTTCCGTACGTACGGCGGGCGGCGAGAGGATTTGACTGCGCGTACCGTCGGCGGGAGGAGGAAGATCCACATAGGGAAGGAGTGCCGCCTCCGCCGTCTTTGCGTCCATCGCCGCGTGGAATGCAATGCCGCCCTCGCGCAGTGGCTGATAGAATGCAGGGGCAAGGATAAGCACAAAGAATGCTGTCCGAAACTCCATCATGCCGTCCAAGAGGCGCAGACCGATGGAGACGGCAATCAGCGCAATCGAGAGTGTGGTAATCAGCTCAAGTGCGAACGCAGAAACAAAGGCAAGGCGCAGGACGGAGAGGGATGCCTCGGCGAAGCTGTGGCTCATATGCGTGAGATGAGCCCCCTCGGCATCAATGCGGCGAAAGACCTTGAGCGTCATCGCCGCGCGGACAAGTTCCGCAAATCCGTCCGTGAGCACCTGCATCTTGTCCCACTGACGCTCGCTCGCACGGCGTGTCGCCTTTCCGATGAGGAAGAGCAGGAACGGCGCGATCGGCAGTGTCACGAGAAAGAGCAGGGCGGAGAGCGGGTCTGCAATCAATGTCACAATGAGTATGAGCGGGATGATTACAGCACCCGCAATCATTGTGGGCAGAACCGTATGAAAAAATGGATCGAGAGCGTCCACACGCTCAAGGGTGAGCGTCAGCGCTCCCTCAAAAGAGCGTCCGGAGAGCAGCATAGCCTTGTGGAGCGCCGCCCGTGCAGAGAGGCGGATGCGGTCGGAGAGGCGTGCCTCTATGCGCCCCTTCGGCAGACGCAGGAGCGCCATCGAGAGGACGCACAAAAACAGCATCAGAAGATCTGATGCTGTTTCGGCAAGTCCGCCATGCTCCATGAATGCCGCATTCACAATCGTAGCTGTTTCCCATGCCGCTGCAATGACGAGCCCTCCGTGAAGGAGCTCAATCGCTATGCGTGTGAGAAGCATATTTCGTTCCGATTGGAGTGCAGAGCGTAGAATGGACTTCTTTTTCTTCATTGTTGTCAGTATGCTTGATGTTCCGCATCGTTTGGTGAGATACGCTTGCGGAAGACGTAGTAGGTCCAAATCTGATAGGCAAGGACAACGGGCACGAGGATTGCCGCCGCAATCGTCATGATGGAGAGCGTGTACTCCGTCGAGGATGCGTTGTAGATCGTGAGGCTCCATCCGGAGTTGAGGCTTGAAACCATGAGACGCGGGAAGAGTCCTGCGAAGAAGCCGATCGTCGTTCCGACAATCGCAAGACCGCCGAGGACAAACGCGGAGGTCTGAGCACCCTTATACATTGCGCCAAGCCCTGCTACAAACGCTGCTGCCGAGAAGACGAGTGCGCCTGTGGCAAGCGGGCTGGCATAGAGATCCGTCTCCACATAGGTGAGGATCATGCAGAGCACGTAGAGAAGTGCCGCAGCGACACCGAACTTCAGACCGAGCACGCGTGCGCGGTCGAGGAGGTAGGTGCTCGTGAGGCGCAGGCGCAGGAATGCCGCGCCATGGAAGGCAAAGACTGTGACAAAGGTCAGACCGCCGATCACCGTGTAGGGGGTCAGAAGACCAAAGAAATTGCCCTGATAAATCTTGTCTGCGCCGATGGGCAGACCTGCAATCAGATTCGTAACGGCAACGCCCCAAAGGAATGCAGGGACGATACTGCCGAACGCAATCGCGCATGACCAACGGCGCTGCCATGCGGCATCCTCGCGGTGATGGCGGAACTCGAACGCGACACCGCGCAGGATGAGCGCGATGAGCATGAGAAAGAGCGCGAGGTAGAACGTGCTGAACATCGTTGCATACATATGCGGGAACGCCGCAAAGGTGGCACCGCCCGCCGTGATCATCCAGACCTCGTTGCCGTCCCAGACAGGTCCGATCGTACGGATGATCTGGGAACGGTCACTCTCTTTGTCCGAGAGAAGCGTGAGAAGCGTGCCGACACCGTAGTCAAATCCCTCCAGGAAGAAGAATCCCGTAAAGAGGACGACGATGAGCACGAACCAGAGAATATTGTAGTCCATTCTTACTTCCCTCCTTCGATGGCAGGTGTGATCTGCGTGCGGCGGATGAAGCGGAAGGCAAGGTAGAGCGCCGTGATCAGGAGCAGCAGATAGACCACCGTAAAGCCGACCATGCTAATCATGATCTCAGCAGAGGTGAGATTTGGCGATACGCCGTCCATCGTCTTTTGGAGTCCGACCACAAGCCACGGCTGACGCCCCATCTCTGCGACAATCCAGCCGCAGGAGTTTGCGATAAAGGGGACGACCACGAGCCACGGGAGCGCACGCAGGAGCGGCTTTCCGGACAACAGCTTGTCCTTTTTCGCCAGATAGAACACGACGAACGAAACGAGCACCATGAAGAACCCTGCGCCGACCATTGCACGGAACGCATAGAACAGCATGGTGACGTGCGGGCGGTAGTCGCCCTCGCCGTACTTCTGCACGGCCTCTTTTTGGAGATCGTTGATGCCGCGCACCTCGCCCTTGATGTTGTCATGCACCATGATCGTGAACATATAGGGGATTGTGATCTCGAAATCGTTCTTGCCCTTCTCCATGTTCGGATAGGCGAGCACGGCGAACGGTGCGGGATCCTCCGTCTCCCAGAGCGCCTCCATCGCCGCGAGCTTCATCGGACTCGCCTGTGCAAGGTACTGCGTGTGCAGGTGACCGCTGGCGATGACACCGACAACACCGACCATCGTGTAGAGTGCGCCCGCCTTGAGCGTCTGCGTGAACGCATAACGCGACTCCTCATCGTGGAGCAGCTTCCATGCCGACACTGCCATGACGACAAAGCCCGCTGTCGTGATGCCCGCAAAGAGCGTGTGCGACTGCTCGCCGAGGATGTAGTGGTTCGTGATGAGTTCAAAGAAGTTTGCCATCTCCGCGCGTCCATTGGCGATCGTGTAGCCGACGGGGTGCTGCATGAAAGAGTTGGCGACGAGAATCCAGAACGCCGACAGGTTGCTGCCGAGCGCAACGAGCCAGATACAGGCGAGATGCGCCTTTTCGGACAGCTTGTCCCAGCCGAACATCCAGATGCCGAGGAACGTTGACTCAAGGAAGAACGCAGTCAGTGCCTCAAGCGCCAGAGGTGCGCCGAAGATGTCGCCCATGAAGCGTGCGTACTCCGACCAGTTCATGCCGAAGTGGAACTCCTGAACGATACCTGTGACAACACCCATCGCAAAGTTGATGAGAAAGAGCGTGCCGAAGAAATTGACGAGCTTCCGGCAGGTTTTCTTCCACTCCGGCCTCTTCGTCTTCACGTAACACGTCTCAAGCAGTGCGACGAAGATCGCCATGCCGAGAGTGACGGGGACGAAGAGAAAGTGATAGATGGTGGTGATTGCAAACTGCCATCGTGACAGCAGCACTTCTTCCATTTCTAAATCCCTCCTAAAATAAAAACCATGATAACATCACCGTGGCTGTCACATATTTTTTGTGACAAAAGCCCCCTGATTTGGTGAATTATATCACAGGTCGAAAAGCAATACAAGATAAATGAATATTTTAATTATTTAGGAATAAGTATTCGTTAGTGCTATTCTCGAAACGCATTTGCAATCAGCATCACGAGGAGGAGTACCAGTGCTCCCGTGACAAAAGGATAGGGGAGAGGAACGCCGCCATAGAACTCGAATGCGCCTGCTGCGGCAGGAACAAACAGCAACAGAAAAAGGATCCCGAGCCAACGGTTCTGCTTCGCACGCGTGCGTGCAGCGTTGCATGTGTCCCAGAGGGAAACGAGACTCGGAAGTCCTGCGGCATCGAGGGTGATGTCCGGCACGAAATTCGCGGATCGTCCCTGATTGCGCAGTGCCTGTGATTCGAAGTAGGCAGCATCCTCCGGGGGCATGAGCGGCTCGATGGAGGGCGCATCTTCGGTGCTGTCCGGCCCGCGCAGGAGTTCCTCGTGCAGCGGATCGTGCGGCATCTCGTCCGCTTCGTCTGCGGGTGGCTTCTCGTAGGCGGATGGACAGCCGATGCTGATGTCTGCCGCACGCATGGCAGCTTGATCTGCCGTTGGATCGCCTACCATTGCGACAACTGCGCCGCGCGATTGGAGCAGCCGTATTTCGCGTGCCTTGTCCACGCCCGTGAGATCGGAGCGCACTTCGCTGATGCGCAGCTCCTTGCCCGTCGCGTTTGCGAGACGTTTCGTCTCGCCCGTGAGGAGAATGAGGCTGAGCCCGCGCTCCTTGAGTGCGTTCAGGGCGCGCCGCACCTCGGCGCGCACATCGTCGCGGACGGCGATGATGCCGCGCGCGTACTTGCTTGAGCTGACGAAGAGCGGCGTTTGTCCGCTCGTGGCGAGCTGATCGGCACGTGTGAGAAGTGCCGCACTGATTTCAATGTTTTCTTCCTGTAGCCATTCCTTTTTTCCAACGCGTACGGGTGTGCGTGCGATCAGTGCCTCCACGCCGAAGCTCTCCGTTTCACGTGCGGCAGAGTGACGCTGTAGATGCAGACCGCGCTGGACGGCGGTATCGTAGAGCGCGTGCGCATAGGGATGCGTCGCCTCACGCTCGGCACTCGCGGCAAGCGCGAGGAGTGAGCCCTGTGTCATGCCCTCGGGGATGAGCGCGGAGATGAAGACATTGCCCTCCGTGAGCGTGCCGTTGCGGTTGAATGCAACCGTGTCCACCTGCAACAGTTCAGTCAACGCGCCCATGCGGCTGCAGGTGATGGCAGTGTCCCGCAGCCGGCGTTTGATCCTGAGGGCGATGAGCCGGCGGGAAACCATGAACGGAAGCGGCGAGGCGGCGAGGAATACGCCTAGGAAGATTTCGGACGCTGTTTGCGGCGAGGAATCTCCCGCTATGTACCAATATCCGGCGACAGCCGTCGCGAGAATGACACTGGCGATGAAATGGGAAAATGTGGAGAAAAATTTCTTCAAGGACGCTCAACTCCTGCGTGGTTAGTTCATACAGGGGCATTATAGCATAGGCGGCGGGCTGTGACAAATCCATTCGCGCCTCCTTGCCATTTGCAGTGAGAAAATAGTAGTATTGAAGAAAATGATTTATGCTTGGGAGGAAACAAAAATGAAAGCAGTTGTTGTATATGAGCCCGGCGGACCGGAGGCTCTCGTCTATACCGATGTGCCGCGCCCAATGGTCAAGGATGGATGGTCTCTTGTGCGTGTGCGCGGCGGAGCAAGTGGTGTCGGCATCGCATTTCTGCGTCTCCTGCGTGCACAGTTTCCTCAGATGCGCATCGTTGGGACGACACGGCGCGCGGAGATGGGAGAGCAGCTGCACGTGGCAGGATACAGCGATGTTGTGACCGAGACGAACGGGACACTCGATACCGAGGAGCAATATGACCGTATCCTTGATCTGGTCGGACCCGCTGCCATCAAAGACAGCATGCAGCATCTCAGGTGCGGCGGTGTCCTGTGCAGTACGGGGCAGCTCGGCGGGAAGTGGTTCCTTGAGGAATTCGACCCCATCGTCGATCTTGCGGAGGATGCATACCTTAGGAAGCACTGATAAATTCAGCCGCGCCATCTTAGCGTATCTTTTTTGCCCGCTTTTTGTCGGCAAATCCTCCACATAGCTTTGGCTATGCGTCCGGTTTGCCTCCTCAATCGGACAGAAAAATCTACGCCAATCTGACGGACTTCATTTTATCAGCGATTCCCTTACGTCCTTTTATTCGGGAAATGTGCGTGAGGAACGTCTGCGTGAACTGTTTGCGTATGTTGAAAACTATCGTGTTCGCGTGCAGCCGGAGCGCGTCTTTTCCCTCTCGGAGACGGCGGAGGCACATCGCTGGCTTGAAGGACAAAATGGATTTGGCAAAGCGGTTGTTCTCGTATAGGAAACGAATCGCTTTCTACTGTTATGGAAGATTTTCTTGTGTGCACATCGTTTCTATGGTATAATCCAGTTGTTGTGATAATATAAATTACATTTTGGAGATGCGACATGGAGCTATTGCACGCAGTTTTTTCCATCTTTTCAGAACGCAGTGCGTTCTTTGTACAGCTTTTGGTTGAGCATCTGTGGATCTCGGGGGCGGCAATCGGCATCGCTGTCGTGCTCGGCGGAGCGGCGGGCATCCTCATTCATCGTTATGAGCGCGCGGCGGCACCGACGCTTGGCACGGTGAACTTCCTCTATACGATCCCGTCGATTTCGATGCTCGGATTTTTGATTCCGTTTTTCGGCATCGGCAACCGCTCGGCGATCATTGCACTCACGATCTACGCACTCCTGCCGATGGTGCGCGCGACGCATACGGGGCTCGCGCAGATACAGCCCTCGCTTGTGGAGGCGGCAGTCGGCATGGGCGGCTCGGCGTTTCATGTGTTGACGCGCGTTCAGATTCCGCTTGCGATGCCCGTCATCATGTCCGGGATTCGCAATATGGCGACGATGACGATTGCACTTGCCGGCATTGCGTCCTTTATTGGTGCGGGCGGTCTCGGTGTCGCCATCTATCGCGGCATCACGACGAACAACCCCGCGCTCACGATTGCGGGGAGCCTCCTGATCGCCGTGCTTGCGCTCGTGGTGGACGGCGCACTGGGGCAGGTCGAGGCGTGGCTGAAATGCCCCGCACGTATCACAGGAAACGTACGCACTGCCTATGCGGGGGCAGCTGCCGTACTGCTCATTGCCGTGAGCACAGTGACCTACGGCTTCTTCGGCAAGGCGGATGTCGTTCACGTTGCGACAAAGCCAATGACGGAGCAGCTGATTATGGGCGAGATGCTTAAAATGGTCATCGAGCACGATACGGGGCTCGAAGCACGCATCACAGCAGGCGTCGGAGGCGGCACGTCGAACATCCACCCCGGGATGGAGAGCGGCGCATTCGACATTTACCCGGAGTATACGGGAACGGGTTGGAACATGGTGCTCAAGGAGGCGTCAAAATACAGCGAGGAACTGTTTCCGCAGCTGACCGAGGAATATGAGCGGCATTTTGCGATGCGTTGGGTCGGGATGTACGGCTTCAACGATACGTTCGGCATTGCCGTGCGGCGTGAGATTGCGGAGCAGTATGATCTGCACACGTATTCTGACCTGCGCCGCGTCGCACCTCAACTCACCTTTGGTGCGGAGTACGATTTCTTTGAGCGTGCGGATGGTTATCCTACGCTCTGCAAGGCGTATGGGCTGAATTTTGCCCGCACGGTCGACCTTGATATTGGGCTGAAATATCAGGCACTCGCAAACAAGCAAATTGATGTGATGATTGTGTTCACGACAGACGGACAGCTTGCGGCGGCGGATGCGCGTGTGCTCACGGATGATCGGAACTTTTTCCCGTCCTACCGTTGCGGCAACGTTGTGCGTGCCGAGGTATTGGAGCGGCATCCGGAGCTTGTGCCTGTGTTGGAGAAGCTGACGGACAGTATTACGGATGAGGAGATGGCAGCGATGAACTACGCTGTCGAGAGCGAGGGGAAGGAACCGCACGCGGTCGCGGAGGAATTTCTGCGCGGGAAGAGACTGCTTTGAAGCCGTGCCTGTGCACTCCACGCAAACGCCTCGTTACGCAAGTGATCGTGTGCTTATTCGCCTAAATACCTGCGGACTTCTTAAACGCGCTGCGCTTGAACGAAAGAAATCCGCAGGGGGCGAAACGCACACTTTACTCACTTGCTCCACTAGGGTTTGCTTTGGAGTTGCACAGAGCTGTGGATTTGCCCATTTCGTTTTCTTGAAAATCCTCCTCTCTAGTGTTAGAATACAGAAGAGTAAAAATATTTCGCAGGAGGAAGCGATATGAGCATAAATACGATAAAGGCGGAGCGGGAAAAGGTGCTCCGTCTGATGGCGGAGAAGTACCCGACGAAGGAGATCGTCTACGAGAAAATCGTCTATCTGAAATCGCAGCTCATGCTGCCGAAGGGGACGGAGCACTTCATGAGCGATCTGCACGGCGCATACGATTCGTTCTTTCACATCCTCAACAACTGCTCGGGGGTCATCAAGGAAAAGGTGGACTACTGTTTCGGCGCACGCATGACGGAGGAGGAGAAAGCGGAGTTCTGCACGCTCATCTACTATCCGCGCGAAAAGGTGGAGCAGATGACGGCAAAGGACGAGGCAGACGCGATTTGGTATCAGCAGAACATTGCGAATTTGCTCGAACTCACAAAGCTCATGAGTTG
Source organism: Selenomonas dianae (assembly GCF_030644225.1). Taxonomy (NCBI): domain Bacteria; kingdom Bacillati; phylum Bacillota; class Negativicutes; order Selenomonadales; family Selenomonadaceae; genus Centipeda; species Centipeda dianae. The sequence goes on along the minus strand of NZ_CP128650.1, from coordinate 1,589,869 downwards.
GAAATTTCCGGCGAACAAGATGCACAGCTTCATTCCAAAGCGTTACGCATCCGTCATTGTGGAACTGCTGAGTACGCGTCCCGAACTGGATGAGGCGCAGCTTTACTACTATAAACAGCTGATCGAGACGATTGTGGACATCGGCGGCGGCGCGGACTTCATCGAGGCGTTCAGCGTGCTTGTCAAGCGGCTTGCAGTCGAGCGCATCCATATCGTCGGCGACTTTTTCGACCGCGGCGACCGTCCCGACGGCATCCTTGACCTCCTGATGCAGCACCCGTCCGTCGACATCCAATGGGGCAATCACGATGTACTATGGATGGGGGCGGCGCTCGGCAGTGAGGTATGCATCGCGGCGGTCATCCGTAACTCGCTGCGCTACCGCAATACAGACGTACTGGAACGCGGCTACGGCATCAGTCTGCGCCCGCTCTCGACGTTTGCCTCACGCATCTACCCCGACGAGAATCCGATCAAGGCGGCGGAGCGCGCGATCTCGATGATGATGTTCAAGCTCGAAGGGAAGCTCGTCAAGCGCAATCCGGATTTCCACATGGAGGATCGTCTGCTCCTCGATAAGATTGATTTCAGATCGTCCTACGTTACCCTCAATAATGGGCGTCGCGTGGAACTTGAGAGTGCCTATTTCCCGACGATTGACGATGGCGCGAACTGTTACGAACTGACGGAGGAGGAGCGGCACATCATTGACGATCTGCGTTCTTACTTCATTGAGAGCAAGGCATTGAAGCGTCATGTGGACTATCTTTATGAGCGTGGCAGTATGTATCTGTGCTGTAACGGCAATCTCCTGTTCCACGGCTGTGTTCCCATGAACGAGGATGGGAGCTTCCGCACCATTACCTACAAGGGCGAGGAATATACGGGACGCGCGTGGATGGATTTCTGCGAGGAGAAGGCGCGTGCGGCGTGGAACGAACACACGCAGGAGGGGCTGGACTTCATGTACTTCCTCTGGTGCGGACTGCTTGCGCCAACCTCGGGTCGCTCGTTCACGACGTTCGAGCGTTCCTTCATCTCAGATGAATCGACGTGGAAAGAGCCGGCGGATCCGTATTTCCGCCTCATCAAGGAGGAAGCAATCTGCGAGAAAATCCTCGTGGAGTTCGGGCTTGACGCAAAGCACGGACATATCATCAACGGGCACGTCCCCGTGAAGGTGAAGAAGGGGGAGAGCCCCATGCGCGCGAATGGCCGCGCGATCATCATCGACGGCGGTTTTGCGACGCCCTATCACTCCAAGACGGGCATCTCGGGCTACACGCTCATCTACAACTCGCGCGGTCTGCGCCTTCTCCAGCATCAGACCGTAGCGAATGTGCGTGAGGCACTGCGTGAGAACCGTGACATCGAATCCGTCTCGCAGACGGTCGAACTGCAGGCGCGCAGCTGTCTTGTGCGCGACACCGATCGCGGCGCGGCGATTATGGACGAGATCGCCGACCTCCATGCCCTCCTGCGTGCGTATCAGACCGGGCATATCAAGCCGCAATAAAAGAATAAGAAAGCCCGCACATTGCATTTGATGTGCGGGCTTTCTTAGCCTCTTATGGATTCTTCTTCAGCCACATACTCCACGGAACGGCATAGTCGTTCTCGTGATTCTGCTGAACGTAGTCGTAGAACTTTGCGATCATCTCTGACTTGTGATGGTAGTCTGCATCCTCCCATCCCGTCGGTGCATGATGCGTGGTCGGGTCGTAGGCGAGGTATGCTCCGCCGAGCAGGTACTGACGATAGAGGATGTCCTTCAGTGGGACGGAGGGATTTTTCATCATATCGTACATCGCCATAAAGCTGGTCGTGCGTCCCTTGCCTGCCTGACAGTGAAAGTGCATCCATGTGTCCGCAGGCATTTTTTTCACGAGATCGACAAATTTGTCGATGGTCTGCGGGTCTGCCCATTTGTGGTCGGTGACGGCGAGGCGGACGTAGCGCACGCCTGCATCCTCGACCAGCTTGCGCTCCGTCATCGCCGCCGTGACGCGGACGGTCTGCGGATTTTTTGGCTGCTTTTTCTTGTCGAGGTGTGCGAGCATGACATCTTTGCCTTGTGCACTGCGAATACGCATATTTTCGTCACGCAGTGCCTCGTGTTTTGTCCTGCCGATATTGCCCCAGTCGTGCTTGCCGTACCAGCTGACGGCATTTCCATTCATGAAGCCGTGCGACTCCTGCCGCAGATCGACGATACAGATCGAGCCCTTTGCGCGCGTGTGCAGGTCTTTCAGCAGCGCGTGAAAGGCAGGGACGGAGAACTCCGCGCTTCCCGAGAGCGGCAGGACATCCAGTCCCTCACGAGAGGGCGTATAGTTCGGGTCGACACCGAACTTCGCTGCGTCTGTCCGCGTTTGGAACGGCGATCCCGCCGTGCGGAAATTGTGCGGCAGCTCCGCCGCATTGCCCGCCGCCATGTCGATGCGCCAGACATAGCCTCGGTAGTCTGCGTTCGTATCGGCGGCAGAGGCGGTGTATGGGATGATACATAGCGTGCATAATAGCAGGACAGTGAGTAAATGTTTGAATGCGTGCATGAGATCCCTCCACTGTGTAAATATATCCATCGTTGGTTATACCACTCTTTGCATCAAGGTGCAAGGGAAGCACTGATAAATTCAGCCACGCCATCTTAACGCATCTTTTTTGCCCGCACTGTGTCGGCAAATCCTCCACATAGCCCTGCTATGCGTCCGGTTTGCCTCCTTGTTCGGACGAAAAAATCTACGTCAATCTGACGGACTTCATTTTATCAGCGATTCCCAAGGGAAATCTTGGGCAGATACCGTCTGTTCCTTGAAAAATCCCCTTCCGTGTGCTAGAATGACGTGACTACGCTACGGGAGGGGTTTCTTTGTACGAGAAAGTAGATACCAATTTGAATTTTGCCGCACGTGAGAAAGCCGTTGCGGATTTTTGGCGCGAAAACCATATTGCACAGCAGGCGGTGGATCAGCGCGAGGGCTGTGAGACGTTCACGTTCTACGACGGTCCGCCGACGGCGAACGGCCGTCCGCACATCGGTCACGTCTTAACGCGCGTCATCAAGGATATGCTGCCGCGCTACCAGTCGATGAAGGGGCGCAAGGTGCTCCGCAAGGCAGGTTGGGATACGCACGGTCTGCCCGTCGAGCTTGAGGTCGAGAAGGCGATCGGTATCAACGGCAAGGATCAGATCGAGGATTACGGCATCGAGCCGTTCATCGAGAAGTGCCGTGAATCCGTCTGGAAATACAAGGCGATGTGGGAGGAGTTCTCCGATGTCGTCGGGTTCTGGGCGGATATGGAACACCCCTACATTACCTATGAGAACAACTTTATTGAGTCCGAGTGGTGGGCGCTGAAGGAGATCTGGAAGAAGGGGCTGCTCTATCAGGGACACAAGATCGTCCCGTACTGCCCGCGCTGCGGCACACCGCTCTCCTCGCACGAGGTCGCGCAGGGCTACAAGGATGTGACGGAGCGCTCGGCGATCGTGCGCTTTCAGGCAGCGGACGAGGATGCCTACTTCCTCGCATGGACGACCACACCGTGGACGCTCCCGTCGAACCTTGCCCTTTGCGTGAATCCGAATGTGACGTATGTGAAGGTGCGCGTTTACGGCAAGGTCTACTATCTCGCTGAGGCACTGATGGACAGCGTATTCGCGGACTCGTGGGGCGACCGCGAGATCCTTGCGACGATGAAGGGCAGTGACCTTGAGTATCGCAAGTATGAGCCTCTTTATGCGTTTGTGGACAAGGACGTGCAGGACAAGGCGTTCTTCGTGACCTGCGACGACTACGTTACAACGGAGGACGGCACGGGCATCGTTCACATGGCGCCCGCTTTCGGTGAGGACGATAACCGTGTCTGCCGCAAGTATGGAATGCCGTTTGTTCAGTTTGTCAATGACAAGGGCGAGATGACGGAGGAAACGGACTGGCCGGGGATCTTCGTAAAGGATGCCGATCCCCTGATCCTCGCGGATCTCGAAAAGAGCGGCAAGCTGTTCAAAGCACCCGAGTTTACGCACAGCTATCCGCACTGCTGGCGCTGCGACACGCCGCTGATCTACTATGCACGTGCCTCGTGGTTCATCCGCATGACGGCGGTGCGCGATGCGCTCGTTGCGAACAACAATACGGTCAACTGGATTCCGAAGACCATCGGCGACGGGCGTTTCGGCAACTGGATCGAGCACGTGCAGGACTGGGGCATCAGCCGTGACCGCTACTGGGGCACGCCGCTCAACATCTGGAAATGCTCCTGCGGGCACGAGCACGCTGTCGGCTCCATCGCCGAACTGCGTGCGCTCCAACCGAACTGTCCTGCGGACATCGAACTGCACCGTCCGTACATCGACGCGATTACATTTCCCTGCGAAAAGTGTGGTGAGGAGATGCACCGCGTGCCCGAGGTCATCGACTGCTGGTTCGACTCGGGCGCGATGCCGTTCGCGCAGTGGCACTATCCGTTTGAGAACAAGGATGTCTTTGAGACGTACTTCCCCGCAGACTTCATCTCCGAGGCGGTCGATCAGACGCGCGGCTGGTTCTACTCGCTGATTGCGATTTCGACGCTGCTCTTTGACAAGAGCCCGTACAAGAACGTCATTGTTCTCGGTCATGTGCAGGACGAGAACGGGCAGAAGATGAGCAAGTCGAAGGGCAACGCGGTCGAGCCGATGGACGCGCTGCGCCGTCACGGCGCAGATGCGATCCGCTGGTACTTCTACGAGAACAGTGCGCCGTGGCTGCCGAACCGCTTCTCCGACGATGCGGTGCAGGAGGGCGCACGCAAGTTCATGGGGACGCTCTGGAACACGTATGCGTTCTATGTCCTCTATGCGAACATCGACAATTTCGATCCGACAGCGCACACGCTCGACTACAAATGCCTCTCGGTTATGGATCGGTGGGTGTTCTCGCGTCTGAATACGATGGTGCGCACGGTGGACGACTGCCTCGCAAACTATCGTGTGACCGAGGCGGCAAAGGCGGTGCAGTCCTTTGTCGAGGAACTGTCCAACTGGTACGTGCGCCGCAGCCGCAGCCGCTTCTGGGCAAAGGGCATGGAGCAGGACAAGGTGGATGCCTACCTTACGCTCTATACCGCGCTCGTGACGACGGTAAAGGCGGCGGCGCCGATGGTACCGTTCATCACGGAGAGCATCTACCGCAATCTTGTCTGCTCGGTGGACAAGACTGCGCCGATCTCCGTGCATCTTGCGGACTTCCCGACGGTGAACGAGGCGCTTATTGACACGCAGCTTGAGGAGAATATGGAGACCGTCCTTGAGGTTGTCACCCTCGGGCGTGCGGCACGCAACGCGGCGAACATCAAGAACCGTCAGCCAGTTGCGCAGATGTTCATCAAGGCGGAGCATACGCTGCCGGAGTTCTTCGTCGAGATCATCGCGGATGAACTCAATGTCAAGGCGGTGACGTTCCGCGACGATATGTCGGACTTCCTCGCCTATCATGTGAAACCGAACTTCCGCGTGCTCGGCGCGAAGGTCGGCAGGCAGATGAACGCGGTCAAGAAGGCGCTCGAAGAGAGCGACGGCGCGGCGGTGAAGGATGCGCTCACAGGCGACGGCAGCTATACGCTGCACCTCGCGGACGGCGATGTCACGGTCACATCGGAGGATGTCGAAGTGACCGTTTCGCAGCAGGAGGGCTATAACTGTCAGAGCTACGGCGGTGTGACCGTTGCGCTCAAGACCACGCTCACAGAGGAGCTCCTTGCGGAGGGCTTTGTCCGCGAGATCATCAGCAAGGTACAGACGATGCGCAAGGAATGCGGGCTTGAGGTCACAGATCATATCTCGCTGGATCTCTCGGGCAACGCGAAGCTCACGGCGATCGCCGCGAAGAATGAGGCGTTTATCCGCGAGATTACGCTCGCTGACACCGTGTCCTATGATGCCCCTGCGGGTACGAGCAAGGAGTGGAACATCAACGGTGAAAAGCTGACACTCAGCATCAAGTAAGTGTTTTGATGCAAGCCGCTTCGTTCGGGAACTGCCCGAATGAGGCGGCTTTTCTATTGACATTACCTATACATATCGTATAATGAAACGTAACAAACGAACTGTGAAACAGGAGAGTGGTCGCAATGGTAAAATTCAGCTACTATGGTCATGCGGCTTTTTTGCTCGATGACGGGACGCATAGGGTACTCGTGGATCCGTTTCTGACGGGAAATCCAACGGCGCGTATTGCAGCGAACGAGGTCGCCTGCGACTTCATCCTGCTCACGCATGCGCACGGGGATCATCTCGGCGATGCTCCTTCGATTGCGGTGCGTACGGGAGCGGCAATTGTTGCGATTCCCGAAGTGATCTCTGTCTGCGAAGGGCAGGCACTCGGCGAGATCAGGTCACATCCGATGAACATTGGCGGTTCGCTTGGTCTGCCGTTCGGCAAGGTGCGCATGACGTTCGCCCAGCACAGTGCAGGCGTTGCGGGCGGGATTGCGTGCGGATTCGTCATCTACATTGGCGGCAAGGTTGTCTACTACGCCGGCGATACCGCACTCTTCAGCGATATGCAGCTGATCGGGCGCAAGGATGCGATCGACTACGCCGTACTCCCCATCGGCGACAACTATACGATGGGGCTTGAGGATGCGGCGATGGCGGCGCAGTGGCTCAATGCAGGACACGTCATCCCCATCCACTACGATACGTGGCCGATCATCGCGCAGGAAGTGAATCGCTACAAGGAGGTCACGGAGGCGATGACGCGTGCGCGGGTGAATATCGTCGCGCCCGGGGAAACCATCGAACTTTGATCGCGCATGAAAAAAACCCGCTGCTCGTCCTTGTCGGACCGACAGCAGTTGGAAAGACGGAGCTTTCGCTGCAGCTTGCAGAGGCTCTGGGGACGGACATCATCTCGGGCGACTCCATGTGCATCTATCGCGGCTTCGATATCGGCAGTGCAAAGCCGACGGCAGAGGAGCGTACACGCGTTGCACATCATCTCATCGACGTGCTGGAGGCGGACGAACAGTTCTCCGTGACGGAGTTTGTCGCACGCGTCGCCGCTCTTGTGCATGAACACGAACGGAGGGGGCGTCTGCCGTTTGTCGTCGGCGGGACAGGGCTCTACATCAAAGCGCTCATCGAGGGCTATGACTTCAACGAGGCACAGGCGCAGAGACGCTTTCGCCGTGCGATGGAGAGCGTCGCCGCACGGCGCGGAAATGAGCGCGTGCATTCCTTCCTCGCACATCATGACCCCGCAGCGGCAAAACGGCTGCACATTAACAATCTCAGGCGCGTGATCCGCGCGATTGAGGTCATGCGTTACGGAGATGAGCGCATCTCACAGGAGAGTGCGCTGATGGGCGGAGAGCAGCCTTACGATGCCTTTGTCGTCGGGCTGATGCGCGCGCGTGCACACCTCTATGAGCGCATCAATGCACGCGTGACAGCGATGTTTGCGGCGGGGCTTCCGGATGAGGTCGCCGGACTTCTTGCGCACGGGGTGAGCCGTGACGCGCCTGCGATGAAGGGGATCGGCTACAAGGAAACGGCAGCATATCTTGCCGGTGAGATGAGTGAGGCGGAGGCGATCACCGCCATTCAGACGGCGACACGGCATTTCGCGAAGCGGCAGCTCACATGGTATCGGCGTATGCCCTATATCCGCTGGTATGATGCGGATACACGGACGGAGACAGAACTTCAGCGTGCCATTCTTTCGGATGTGTACGCGTGGCAGGAAGAAAGGAGCGCTCAGGCGTGACGGCAAAAATCATCAATCTGCAGGACAACTTTCTCAATCAGGTGCGTAAGGACGGCATTCCCGTCACCATTCACCTTGTGAACGGGTTTCAGATCAAGGGAACGGTGCGCGGTTTTGACAATTTCGTCGTCATGGTGGATGCGATGGGAAAACAGCAGATGATCTACAAACATGCGATTTCAACCATCACCCCCGCACAGCCGGTGAAGATGTCGGCTTCGGAGTCCTGACGAAAGAACCCGTGCTGCTGCACCGAGTACGGCGCGGCGGCTTTTTATTTGAGGGGAAAACATGAAGACACGGGGATTTGAAATTGTGTCCGTCTACGAGAATGCCGGAATTTATCTGCCGCAGCGCAAGACGGGGGCAAGTACAGGGTATGATTTCGCATCGGCAGAGGCGGTTGTGATTCCGGCGGGAGAATGTGCGCTTGTGCCGACGGGGGTCAAGGCGTATATGCAGCGGGATGAGGTTCTGCTCATCTATATTCGTTCGAGCACGGCACTCAAGAAGCGGCTCATGCTGATGAACAGCGTTGGGGTGATCGATGCAGACTACTACGGCAACGCGGAGAACGAGGGGCATATCTACATCCCGCTCTGCAATTGCGGTAAGGATGCGGTGCATATCGCGGCGGGGGAACGGATCGCACAGGGGATCTTTACCCGCTATCTGACGGTGGACGGCGATATGGCAGGACAGGGCAATGTGCGTGCAGGCGGATTTGGATCGACAGGGAATCTTTGACAGGAAAACGAAACTCATTTATAATGACGGTGCATTGATATTCCTACATCCGTTTTGGAGATGTTATGAAACTTTCAACGAAGGGGCGCTACAGTGTGACGGCACTCTATGAACTCGCCCTGCATTATGGGGAGGGGGTTGTTCCCCTCAAGACGATCGCCAAGACACAGGGCATTTCGGAGAACTATCTGGAACAGCTGATGGCGCCGCTGCGCCGTGCAGGACTCGTGGAGAGCGTGCGCGGAGCGCAGGGCGGCTATACGCTTGCACTGCCGCCCGCAGAGGTGACGATCGGGCAGATCATCACGGCGGTCGAGGGGCCGATCGCCCTTGTGGACTGTCTGCTGACGAATGCAAAGGCGGAGGGGCAGAGCTGTGTGCGTGCAGGGCATTGCGTGACGCGGCAGATCTGGGAGGAGGTGCGCGACAGCATCAACTCCGTGCTCAACAATATCTCGCTTGCTGACCTCATACAGCGGCATCAAAGCCGCGTTGGCTGCAATCAGTGAGCATACGGATTTTTCAGCGGGCAGGAGTGAACGTCGGAAAAGATTTGTCTTTGCAGGGGACATATTGTATAATTACAAGGATAAATTACGGAAGCAGCAAAACTGGGAGGGAGTCTCATGGTAGGGGACATCTTGCGGAGAGAGCGCGAGAAGCAGGGGCTGACGATCGCCGATATTGAGAAGGGGACGAGTATACGCGGCGTCTATATCGAACAGATCGAGCGGGGCAATATCGACGAATTGCCGGGGTTGGTCTATGCGAAGGGGTTTGTGCGGAATTATGCGAATTTTCTTCACATGAATCCCGAACCTCTCGTCCAGCAGTTTGCCGAGGAAAATGGAGGCAGCGCTGTGCCGACAGCTCCTCCTGCGGAGCCCGACGGCGCATCGCGCCGTATCTCCCTCAGCAACGTCGGGGATGAATCACTCTCCAAGATCTCCATTGGGAGCAAGACATCCTCCTATGCGGGCATTTTCGGAAAGCTCGCCGTTGGCATTATCGCACTTGTTGCATTTGTGGCTGCGGGGGCGGCATTGATCTCCGCAATCAATGCGCCTGCAAAGGAGACGGCTGCTCCGGTTCACACAGAGCAGCCCTCTGCACCTGCTGCTGCGGCAGCATCCGACCCGGTACGTACACCGGCTGTAGACGGTGTGAACGTGAGTGTGACGCTCACGGAGCGCTGCTGGACAGAGGTCAGTGTTGACGGACAGAGTGTCTTTGAAGGAATTATTGAAAAGGGAAAGACTGAGAGCTGGCAGGGCAAGGAGTCGGTCGTCGTCCGCGCGGGCAATGCGGGTGCACTGGATGTAACCTTGAACGGGAAGAAGCTCGGTGTATTTGGGGAACAGGGCGAAGTTCTGGAACGTCGCTTTACCAAGACAACGCAGGAACTCAAGGATACACTGCCCGCCGCGCGTACGCAGGAAGCAGAGGCGGAACGCACACAGGAAAATACCGCGGTCAAACCGGCGGCATCTTCCGTGCGTGCGGAGCAGACCCCCCCGACGGCAGATCCGCGTGATGCGAAGCCGGCGAGGAGTGCGGCGAATAGGCAGTGAGGACATCACGGGTGGCGTCTGTCGGACGATGGCATGGGAATATGACGGCTGCATTTATCGCTGCTTCCCATGATCATGGGGTTCTGAACTACGGCGCATGAGGAAGGATGAGTACGATGAAATGTCCTTTTTGCAAGAAGCCGGACAGTCGTGTGATCGATTCGCGAGCTGCAGACGACGGTGCGACGATCCGCCGCCGCCGTGAGTGCAGTGAGTGCGGTCGGCGGTTTACGACCTATGAGGTGGTGGAGAAACTGCCGCTCATGGTGGTCAAGCGCGATAACCGCCGCGAGCCGTTCAGCCGCGACAAACTCCTTACGGGCATCATCCGATCCTGTGACAAGCGTGACATCTCGATGGAGCAGATCACAAATTTCGTTGCGGAGATCGAGCGCACTATCCGCAACCGTACAGAACCCGAAGTTCCATCGGAGAAGATCGGGGAGATCGTCATGGAGCGGCTGAAGGATTTCGATGAGGTCGCCTATATTCGCTTTGCCTCGGTCTATCGGAAGTTTGATGACATCACGAACTTTATTGAGGAACTGGAAACGCTGCGCGCACGGCGCGGGAAGGAGTAGTGCTTACGAAAGGAAAAGGTGCGGATTGGATCATCGGCTGAAGAGGAGTCTGCAGGATCGCTTTGCAAAGGAGCGCGGTGCCTGCCGTTATCCGCCGGGGGTGCGCACACGCTTTGCTCTCGTCTATCCGAACACCTACTTCGTTGGCATGTCGAATCTCGGGCTTCACATCATCTATGACCTTCTCAACAAACGTAAGGATACGGCGTGCGAGCGATTCTTTCTGCCCGACCGCACGGAACTCCCGCGCTATGAGCGCACGCAGACGCCGATGATGAGCGTGGAGACGCAGACACCTCTTGCGGACTTCGCCGTCATCGGCTTTGCCATTTCCTTCGAGATGGACTATTTCAACGTTGTCAAAATGCTCATGCTCAGTCATGTGCGCCCGCGCGCGGCAGAGCGTACGGAACGGGATCCGCTGGTGATTGCGGGTGGTCCGTGTGCGACGTTCAACCCCGAGCCTCTGGCAGAGATTGTCGATGCCTTTGTGATCGGTGAGGGCGAGGCGATCATGCCAGCGTTGATGGATGCCTACCACGCAGGGCAGTCTGCAGGGGACGACCGTGCCGCGCTGCGCCGCCGTCTGGGACGGGTGTCCGGGGTCTATGTACCCGCACTCTACACGCCTGTCTACGATGACGCAGGGCATCTCGCCGCATTTACACCGGAGGAGGGAGCCCCGCATTCGATTGCTCGTCAGTGGGTGCATGATCTCGATGTACATCCCGCGCATACGGTCGTCGTGACGGAGGATACGGAGTTTAACTTCTACCTCATTGAAACGGCACGGGGCTGCGGGCGGCACTGCCGCTTCTGTATGGCGGGCTATTGCTTTCGCCGACCGCGCAATCGCTCACTCGCAGTTATTGAAAAGCAGGTGCGTGCGGCACTTCCCTATGGCAAGAAAATCGGCCTGATGGGGGCGGCGATCTCCGACTATCCGGAGATTGATGCGCTCTGCCGCTCCATCCTCGGTGAGGGGCTGTCGATGTCCGTTGCATCCTTCCGTGCGGACTCGGTGACGCAGGAGCTTGTCGAGGCTCTTGCCGCGAGCGGGCTGAAGACGCTGACGCTTGCACCCGAGGCGGGCAGTGCTCGTATGCGCGCGGTCATCAACAAGGGCATCGAGGAACATCACCTGTTTACGGCGATTGATCTCGGTGCGGCGGCACATATTCCAAATTTCAAGCTCTACATTATGGTCGGTCTGCCGTTCGAGGAGGATGCGGACATTGATGCGATCATCGATCTCGCCGTCCGTCTGCGTTCCTATATGGATGAGCGGGGCAGTCATGGGATGCTGACACTCAGTGTGAACCCGTTCGTACCAAAGCCGTTCACCCCGTTTCAGTGGATGCCGATGGCGGGGAAAAAACGGTTGGACGGGATTATGAAGAAAATCACACAAGAACTGCGCCGCCATAAAAAGATCGTCGTTCATTTTGAGTCGCCGAAGGAAGCACTCGTGCAGGCGATCCTTGCACGCGGCGACCGCCGTCTGTCTGAACCGCTCATCCACGCGGCTGCGGGGCGCGGAGCGAAGGATCTCGCCGACGGAATGCGTGCGGAGGGGCTGCTGCCCGACGATTATCTCATAAGGGTATGGGGAGCGGAGGAACTGTTCCCGTGGGAGCAGCTGGACATGGGCTTTTCCAAGGACTACCTGCGGCAGGAATATGAGCGGGCTGCGGCACGCAAAGCAACGCCCCCATGTTTTGACGGATGCGTGCGCTGCGGTGTCTGCACAGCGAAGAAAGAAAGGACGGACGTATGAGTTTTGTACTGCGCCGCTTGCGGGACAACCTGTGGAGCGGCCGGCTTGACATCTTTCCTGAGGACAGGCTCGTGCACGGCTTTTCGGCACGGCAGGGCGGTGTGAGCGCAGCACCGTTCGATACGCTCAACATGGCGCTGCACGTCGGCGACGATCCCACGCGTGTGTGGGAGAACCGCAGACGATATTTTACGGCGATCGGACTGGATGCGGAGCGGATCTGTACGATTCGTCAGGTACACGGCACTGAGATTGTGCGTGTCATGCGGCGTGATGCGGGACGCGGTGCGCGGGACTATGCAGATGCGCTTGCGGATGCGGACGCGCTCATCACGAATGACAGCGGTATTGCGCTCATGCTCTGTTTTGCGGACTGCGTCCCTGTTCTGCTCTATGATCCCGTACATCATGCCATCGGTGTTGTTCATGCAGGCTGGAAGGGCACGGTGGCGCGGATTGCGGAAAAGACGATTGCACGTATGGGCGAGGAGTTCGGCACGGCGGCATCCGATGTGCTTGCGGGCATCGGTCCTTCGATCGGTGCGGGCTGTTATACCGTTGGCGCGGAGGTCGCGGAACAATTTCGTGCGGCGTTCCCCGTCCATGCGGAGCAGATCGTACAGGAACGCGATGGTGTGATACACCTCGATCTCTGGGCGGCGAATCGTATCCAGATGGTTGCGGCGGGCGTTTTGGCGCAGAACATCGATCAGGCGGACATATGTACCTCATGTGACCGCAGTTTCTTTTACTCCTATCGTGCCGACGGCGGCAGGACGGGGCGACTGGCGGCGGTGATGGAACTGAGATGAGTGACGATATGACGATTGAAATGCGGATTCGGGAGGTACGTGCGGCGATTGCGGCAGCGCGTGCACGGCGCGTCCATGTGCCTGTGGAGGCTCCTGTGGAACTGATTGCCGTGACGAAGAACCACCCCGTCGAGGCAATGCGGGAAGCCATTGATGCCGGCATTATGAGCATTGGGGAGAACCGCGTGCAGGAGGCGCTGGACAAGGCGGAGAATCTGGAGCGCGAGGTGAAATGGCATCTCATCGGGCATTTGCAGACGAACAAGGTGAAGCACGCCGTCCGTCAATTCGATCTGATTCATTCGGTGGATTCCCTACGTCTGGCACGCGAGATCAACAAGGCGGCGGAGAAATTCGGCAAGGTGCAGAATATTCTCGTGCAGGTGAACCTTGCCCGTGAGGATACAAAATCCGGTGTTTACCGCGAGGATCTGGACGAGTTGCTCATGGCAGTGGATGCACTTCCCTGCGTCCGCTTGCAGGGTTTTATGTGTATTGCGCCGAATTATGAGGATGTGGAGGAGTGCCGGCCGCTCTTTCGTGCAATGTATGAACTCTTTCAGCAGGCCAAGCAACGTGAACCGCGTACGGCGGATATCCGCTACCTCTCGATGGGGATGACCCATGACTACGGGATCGCGGTCGAGGAGGGCGCGAATCTGGTTCGCGTCGGCACGGCGATTTTTGGCGCACGTCAGTATAACGCCCTAGGAGTGTGAGAGATCAGTGAGCATCTTAAAGAAAATATCAACGAAGTTCATCGGAATTACGCCGGAGGACGACGTGGAGGAAAATGAGGATCTGGAAGAGGAGCGCACAAAAGAAAAGGAAAAGAAACCTGCTCCTGTGACCGAGATCGGGACACGTGCAAAGAACCGTACGGAGACAGGGCCGAAGGCATCCTCCTTTGCGGAGTTTCCGCATACATCCGGGGCGGCAGGGGCGGCACCGATTGACAATGTGATTGCGGCGTACCGCATGAATGTCATCGTCATTGAGCCGCAGTCGTTTGATGATGCCCAACAGGTAGCGGTCAATCTCCAGAAGAAAAAGCCTGTCGTGCTCAATTTCGAAAAAACGGAGAAGGCTGTGGCGAGCCGCATCATAGATTTTATCAGCGGTACGACGTATGCGCTGAACGGTGACATCAAGAAGATCAGCAACAACGTCTTTCTCTGTGCGCCGCATAATGTCAACGTCAGTTACTCTGAGGAGGAACACCGACTCGGGGATGATATGTCGTTTACGAACAGGTAATGGCCATGCGTGACGATATTCAGATCGGAATTATAGGCGGCGGAGCGATGGCGGAGGCACTGATTGCGGGGCTGGTGCAGACGGGAACGGTTTCGCCCTCCTGTATCAGCGTATCGGAGCACAAGGCAATGCGCTGCGATGCACTCACGCAAAAATACGGTGTACGCGCACAGGTCGGGGCAGAATCCTTTCTGCCCCGTATTGACGTGCTCATCCTCGCTGTCAAACCCGCCGCCGCGGCGGCGGCGATGTGCGAGACGGCGCCGCTGCTCAAGAAGAACGCGCTCGTTCTCTCGATTGTTGCGGGGCTTTCCCTTGCGACAATCGAGGAGTCATATCCCGTACATCCTGTGATTCGGGTGATGCCGAATACGCCGCTTGCCGTGGGTGCGGGAATGTCTGCCTATGCGTGCGGGCGATGTGCGGATGCGGATGCATCCGATCTGGCGGAACTGCTGCTCGGGGCGGCGGGACGCACCGTGCGGGTGCATGAGTGCGATCTCGATGCCGTGACAGGGCTGTCGGGCAGCGGGCCTGCCTATGCCTTTCTCGTCCTCGAAGCACTCATCGAAGGCGGTGTTGCGGCGGGGCTGAAACGGGAGACGGCAAGTGTTCTTGCGGGGCAGACCCTCCTCGGCGCGGCACAGATGGCACTCGCGTCGGCGCATTCCCCCGCAGATCTGAGGGCTGCGGTGACAAGTCCTGCGGGGACGACTGCCGCCGGGCTGCGCGTTCTTGAACGTGCGGGGATGCGTGCGGCGTTCATGGATGCTGTTCTGGCGGCGACGGAGCGTTCGAAAGAATTGGGGAGAAGGTAATGGCAGCACAGCAGAAGGAGCGGATTCTCCGCTTTTATCGTGGAACAGAAGGGGAGGAAACGGCGGTACGCCTTCTCGATCTCACAGAGGCGACCGTAAAGACGGTGAAATTCCGTATCAGTCCCTTCCTCGATCCTTACGGACAGGAAATCGCGGAGACCATCTGTGCGGCGTATGATGAGGTGCAGCTTGACTTTGACGGCGGCTATGTGGGGGCGGAACGTCAGCGTGCCATGCTGCGTCACAGGGATTTTGCGGGGAAGCCTGACGGCTTTGCCATCGCCTGTGTGGAGGCGGTGTGGAACGGACAGTTTGCACGGCTCACGCACCGCGATGTACTCGGTGCGGTCATGGGACTTGGCATCGAGCGCGAGCTGATCGGAGATATTCTCCCCGCAGCCGATACGGCAAAGATTATCTGCGATGTGAAAATTGCGGATTTCCTTGTGAACAATTTGACGATGATCGGTGCGGTTGGGGTCAAAACATCACCTTCGAATCTCGCGGAAATTGCCTCGCGCGAAGAACGTACGAAGGAGATCCGTGCTACGGTTGCCTCGCTGCGCCTTGATTCCATCGTCGCGGCGGGATTTGGCATCTCGCGCAGCCGTGCGGCGGAGGATATTGCGGCGGACAAGGTGAAGCTGAACTGGCAGAGTGCG
Organism: Selenomonas dianae; assembly: GCF_030644225.1. Lineage (NCBI taxonomy): Bacteria > Bacillati > Bacillota > Negativicutes > Selenomonadales > Selenomonadaceae > Centipeda > Centipeda dianae. The sequence goes on along the minus strand of NZ_CP128650.1, from coordinate 1,573,890 downwards.
GCGAGCGCGTCCAAGACGATCAAGGAGGGGGATGTGCTCTCCATGCGCGGACGCGGACGTGTCGAGGTGACGGAGGTGCGCGGGCAGACGAAGAAGGGACGCACGGTCGTCGTACTGAACCGGTTCTTTTGAGGAAAGGCGGGAGCAGAGTGCTGACACCGATGGATATACATGCGAAGGAGTTCGGAAAGAGCTTTCGCGGATTTGATGAGACGGAGGTCAATGATTTTCTGAATGAAGTCATGCAGGCGTATGCTGAAGTGATTGACGAGAGAGATCGGCTGCGTGCGGATCTGGGGCGGGCAGAGACGACCATCGAGGACTTTCGGCGAATCGAACAGAGTATGCGCGAAACGCTTGTGGTGGCTCAGAAAACCTCTGAGGAGATGACAACAAGCGCGAAGCGAAATGCCGATCTCATGCTTGAAACGGCGGCACGGGAGGCGCAGAACATCCATCGTGAGGCAACGCTCAAGGCAAAGGCACAGATGGATGAGGCGGCAGACAAGCTGCGCTCCATTGTGTCGGAGTACGAGCGCCTTGTGCGTGAGAAGCATAAATTTCTGCGCCGCATGAAGGGAAACGTGCAGGCGGAGCTTGCACTGATCGAGGATGCGATTGCGGAGATGCCCGATGTGGCGGCGGAGAAAAGTACGACACGTGAAAGTGCCGGGGATGAGAAACAGCAGGAGGATATTTGAGAGCGATGAGCGGACGCGTAACAGCCGCATTCTCTTTTTTGGGGATTTTGCTGGTTGACCAGTTGGTCAAATATTGCATTGAACTGACGATGCTGCCGGGCGAGTCGATTCCGGTCGCGGGTTCTTTTTTTCATATCACGTTCGTGCTCAATCCCGGGGCGGCATTTGGGATCTTCCGTGACCAGCAGTGGCTCTTTCTTGTCACGGCAGTCGTGTTCTTCGGCGCATTCCTTGTGTACTATGACCGTCTGCGGCGCAGCGGCACCCTCATTCACTATGGCAGCGTTGCCCTTGCAGCGGGTGCGGTGAGCAATCTGATCGACCGCATCCGTCTCGGACATGTTGTGGATTTCTTTGATTTTCGTGTCTGGCCTGTGTTCAATGTAGCGGATATTGCCATTGTCCTCGGCACGAGTGCGGTTCTCTGGGCTCTCTTTGTACAGAGAAGGGAAATTTGATGATGAGCACAGCATTCACGGCTGACCGCGCGGACGAGCGATTGGATCTGTGCCTTGTGCGGCAGCTGCCCGATCTCTCGCGCAGCTATGCACAGCGTCTCATTGCGGACGGACAGGTCACGGTAGATGGCGCGGAGCGCAAGGCAAACTATAAGTTGCGCGGCGGTGAGACGGTCGTGTGTACCGTTCCGCCTGCTGAGGAGACGAAGATCTGTGCGGAGGACATCCCGCTTGACATTCTCTATGAGGATGCGGACATCATCGTCGTCAACAAGGCACGCGGCATGGTGGTTCACCCTGCTGCCGGCATCTATACGGGAACGCTGGTCAATGCACTGCTGTGGCACTGCCGTGATCTTTCGGGGATTAACGGCGCTCTGCGTCCCGGGATCGTACACCGTCTCGACAAGGATACATCGGGGGTGATGGTCGCGGCGAAAAACGATATGGCGCATCACTATCTCGCACGTCAGATTCGGGACAAGGATGCGCGGCGGGAGTACCGTGCCATCGTGTACGGCAACATCGTCCCGCGCGCAGGGATCATTACGGGCGACATCGGGCGGCATCCGACCGACCGTAAGAAAATGGCGATTGTGCGGGAAAACGGAAAGCCCGCGACGACACATTTCGAGGTGCTTGAGCGGTTCGGTGACTATACCTATGTTGTTTGCCGTCTGGAGACGGGACGCACACATCAGATCCGTGTACACATGACGAGCATCGGACATCCGCTCGTCGGCGACCCGAAGTATACGGCGAAGAAGAATCCCTTTGCGATCACGGGACAGGCGCTGCACTCGCTGACGCTCCGTCTCGCACATCCGCGCACGGGGGAAGAAATGGTGTTTGCCGCACCGCTTCCGGCGGATATGGAGGAGATTCTGTGCACATTGCGCACAAGTTCATAAGGAGATGACGGTATGACAGAGTTTCGGGAAAAGGCGGTTCTCATGGATGGGGACGGGATACGGCGTGCACTCATGCGCATTTCACACGAGATTGTGGAGAAGAACAAGGGGACGGAGAATCTTGTGCTCGTTGGCATACGCACGCGCGGTGTGACGATTGCTGCGCGCATCGGTGCGGAAATTGCACGCATTGAGCAGCGGCAGCTGCCATGCGGTGTGCTTGACATCACGCTCTACCGCGATGATCTCAACGAACTGTCCTATCAGCCCATCGTCCATCCGACGGAGATGCCCTTGGACATCACGGGCAAGACGGTCGTGCTTGTGGACGATGTGCTCTATACGGGGCGCACGATCCGCGCAGCGATGAACGCACTTCTCGACATCGGTCGTCCGCGCATGATCCAACTCGCCGTGCTCATCGACCGTGGGCATCGGGAACTGCCCATTCGCGCGGACTTCGTCGGCAAGAATGTTCCGACCGCCGCACTTGAGGATGTGTCCGTTCTGCTTCATGACAACGATGCGGAGGAGAAAGTCGTCATTCGTGAGCGCCTTTGAACGCGGGGGATCTTGACGAAGCTTTTGCAACAGGGGTATAATATTAAAGGATCATAGGACATTTGTAGGAGCAATCGTATGATTTTTTACGGCGAGAAGCAAACGTCTGTGTTGGATGAGGAGCAGGCAGAATCGGATGATCTTGAGTCCGTCGAACTGGATGCGGAAACAGGTGAGGCGGAGGAGGCGGCTGCAGAGAACAGCATCTATGACGGCTGTTCCGACGAGGAGCTGCTCGCGCACATCCGCTCCTGCGACGGCGACGAGGCACTCGACTACCTTATCAACAAGTACCGTAATTTCGTGCGCTCCAAAGCACGCTCCTACTTTCTCATCGGCGCAGACCGCGAGGACATTGTGCAGGAGGGCATGATCGGCTTCTTCAAGGCGATCCGTGACTATCGCGAGGACAAACTCTCGTCGTTCCGTGCCTTCGCCGAGCTCTGCGTGACACGCCAGATCATCACGGCGATCAAGACGGCGACGCGGCAGAAACACATCCCGCTGAACTCTTACGTTTCCCTCAACAAGCCCATCTATGATGAGGACTCTGACCGCACCCTGCTCGACGTGCTGTCGGGCGCACGCATCAGCGACCCCGAGGAGCTGGTCATCAGTCATGAGGAGTTCATCGACATTGAACAGAAGATGGAGGAGATTCTGAGCGACCTTGAGTGGCGCGTGCTCATGAGTTACCTTGACGGCAAATCGTATCAGGAGATCGCTGTCGATCTGCACCGGCAGGTGAAATCCATCGACAACGCGCTCCAACGCGTCAAGCGAAAGCTCGAAAAATACATGGAGTCGCGCGGCGACGATCTCGACATCGGTACGGTCTATCGTGGACTTACCACAATCAATCGTACGGTGCGTACGCCGGAGGAATAGGGGCTCCTTTTTTCTGCAACAGAATACATATCGAACGGGCTGCGAAATAAAGGTGTGAAACGATTGACAATCTGTGTATAACGATGTATTCTATGTATAGTTTTATAAATGAATGGGAGACAGGTGCAGCGCAGTAGCGCGTGCTTAATAGAGAAGCCGGACGAGCCGGCGCGGTCCCGCCACTGTGAGGGGAGCGAACCTGCAAGGATGCCACTGGGAGGATGTCCTCTTGGGAAGGCGCAGGGGAGCGATGAACCGAGCCAGGAGAACTGCCTGTCTGACAATCCACCGTGTGCCGAAGGCACAGACCTGCGAGCGACAGGAAGGGGATTCGTGAAGATGATTCACGAGGCTTTCTTGCTCCTGCAGGAAAGCCTTTCTTTATATTTTTTGGGAGGAATTCGGATGAAGAATTGGAAGAAAATGCTGGTTGCGTCGCTTGCCTGCTCGGCGGTCCTTGGCTTTTCCTACAGCCCGGCGGAGGCGTCGTATGAGCTCAATCCCGAGGTCAAGACGGTGACACCCGCACTCATGGAGGCATCGGAAATCGGTGTTCTGAAGTATGAGAACCCGCAGATGGCGAACTACACGAATAAGGATGCCATCGTTGTGACGAGCTTTGGCACGACGTTCAAGGAGACGCGTGAGAAGACGATCGAGGCAACGGTGGATGCAATCAAGGCGGCGCATCCGGGCGTGAAGGTTGTGACGGCGTTTACATCTCACATCATTATTGACCGCATTGCAAAGAACGAGGGCAAGAAGTACCCAACGCCCGAGGAGGCGCTCACACAGCTCAAGGCGGACGGCTACTCGCGTGTGGCGCTCGTCTCTCTCGATGTCATCCCGGGCATGGAGTACTCCTACGTCAAGGCCGTGTTCCATGAGTACAAGGAGCAGTTCAAGACGATGACCTGTGGCACGTCGCTCATGTACTGGCAGGGGCAGGAGGAGCAGCCGGATGATGTGATCGAATTCCTCCAGGCGGTCTCCAGCCAGTTCCCGAAGATGGGGAAGGATGAGGCGCTGCTCCTGATGGCGCACGGCACGCCGCACGTCTCCAACGCATACTATGCCGTCATTCAGGCGAAGCTGGACGCACTTGGGTATAAGAACGTCTATGTCTATACGGTCGAGGGGTGGCCGAGCCTCGAGGATGTCATTCCGAAGCTCAAGGCGAATAAGGTTAAGAATGTGACGCTCATGCCGATCATGATGGTTGCGGGCGATCATGCGCACAACGACATGGCAGGAAAAGATGCGGACTCGCACAAGAGTGTTCTCGAGAGCGAGGGCTACAAGGTGGATGCCTATCTCCACGGGATTGGTGAGAACAAGATGATCCGCGATATGTATGTGGAGCGTGCCGACGACGCATGGGATGCGCTGCAGGGAAATAAGGGTGCGGACGCAGATCATATCAAGATGATGAAGTAAGAGCGGTTCGTATCCGTACTTTGTGCGGTGAAGGGTTTGCTGCGGAAGTGTTTCACTTCTGCGGCAGACCCTTTTCTTTGTACGCATACCCTGCTATAATAGGGAGCAGTGTTTATAGTGTGGGGTACGGAAGTCCCGCATGACAAGGAGAACAGAGAGATGAAGATAGCGGTTGTCGGTACGGGAATGATTGCGCGGGAAGCTCTTACTGCCCTGCGTCAGGTAGAGGATGTTGAGGTCGTCGCCATCTGTGCGCGCCCGCAGAGCCGTGCAAAGGCGCAGGAACTGGCGCGGGAGTTCGATGTACCGCAGGTGGCGACGGACTACGGTGCGATGCTCGCGGCGCACGAGGCGGACTTTGTCTATCTCGGCATTGTCAACAGCGTACATTTCGACTATGCACGGCAGGCAATTGCGGCGGGTTGGCATGTCATTGTGGAGAAGCCGTTTGCTTCAACGCTTGCGGAGACAGAGGAGCTGATTGCGCGTGCGCGCGCGGCAGACTGCTATCTGTTTGAGGCGATGACTCCACTCTTTTTGCCGAATTATTTCGGCATCTTGGAGGCACTTCCGCGCCTTGGGCTCATCCGCATGGTACAGGCGAATTTCTCGCAGTACTCCAGCCGTTACGAACGCTATCTTGCACGCGATGTTGCCCCTGCGTTTGACCCTGCCCTCTCGGGCGGGGCGCTCTACGATCTGAATGTCTATAATCTCTCGCTCATTGTCGCCCTGTTCGGGCGGCCGAAGTCTGCGAACTACGGTGCAAATATCGGCTTTAACGGGATTGATACCTCGGGCATCCTGGCTCTGCGCTATGACGGTTTTGTTGCAACGGCGGCGGCGGCAAAGGACAGCTCCAGTCCGTCGTTCTTCCTGATCCAGGGGGAGGCGGGCTGGATTCGCGCCGAGGGGACACCGAACGAGCTCGCTTCCTTCACCATCGGACTGCGCGGCAGAGCGCCGGAGACGTATGCGCTGAACCGTCATGAGCACCGTATGGTGCACGAGTTCGAGACGATGCGGGATATTTTTGCACGAAAGGACTATCGAAGCGTGGAGGAGGGGCTGCAAACCACGCGCACGGTGATGGCGGTGATGGAGAAGGCACGCCTCGTGGCGGGGATCCAGTTTCGGGCGGATTGAAGACCATGGAACTCATGATGATCGAAATGGAGAATCTCGTCAAAAAATTTCCGCACACGAATGCAGCGCAGGAAAAAACGTGGAAAACGGCGGTTGCGGGGATTTCGCTTTCCGTTCGGCGCGGCGAGGTGTTCGGCCTCTTGGGCCCAAACGGTGCGGGCAAGACGACGATCATCCGTATGCTCACCATGCAGACACATCCGACGAGCGGAAAAATCCGTATCGGCGGACAGGACATCAGCGGCGATCCGTGCGTCATCAAGGAACGCATCGGTGTTGTGCCGCAGCAGGTCAATTTCGATCAGGAACTCACGGTATGGGACAATTTGGAATTGCACGCGCGTCTTTTCCATATCGGCCGTGCGGAGCGTACGGCACGGATTGGGAAACTGCTCGCAGAGATGGAGCTGACGGAGGTACGCAACGATAATGTGCGCCGTCTCTCGGGCGGGATGAAGCGGCGGCTGCTGATCGCGCGTGCCTTGATTCATCGCCCGCAGGTGCTCTTCCTCGATGAACCGACAGTGGCACTCGACCCGCAGATCCGACGGCATATCTGGGATCTTGTGCGCGAGATCGCAAAGAACGGCGTGACTGTCCTCCTCACAACGCACTATATCGAGGAGGCGGAGGCACTCTGCGATCGCGTGTCCATCATCAACAGGGGGACACTCATCGACGTGCGGACGCCGCGTGCATTCTGCGAGAATCTCGGCGCGTATGCGGTGGAGTGGGATGGGGCGGATGGACGCACCTATCGCTTTTTTCGCACGCGCGAGGAGGCACGCACTCATGCGCGTACACTTGAGGAGCAGATGCAGCGCGTTCTGCTGCGTCCGACGAATCTCGAAGATGTGTTCATCGAGCTGACGGGGCGAAAGGAGGGGCTGTGATGCTCGGCGATATATGGACGGTGTTCTGGCGCGACTGGGTTGTGCTGCGGCGCCGTCTGATCAAATATGTGCTGAGCCGCATGGTCTCGCCGCTGATGTTCCTCATCGCATTCGGCTGGGGGCTCGGGCGCAGCATTGACGTTGGCACCGGATCGTATCTGGACTTTCTCGTGCCGGGGCTGCTGGCGATGAACTCCATGAACATCAGCTTTAACAGCATTATCTCTGTTCATGCGGAGCGTGTCTACCACAGAAGTCTTGAGGAGTATCTGATCGCTCCGATCCGCCCCGATGCGTTCGTCATCGGAAAGGTGGCGGGATCTGTTCTGCGCGGGCTGATCTCTTCGGCGATCATCGTTGTGCTGAGCCGTCTTTTTGGCGCACATTTTACGATCACGCCGCTCTTTCTCCTCGTGCTTACGCTGAACTGCATGATCTTTGCGGAGATCGGATTTCTTGCGGCGATGTATACCCCATCCTATGAGGAGATGAGTCAAGTCAACCTCTATGTGCTGCTGCCGATGTCGTTCCTCTGTGGGACGTTCTTTTCGACGGCGGCACTGCCGGATGTGGTGCGCTGGTTCGTGGAGGCGCTGCCGCTGACGCATACAAGTCATCTTCTGCGCAGTCTCGGGCTGACGGGGGACTTCTCCGCGCTCTCGCTCGTGGTCGTCGTGAGCTATGCCGTGCTCGGCATCGCCGTCGGGACGTGGAAGTTCCGACGGCTGACGGATTGAACTAGACGACTATAGTCGTATAAAGTCCTGAAGGCATTATCGTTTGGTGAGGAAGCCCCACACGAACACCTCGTTACGCAAGTGATCGTGTGCTTGTACGCTTAAATACCGACGGACTTCTTAAACGCGCTTCGCTTGAACGAAAGAAATCCGTCGGGGCGTACCGCACACTTTACTCACTTGCTTCACTAGGGTTCGTTTAGGGGCATTCCTCACGACATTTCATCGTTACAATCAATTTGGCGAAACCAAGTAAAGGATCACCATGCTCAGGCATATTTTTCATCATAGAGGGGCGGCGGAGGGCTGTGCGCATTTCTGCTGTACCAAAATCGAGGACTTCGGTGTCTCGTTTGGGACGTTCGAGGTCTTTTCGCATGTAAACCTCCATTTTCACTGCGGGGAGATGACGGCGATTATCGGCCCGAACGGTGCGGGAAAGAGTACGCTGCTGCGTGCGATCCTCGGCGAGATTCCCCATACGGGGCATCTGCGCTTCGTTGATGCGGATGATCGGCGTATGCGTCCTGTCATCGGCTGTGTGCCGCAGTATCTGCGGCTGGATGTGAGTGCGCCGACCACGGTGCAGGATCTCTTTATGGCGTGCCTGTCCGCGCGCCCCGTTTGGCTCTTTCCCGTACGCGGTTTGCGCGCCCGTATCGTGGAAAACCTAGCCCGCGTGCGTGCGGAGCATCTGATCGACCGCCGTCTCGGTGCACTCTCGGGCGGGGAGCTGCAGCGCGTCCTGCTCGCGCTCGCGCTCGACCCCATGCCGAACCTCCTGCTTCTCGACGAGCCGGTTTCAGGTGTCGATCAAAGCGGGCTTGCACGTTTTTATGAGATTGTCGGACAGCTGCGTGCACAGGAGGATCTTGCCATTCTCCTCATCTCCCATGATCTCGGTATGGTGGCGCGTCATGCGGATAAGGTCGTACTGATGAATCATGGAATTGCGGCGGCGGGAACCCCGCATGAGGTCTTTGCCGACCCACAGATGGAGCATCTCTTTGGCATTTTGCCGGATCTGCGCCATCTCAAAGCGCGGGCGGAAGCAGACGGGGGAGAGGCATGGAACTGATCTACAACGTGCTTGACACGCTTCTGCCGTTTGCGTGGATGGAGTACACATTCATGAAGAATGCGCTTCTTGCCATCCTTCTGATGACACCTCTTTTTGGACTGCTCTCGACGATGGTCGTTTCAAGCCGTATGGCGTTCTTCTCGGACTCGCTCGGACATGGGGCGTTCACGGGCATTGCCATCGGGGCGCTTGTTGGCGCGTTTGCGCCGCTTACCTCACTCATCATCTTCTCCGTTCTGTTCGCCCTGCTCATCACATGGATCAAGCACCGTACGGCGGCCTCGGCGGATACGGTGATCGGGGTTTTCTCCTCGACGGCAATCGCCGTCGGGCTTATGATTATGAGCCACGGCGGAGGATTCTCAAAGTTCTCGCCGCTCCTCATCGGCGATATTCTGAGCATTACACCGGTCGATCTCGGCGGCTTGCTGGCGGTGGATACGCTCGTCCTCCTCGGGTGGGTGCTCCTCTTTAATCGGCTGCTCCTGCTTTCGGTCAATCCGTCGCTCGCACGCAGCCGCGGTGTCTCTGTCATTGCCGTTGAATCCATGTTTGCCGCACTGCTTGCCGTGGTGGTAGCTGTGAGCATCCAGTGGGTCGGCATTCTCATCATCAACGCGCTGCTCGTCCTGCCGGGAGCTGCCGCACGCAATCTTGCACGGAGCGTCAAGGAGTATCATCTTTTTGCGGTGATGATCGCACTATTTTCAGGGATGATTGGGCTTTTTTCGGCGTATTATCTCGGCATTGCCGCAGGAGCGGCAATCGTGGCATCGGCAGCCGTAATTTTCTTTTTGTCGCTTGTTGTCCGTGCGCGTTTTCAACGCTGACAGTCTGTTATTTTCGATTTTTTTATGCTAGAATGAAGATGGTATCAATGCGAAAAGGGGGACGTTCACCATGAATATTACGATTGGAAGCGACCATGGAGCGGTGGAACTCAAAGATGAGGTCAAGATGGTTCTGCATGAGTTCAGCGATGTGAAGGTGAAGGATGTCGGTACGTTCGGCAAGGAGGCTGTCGACTATCCGGACATTGCGGAGAAGGTCTGTGCCGATGTCGTTTCCGGAAAGGCGGATCGCGGCATCGTGCTCTGCGGGACGGGCATCGGTATCGCTATCGCGGCAAACAAGATTGACGGCATTCGTGCCGCGCTCTGTACGGATGTCTATTCGGCAATCCAGTCACGCAAGCACAATGATGCGAATGTGCTTGCCCTCGGCGGACGTGTGACGGGGTTTGGTCCTGCGGGGGAAATTGTGCGTGCATGGATGCGTACGGCGTTCGAGGGCGGTCGTCATGCACGCCGCGTCGAAAAGATCATGGCACTGCAGAATCGGAAAGAAGGGTAAGGAGCGTTCTATGAGCATTATGGATGCATTGGGAAAAACCGATCCGCAGGTGTATGCGGCAATCGGGCAGGAGCTGAACCGCCAGCGTACGAAGCTGGAACTCATCGCCTCGGAGAACATCGTAAGCCGTGCCGTTATGGAGGCACAGGGCAGTGTCCTCACGAACAAGTATGCGGAGGGCTATCCCGGCAAGCGGTACTACGGCGGCTGTGAGTACGTTGATGTCGTGGAACAGCTTGCCATTGACCGTGCGAAGGAGCTGTTTGGAGCAAATTGGGCGAATGTGCAGCCGCACTCGGGCGCACAGGCGAACATGGCGGTGTTCTTTGCACTCCTGCAGCCGGGCGACACGATTCTCGGGATGAATCTGACGGACGGCGGACATCTGACGCACGGCAGCCCTGTCAATATCTCGGGCACGTACTACAAGGTCATTCCCTACGGTGTGGATCGCGAGACGGAGCGCATTGACTATGATGCACTTGAGATGCTTGCCAAGGAACACAAGCCGAAGATGATTATTGCCGGTGCATCCGCATATGCGCGTACGATCGACTTCGCGCGTATCCGTGCAATTGCAGCGGCGGTCGGCGCGTACTTTATGGTGGATATGGCGCACATTGCGGGACTGGTTGCCGCAGGGCAGCACCCGAGCCCCATCCCCTATGCCGATGTTGTGACTTCGACGACGCACAAGACCCTGCGCGGTCCGCGCGGCGGCCTCATCCTCGGACGCGACGAGGAGCTGGGGAAAAAGATCAACAAGGCGGTATTTCCCGGCATCCAGGGCGGCCCTTTGATGCACGTCATTGCGGCAAAGGCGGTCGCGTTCGGTGAGGCACTCGCGCCCTCGTTCAAGGAGTACGGCGCACAGGTGGTAAGGAATGCGGCGGCACTCGCAGATGAACTGATGCAGCACGGCTGCCGCATCGTGTCGGGCGGTACGGATACGCACGTCATGCTCGTCGATTTAACCAATAAGGACATCACGGGCAAGGAGGCGCAGAACCTCCTCGACGAGGTGAACATCACGGCGAACCGCAATACGATCCCGTTCGAGCCACGCAGCCCGTTCATCACGAGCGGTATCCGTCTCGGCTCTCCCGCGCTCACAACGCGCGGATTTAACGAGGAGGATATGCGTGAGGTCGCGCGGATTATCGCGCACGTCCTCGATGCGCCGGCCGACACGGCACGTCAGGAGGAGGCGCGTCGCCGCGTCGCCGCGCTCTGTGAGAAGTATCCTCTGTACGAATAATCATTACCGAAAGAAAGGAAGCCTCTCCCATGGCTGATACATTTCATCCGTCCGATGTCCCGAGTCTCCATCTCGTCGATCATCCGCTCATTCAGCACAAGCTGACAATTATGCGCCAAAAGGAGACGGGGACGAAGGAGTTTCGTGAGCTGCTCTCGGAGATTGCAATGCTCATGGCGTACGAAATCACGCGTGATTTCCCGCTGCGCGATGTGGAGATCGAAACACCTGTCGCAGCCTGTCATGCGAAGATGCTCGCGGGCAAGAAGCTCGGCATCGTTCCGATTCTCCGCGCGGGTCTCGGGATGCTCGACGGCATCCTGACGCTTGTTCCCGCCGCGCGTGTGGGACACATCGGGCTCTACCGCGATCCGGACACGCTGAGACCGGTCGAGTACTACGCCAAGCTGCCGAGCGGCGTGGAGGATCGTACCCTCATCGTGCCCGATCCCATGCTCGCCACGGGCGGCAGTGCCTCGGCGGCACTCACCCTGCTCAAGGAGAAGGGGGCGAAGAACATCATCCTCATGTGCCTTGTTTCCGCACCCGAAGGCATCCGCCGTGTGGCTGCGGATCATCCCGATGTACCCATCTACGTCGCCGCTGTCGACACATGTCTCAACGAGCATGGCTATATCGTTCCGGGGCTTGGCGACGCGGGTGACCGCATCTTCGGAACGCTGTAAACAGCATACGCATACCAAAAAGACGACTGCGCGTGCAGTCGTCTTTTGCATTTCGACATATGGCGGAGAGGGTGGGATTCGAACCCACGGTGCGTTGCCGCATCACCGGTTTTCAAGACCGGCTCCTTAAACCGCTCGGACACCTCTCCCTAAAGCGTTGCTATTGTATCAGAAATTACGGCGTGCTGTCAAGTCTTTGCCGTGCAAGAACCATCACTCCGACGGCAAAGCCGATGAGGGAAGGCACAACCCAGCCCATCCCGATGTCTGCAAAGGGAAGTGCATCGCCGATCGTATGCACATACAGGACATCCCGTATGCCCGGCGGTAGCGCACGTACGAAGTCAACCGCCGCCGCAATGGCGGTTCCTGTGATCGTCCAGACAAAGAGCGGACGATGGTAGCCGAGAACTCCCTCGATGAGACAGAGGGCGATGATGACAATGGCGAGCGGATAGAGGAAGTAGAGTACGGGCAGAGAGTAGGCGATGATCTTGCTCAGACCGACATTCGAGATTGCAAAGGAAAAGAGGGAAAAGACGACGGCGTATTTCGGATAGGAAAGAGAGCGCGGGAACAGGTCGGAAAACGTCGTGCTGCACGCAGTGACCAGCCCGATGGCGGTTTTAAGACAGGCGCAGGTAATCGTGATGCCGAGCAGGATACCGCCGAACGCACCAAAGTAATGTGCGGCAATGTGGGCAAGCACGTCACCGCCGTTCGCGTCCAGACCGTAGATCGTCCGGCTCTGTGCGCCGACATAAGTGAGCGCAAGATAGATGAGCGCCATCAGTGCCGTGCTGAACATACCGGAGATGATCGTGCTGTAGGAGAGATCCTTTGGCTCTGACAGTCCAAGGCGTTTGATCGCATTTACGAGAATACTGCCGAACGCGAGTGCGGCGAGCACATCCATCGTATTGTAGCCTTCGAGCAGCCCTGTGAAAAAGGCGTGCTCGGCGTATGCGCCGACCGGCTCTGCATCCCATATTGTGCCCATCGGACGTACCATCGCCGTAACAATCAAAATACCGAGAAAAAGTAGAAAGAGCGGGTTGAGCACCTTGCCGATCCAGATGAGGATGCCCGAGGGACGCAGGGAGAAGTAAAGAACGAGGGCAAAGAAAAGCAGCGTAAAGAGCAGCAGTCCGAGCGTCTGCCCATCCTCCGCGAGAAAGGGGGAGGCACCGACTTGAAACGAGACAGTTGCGGTACGCGGAATCGCAAAGAGCGGCCCGATGCAGAGATAGAGCGCACAGGTAAAACCGTAGGCAAAGCGACGGCCAATTTTCATCCCGATGTCAAAGAGACTTTCGCTCGCCGTGATGCTGATCGCTGCGATTCCAAGGAGCGGAAGCCCCACCCCCGTAATGCAGAACCCGATGAGTGCGGGCAGCATCGCCGTACTCGCCTGCTGTCCCATCGAGGCGGGAAAGATGAGATTGCCCGCGCCGAATACCAGCCCGAACAGCAGGGAGGCGACGAAGATGTATTCTTGTTTTCTGAGGCGGCGTTTCATCGGCAAAGACTTCTCTCTAAAAAAGATATTATAAAAGTGTAACGAGCCGATTATAACAGGAATGGAGTGGATTTGTCAAAGCCGTAAGAACTTGCTATAATAAGAAAATGTCATTGGAGCACAGGAGGAGATGGGCATATGCGCATTGCTCTATTTGATTCGGGGATTGGTGGATTGACGGTGCTCAGTCACGCGCGGTGCGTGCTCCCGTCCGAGGAATTCCTGTTCTTTGCTGATCGTGACCATGTACCCTATGGGACGAAGTCCGTTCCTGCCGTACGTGGATTTGTACGCGCGGCATTCCACTTCCTTGTCGAGAAGCAGAAGGCAGATGCCGTTGTCGTTGCGTGCAATACGGCGACCTCAGTCGCCGTGGACGAGATGCGGCGGCTTTATGATGTACCGATTATCGGTATGGAGCCGGCGGTGAAAAAGGCACTGGAGCAGGATGCTGGGCGGCGTGTGCTCGTGACAGCGACACCCATTACGATAAACGGGGAGAAGCTGCGTCGCCTTGTTTCAGCATATGATGAGAAGAATCTTGTCGATCTTCTCGCACTGCCGCGCCTTGTGGAGTTTGCGGAACGGTGTGAGTTCGTTTCTCCGCGCGTGGAGGAGTACCTGTGGAACGCACTCACGCCCTACGATCTGCGGAACTACTCTGCCATCGTGCTTGGCTGCACCCATTTCAATTATTTCAAGGATACTCTGCGGCGGCTTCTGCCAAAGACGGTGGGCTTTGTGGATGGCAACGAGGGGACGGTCGAAGAACTGGCGCGGCGGACGGGGCTCACAACTGTTCTGCCGGGGACGCAGACGGCAGTATGCCGCTTCTTCGAGTCCGGCAGAGCAGTCGCGGGTGCGGAGTCGTTGGCGCGTATTGAGAGCTATCTTGCACGAGCTGCGTGCATGGAGGAGATTGTCTGAAGGAGGGGAGCACGTATGCCGGTTTGTGCAAAGCATCGAGTGAATTTCTACGATACGGATGCCATGGAGGTGGTGCATCACGCCAACTACATCCGTTGGTTCGAGATCGGACGTGTCGCTTATCTGCGCCGCATTGGCATTACGCTCGGTGCGCTGATGGAGGCGGGCTATGTATTCCCCATCACGAAGGTCGGGGCAGAGTTTCACGCGCCGGGACATTTCGATGACGACCTCGTGATCGAGACCACGGCGACGGCGCTCACCAAGGCGAAGATGGCGTTCTCCTACCGCATTCTGAATGCGGCGGGAACACTGCTTGTGACGGGGTTTTCGGAAAACGTGTTCACTGTGCGCGCAACGGGGCGCATCACACGTCTGCCGAAGGAGTTCTATGAGCCGCTTGCGGCGGCAATGGCACAGGAGAAAGAGGGACGGGACATTGGATATTGAATTTATATGGTGGACGTACTGGCTGTTTGCATTGCTGGTCTTTGTGGAGCTCGGAAAGAAGGCGTTTTTTGCCTTTTTCGGAGCGGAGGAGATCGTCGTCAAAAAGGAGGAAATGACGCCGTTTTCCGTGGTTGAACGCACGGAGGACAGACTCGTGATCGGTGCGACGCTACCCGTTGTGAACGAGGGGGAGCAATGCGGTGTCGTTATGGATGCGATTCTGCGCGTACAGCTGCCCTATGAGCAGTACGACGGCGCGCTGGTGCGCGGCAAGGTGGAGATGGCAAATGCGCCGCGTGAGGACGACTATTTTGAAGCGGTCGTCATTCAGAAAAATGAGCGCCTTGATTTCGTGCTCAAGCTGTCCATCGAGGGGCGCAAGGGGCGTTCTCTTACGGAGGCGATTGCCCATATGCCGGATTTTCGTATGGATTTCATCTACCAGGAAACGGGGCGTGTTCCGGCGCATTATTGCAAGGTGATTCTGAAGATCACAGCGGCAGAAATCGCCACGCTTGCGGGTGTTGCGCTCGTACAGGAAGGAGGACGAAAGAATGGCTGAGATCAAGATCCTTCCTGTTCCGACGCGGATTCTGACCGATGCAGACGACATCGTGGACGCCATCGAGTACTATGCGGGAAACAAGGTGACGGCGGATGATCTCGTCTGCTGCGCCGAGAGCGTGGTCGCCGTGACACAGGGGCGCTTTGTCCGCCCGGAGGAACTGCATATTTCCGGTATGGCAAAATTCCTGTGCCGCTTTATTCCGGACTACGGCAGTCTTGCAACGCCGCATGGGATGCAGTCCCTTATGGATGTGGAGGGGAAGTGGCGCGTCACCGCTGCGCTTTTTGCGGGATTCCTCGGAAAGCTCGTCGGCAAAAAGGGGCTGTTTTACCAGTGGGGCGGCAAGGAGGCGGCGCTCATCGACGACGTGACGGGAACGATGCCGCCGTTCGACAAGGTGGTTGTCTACGGCCCTGCCGAGCCGGATGTGGTCGCCACGCGGATTCGCGACCGTGTGGGCGCATTCGGCGGCATGATCGCAGATGTGAACGATCTGAAACGCTCGCGCGTGGTTGGTGTATCCAAAGGTGTGAACGGTGCGCTTGCGGCAAAACTCCTGCTCGACAATCCGTTTGGCAACGCCTCGCAGAAAACGCCGATCTGCATCATCAAGAACTATCGGCAGTATCAGGAGACCCATACGGCGTAACGCAAATCATCGGAGCGGGAAGTGCCTTCTTCCCGCTTTTTTGGACGAATCTCATAAAGGAGAAATACATTCATGCCAAGAAGAGATCTGAGGCGTGCCGACCAGTTGCGCCCCGTACGGATCGAGCGCGGCTATCAGCGTTATCCCGCCGGCTCTGCGCTCATCGAAACGGGGCACACGCGCGTTGTGTGCGCTGCGACCGTGGAGGAGCGCGTGCCGTTCTTTTTGAAGGGCTCGGGGACGGGCTGGGTGACGGCAGAGTATTCCATGCTGCCGGGGGCGGGGACGGAGCGTACGGCGCGTGAGGTGATGCGTGGACATCAGACGGGACGCACACAGGAGATTCAGCGTCTTATCGGACGCGCTCTGCGTGCCGTTGTCGATCCGAAGGCGCTCGGGGAGCGCACGATCCACATTGACTGCGACGTGCTTCAGGCGGACGGCGGGACGCGTACGGCATCCATCACAGGGGCGTTCGTCGCGCTTGTGGAGGCGTGTGCGACGTTTTACACGAAGCGCGGCGTCTTTCCTGTGCGGGACTATGTGGCTGCGGTCAGCGTCGGTATCGACGCGGAGAACACGCCGCTCCTTGACATCTGTTATGCGGAGGATTCCACGGCGATGGTCGATATGAACCTCGTCATGACAGGCGCGGGAGAATTTGTCGAGGTGCAGGGGACGGGCGAGGGACGTGCATTTTCACGTGCAGAGATGAATGCGCTCTTTGACCTCGGAGAATGCGGAATACGGCAGCTGATCGACCATCAAAAAGTGGCGCTTGGTGAAACTCTGTCATGGCTGCCGGGACGGGAGGGATAGCATGGATACAACGATATTGATTGCCACGTCGAACGAGGGCAAGGTGCGTGAGATAGAGAATGCATTTGATGGGCTGCCCGTGTGCCTCGTTCCGCTTTCGCAGCTGAGCAAGGTGCTGCCGGAGGCAGGAGAAATCGAAGAACCGGTCGAGGATGGGACGACCTTTCTGGAGAATGCGCGCATCAAGGCGCATTACTATATGGAGAAAACAGGGATTGCCGCGCTTGCCGACGATTCTGGTCTCTCGGTGGAGGTGCTGGATGGTGCGCCCGGTGTTTACTCGGCGCGTTATGCAGGCGTGCACGGTGATGACGCGGCGAACAACGCGAAGCTGATCGCGGAAATTCGGGCACATGACACGGAGAACGCCGCTGCCGCCTATCACTGCGCGCTCGTGCTTGCGCTCCCGGATGGACGCGAACTCGCCGCAGAGGGCGCGTGTACAGGCTTCATCCGTCCGGCGGCACGCGGAACGGGGGGATTTGGCTATGATCCGTATTTCTATCGGACGGACGGGCGTACGATGGCGGAACTTTCACGGGAAGAAAAACATGCGATCAGTCATCGCGGTGCGGCACTGCAGATCATGAAGGAGCGGCTGCGTGTGCTCCTTTCCACAAAATGATGACGTGTGTACAGATCGGAGCTTGTTATGAGAATCGGAATTGTCAGCGATAGTCATGGAAACACACGCGTATTCGAAGATATGCTTGCCGTCCCCGGTGCAGCGGAGGCGGAACTGTGGCTGCACGCCGGGGACTTTGCGCCCGATGCGGACGATTTGGAGATCCTGTCCGGCAGACGTGTCGTGCGTGTGCTCGGCAACTGTGATCTCTTTCTCGATGGTGTCTATGATGAAACGGTGGTAGAGGCTGCGGGACATCGTATCTTCCTCACGCATGGACACCTCTTTAACGTGCGCTTTGACACGGAACTGCTTGCAGCGGCGGCGTGTGAGGCGGGGGCGGACATCGCCGTCTACGGACATACGCACATTGCTCTTGAGGAACGCGGTGATGTGACCGTGCTCAATCCCGGCAGCATCGCACGTCCGCGTGATGAGCGGCGCGGTTCGTTCATGCTTGTGGATTTGAATGAGGGGAAAAGTCCACGGGTGAATCTCATTCGCATTTAGGAGAGTGCATTTGTGCGTTTTCTGCGCCATATCAAGATTTCCACTGAATAAAAAATTTTCAAAAAAATTTACCATATAAAATCCATATCTTATGATATGGATTTTATATGTATAATAACAAATACATGATAAACAATAAATTGATCTCGGTAAAACAATTCGATTGAAATATAAAACAATAAGATAAAAAATAAAAGAACGATATTATTCCAGCTTGTGAATCTCATTCCCAAATTGAATGAGATTCACTTTTTTCAAGGCTTTACAGGAAATTTGAAAGACTTGAAAGCAAGAAAAAAATATGATATAGTCTAATCAACCTGTGTATAAGTTATATTTATAGGAGGGATTATTTTGCGAGAGCTAAGCGCAAAAGAGATCACGGAGAACGTCGCCGAGATGTGCAAGGAAGCGGCGTACTATCTCCCAAATGATGTCTACGAGGGGCTCAAAAAGGGGCGAGAGACGGAGGAGTCACCCGTAGGAAAGGTCGTTTTGGATCAGATCATTCGCAACGCAGAGATCGCACGCGCGGAAGACCGCCCGTATTGCCAGGATACGGGCATGACGATCGTCTTTGTTGAGATCGGGCAGGATCTTCACATTGTCGATGGGCTTCTTGAGGACGCGATCAACGCCGGGATTGCGAAGGGCTACACGGAGGGCTATCTGCGCAAGTCGGTCGTTGCAGAGCCGCTCTTCAACCGCAAGAACACCCAGAACAATACGCCGGGCGTGATCTATACGAAGATCGTTGCGGGAGATCAGCTCAGCATCACCATCGCACCGAAGGGCTTTGGCTCGGAAAACAAGTCCGGTGTCAAGATGCTCGTTCCTGCGGATGGTGTCGAGGGCGTGAAGAAGGCGGTCATGGAGATCATTCAGCACGCAGGTCCGAATCCGTGTCCGCCCGAGGTGGTCGGTGTCGGCATCGGCGGTACGATGGATCAGGCGGCACTTCTCTCGAAGAAGGCACTCACGCGGTCGATCGATCAGCGTCATCCGATGCCCGAATATGCAAAGCTTGAGGGTGAGCTCCTTGAGATGATCAACAAGACGGGCATCGGTCCTCAGCTGGGCGGGACGACGACCGCGCTTGCCGTGAACGTAGAGTGGGGCGCGACGCACATCGCCGGCCTCCCCGTTGCAGTGACGATCTGCTGTCATGCTCTTCGGCATGCGCATCGTGTCCTGTAACAAAACAGTTCCTGTGTATTATTGTTAGGGAGGAATACTCATGGCGGAAAGTATCCGTATTACAACTCCGTTCACGGAGGAAATGTCGCGCAAACTCAAGGCGGGCGACAGCGTCCTTATCACGGGCACGATCATCAGCGCACGTGATGCGGCACACAAGGCGATGACGGAGGCACTCGCAAAGGGCGAACCTCTGCCGGTCGACTGGCACGATCAGATCGTCTACTATCTGGGACCGACACCGGCGAAGCCGGGCGATCCGATCGGCTCGGCAGGCCCCACGACCTCCGGCCGCATGGATGCCTACACGCCGACAATGCTTGAGCAGGGCATCAAGGGCATGGTGGGCAAGGGGTCGCGCTCGGCTGCGGTCGTGGAGTCGATGAAGAAGAACGGCGTCACCTATTTTGCCGCTGTCGGCGGCGCTGCGGCGCTCATCGCAAAATCCGTGAAGAAGTACGAAGTCGTGGGCTATCCGGAACTTGGCCCTGAGGCGGTCGCGAAACTGACGGTCGAGGATTTCCCCTGCATCGTCGTGATTGACTCCGAGGGCAACAACTTCTACGAGATGGGGCAGAAACCCTATCGGAAACTCTAAGCACATCCTCATCAGAGTGTTCATGCCGATGGTTTGGCGCATGACAAATCATTCGGGGGCGCAGCCTCGGATATGCTCCGAGGCTGCGGCTCCAAAGGTCTACATATTTCAGGAGGTATGAAATGTTCCACACAACCTTTTACATGCGGCGGCTGCATTCATTGGTCGGACTCGTCATCATCGGCGTGTTCCTCTTCGAGCACGTCTTTACGAACTCGACCGTGCTTCAGGGCGCAAAGGCGTTCAATGATGCGCTGGCCATGATGGAGCTCATCCCGCGTCCCGTATTCTACGGGCTCGAGATCTTCGCCATCGCCGTACCGATTCTCTTCCACGCGATCTATGGCATCTACATCGCTGCACAGGCGAAGAACAACCCGAGCAATTATGGCTACGTCCGCAACTGGCAGTTCGCCGTCCAGCGCTATACGGCATGGCTGCTTATCCCGTTCCTCATCTGGCACGTCGGCTATATGCGCGTGTGGGAGAAGGGGGTCATGGGAACGCATATCAACTATGACTTGCTCTACACCTACTTTGTAACCGGCGATTATGCAATCCTCCATACGGTGCTCTACACACTCGGTATGCTTGCGGCGATCTTCCATTTCTGCAACGGCATCTCGACGTTCTGCATGACGTGGGGCATTGCGAAGGGACCGCGCGCACAGTCCGTCATCAACGCACTGTCGATGGGTCTCTGCACGCTGATGAGTCTTGTTACGCTTGCCTTCATGGGCAGCTACTTCATGTGAGAACCGCAGCAAAGGAGAGTAAGAATGGCTAAAGTACCAGAGAACAAGGTTATCATCGTCGGCGGCGGTCTGGCGGGACTTCTCGCGACGATGAAGGTCTGCGAGGGCGGCGGTACGGTCGACCTCTTTTCCTATTGCCCGGTGAAGCGTTCGCACTCGCTCTGTGCGCAGGGCGGTATGAACGCCTGCATGGATACAAAGGGCGAACATGACAGTGTCTACGAACACTTCGATGATACGGTCTACGGCGGCGACTTCCTCGCCGATCAGCTTGCCGTCAAGGGCATGGTCGAGGCGGCTCCGAAGCTCGTCAAGATGTTCGACCGCATGGGCGTTCCGTTCACGCGTACGGCAGAGGGCGTGCTCGATCTCCGCAACTTCGGCGGACAGAAGAACAAGCGCACCGTATTTGCGGGCTCTACGACCGGTCAGCAGCTCCTCTATGCACTCGACGAGCAGGTGCGTCGTTGGGAGGTCAAGGGCAAGGTCACGAAATACGAGTTCTGGGAATACATTCGCGCAATCAAGAACAAGGACGGCATCGTTCGCGGAATTGTTGCGCAGAACATGAACTCGAACGAGATCAAGTCATTCCCGGCGGACGTCGTCATCCTCGCGACAGGCGGCCCGGGGCAGGTGTTCGGACGCTGCACGGCGTCCACGATCTGCAACGGCTCGGCGGTTTCCTCCGCATATCAGCAGGGCGCACACATCGGCAACCCCGAGTTCATCCAGATCCATCCGACCGCAATTCCGGGCTCGGACAAGAACCGTCTCATGTCCGAGGCGTGCCGCGGGGAAGGCGGACGCGTCTGGACGTACAAGGACGGCAAGCCATGGTACTTCCTTGAGGAGATGTACCCTGCATACGGCAACCTCGTTCCGCGTGACGTTGCGTCCCGTGCGATCTTCAAGGTCTGCGTCCACATGGGTCTCGGCGTGAACAACGACCGTCGCGTTTACCTCGACCTCTCGCACATCCCTGCGGACTACCTTGAGCGCAAGCTCGGCGGCATCCTTGAGATGTACTCCGAATTCGTCGGTCAGGATCCGCGCAAGGTGCCGATGGAGATCTTCCCGTCCGTACACTACTCCATGGGCGGCATCTGGGTCGATCGCAACCACCATACGAACATCCCCGGCCTCATGGCGGCGGGCGAGTGTGATCACCAGTACCACGGTGCGAACCGTCTCGGTGCGAATTCACTCCTCTCGGCAGCATACTCCGGGTTCATCGCAGGCCCTGAGGCACTGCGCTGGGCGCGCAGCGGCGAGCTTGGTACGGCACTGACCGAGGAAGAGCTTGAGAGTGCACGCAAGGAAGCGGTTGCTGAGTTCGACAAGATCCGCAACATGACGGGTCCTGAGAACGCGCACAAGCTCCATCAGGAGATGGGCGAGATCATGTACGACTACGTTTCCATCGAACGCGACAACAAGGGGCTTGACATCTGTCTTGAAAAACTCAAGGGCATCCTCAAGCGTTGGGATGACATCGGCGTGACCGACCACGGCACATGGGCGAACCAGGAAGCCATGTTCGTGCGCCAGCTGCGCAACATGATCCTCTATGCGATGGTTGTAACAAAGGCGGCACGCTGTCGCGACGAAAGCCGCGGAGCACACGCGAAGATTCTCCTTGACGACAAGGGTGAGCGCATGACGGATGCTGCCGGTGAGCTGATGTTCTACGGCCGTGACGACGAGCGCTTTATGAAGACCTCCATCGTGGACTACGATCCGAAGACCGAGGAGCCTAAGGTCAGCTACATGGAGTTCGAGCATTCACTCATCAAGGCACGTGCACGTAACTACGCCGTCGCCAAGAAGGAGTAAGGGAGGATAGAAGTCATGGCAGAACAGAAAAAAGTTCGTTTTATCATCGAGCGTCAGGATGGACCGAACGAGAACCCCTATACGCAGGAGTTCGAGGTTGACTATCGTCCCGGTCTCAACGTTGTTGCGTCCCTTATGGAGATCCAGAAGAACCCCGTGACGGTGGACGGCAAGCGCGTCCCTCCTCCGGTCTGGGAGTGCAACTGCCTCGAAAAGGTCTGCGGTGCGTGCATGATGGTCATTAACGGGCGTGCACAGCAGGCGTGCTGCGCCCTCATCGACAACCTCACGCAGCCGATCCGCGTGCAGCCGGCACGTACATTCCCCGTCATTCGAGACCTCCTTATCGACCGCTCCGTCATGTTCGAGAGCCTGAAGCGCATCCATGGATGGGTCGAGGTGGACGGCACATGGGGGGTCAAAGATGCGCCGATCCAGAACCCATACACGGCAGAAACGTGTTACGAGCTGTCGCACTGCATGACGTGCGGCTGC
The DNA here is from genome assembly GCF_030644225.1 of Selenomonas dianae. NCBI lineage: Bacteria > Bacillati > Bacillota > Negativicutes > Selenomonadales > Selenomonadaceae > Centipeda > Centipeda dianae. The sequence goes on along the minus strand of NZ_CP128650.1, from coordinate 1,550,832 downwards.
TGCCTTGAGGCATGTCCGAACGTCGGTCCGCAGTCCGACTTCATCGGTGCTTCACCGACGGCACAGGCGCTCCTCTTTAACCTCCATCCGCTCGGAAAGTTCGATGCGCCGAAGCGTCTGAATGCGCTGATGGAAAAGGGCGGCATCACGAGCTGCGGCAACAGTCAGAACTGTGAGCGCGTCTGCCCGAAGAGCATCAAGCTCACGCAGCACCTTGCACAGCTGAACCGTGAGGTCAACAAGCAGGCACTGCGCAATATGTTCAATCACTAATCCGCATTCTCGGCGAGAATCGGAGCATAGCAAAGGGGCTGCCCCATTGGGGCAGCCCCTTTGTGTTGGTTCTATGTCAAATGTTACGCGAGTTCCACTAGGGTTTGCTTAGGAGCATCGCAGTTGTAACATTTATCATAGAGCTTTTCTGTCTTATAAGTGGAAGCGTCCGACAAGTTTTTGCAGATCCTGGGCGAGCTGTGCGAGGGTCTGACTGGAGGCTGCAATTTCCTGCATGGAGGCCGCCTGCTCCTCGGAAACGGCAGAAACGTTCTCCGCCTCACTGTGGACGGCGTTCGAAACCTTCTGGACGGATTCGACCGAGCTGACCATGCGGGCACTGCCTGTTTTGATGCCCTCGGTGCTCTTCAGGATGGCATCGACCTTCTCAGTAAGCTCGCTCACAACACCCGCGATGCGGTTGAACTGTTCGCCCGCCTGATTGACCTGCTCGACACCCTCGCCGACGTGTTCCTTCTGTTTCTGCATGACCTTGAATGTGTTCTCAATGCGGTTGGCGTTGTCGGTGATCAGTGCCGTGATCTCTTGCGCGGCGGTTCCGGATTGTTCGGCGAGCTTTCGGACTTCCTCGGCGACGACGGCAAAGCCTCGTCCCTGTTCGCCTGCACGTGCCGCCTCAATGGCTGCGTTGAGGGCAAGGAGGTTCGTCTGTTCCGCAATCTGTGTGATCATCTCGACGATCTCGGAGATGCGTTTGGAACTCTCATAGAGTGCCGTGACTGCCTCGGAGACATCCTTTGCACTCTGGTCAAGCACGTCCATGCCCTTGACGGCAACGCCGAGTCCCTGCTGTCCTTCGACGGTCGCCGTTTCCGCACGGTGGGTGGCGGCGGAAACATCCGAGATGCCCTTTGTGATCTCATTGATGGCGGTTGTGATGCCGTCCACTGTCTGAAAGGACTGGTCGACGACCTCGTTCTGTTCGACGGTGCTGCCCGTGATCTTGACAATCGCCTCGGCTGCACTCTGCGCACCCTGTGCCGACTGATCCGCCGAGGCGGTCAGCTGCTCGGAGGCGGCGGCAAGCTGTTCGGAGGTCTGTGCCGTCTTTTGGATCAGCTCGCGCAGGTTCTTGACCATCGCGAGCAGGGCGTTGTGGAGCTGCCCGATCTCATCGTCACGATTCATTTGGGGAGGGACGACGGCAAGATTTCCCTTTGCCACCTCCTGTGCTGCGACAGCCATGTTCTCCAGCGGCCCTGCAATCGAGTGAGCGATCTTGTAGAGCAGACCGCCGAGGAGGAGGAGGGAGACGAGTGCCACGGTCAGCATCGCCCACTTGAGGGTGTTCACATCGCCCAGCACTTCGTCCTTCGGAACGAAGAGAACGAGCGACCATCCCGTGTTGCCGACGGGGTGAACGACATAGTAGTTCTCAATGCCTTGCCATGTGTTTGTGAAGAAAATGGGCTCTTTTGAGAGCAGACGGCGCGCGTCTTCCTCACCCTGTGCATGTACGTTGTCTTCCATCGTCATCACCGGATGTGCGATGAAATGACCGGCGGCATCCAGCAGGAACGCACCGCCATGTTCACCGACCTTTAAGGAGAGGACTGTTTTTTCAATGTCTGCAAACGGGATGTCCATGCCGAGAACGGCTTCTCTTCCGTCGCTTGCGCGGAGTTCGCGGCTGAGTGCGACGACCTTGGTGTTGTGGAATTTATTGATGTAAACATCCGAAATCTGTACGCCGTCGTTTTGTTTTGCGAGCCTGTACCAGTCGCGCGATGTCGGGTCGAATTCCGCCTGCGGAATAATTTGCTCATTGCCGTAGAGAAAATCGTGACCGACAGAAGCGAGATAGATGCCGTCAATATCAGTGCGTGCGCCAAAATTCGCGGCAGTTTCAATGAAGGTTTTGTCGGATGGCAGTTTCGTTGTCCACACTTGTCCCAATCCGTCGAGAATGCCCTTCGGTTCCTCGACCATGCGACTGATTTCCTCGGCATGATAGGCAGAGAGGGCGCGCATTTCACGCTCGGTCGCCTGCTCGATCATCGAGCTTGCCTCCCAGTAGGTAAAGGCCGCCATCGCCAAAAATATGACGATGAGCGGTGCTCCGATCCACAGCAGCATTTTGGTTTTTAGCTTCATTCCTGCCATCCTTTCCATACCTTGTCTACGGTGGTGACGCACCGAGAAAAATAATAAGATTTATCTATTAAACAATAGATTCGGCAATAAATGAAAATATCCTTCTAAAGTCCTGTAAAAAAATTGCCGGATCATTAACTTTTTTTGATACCGGAGGACAGCTTTTTTCTGATAAGTAAGCCGGAGACACTGCATCGGAGGATGGTGCGTGTACAGGAAATGTCCCATCCTCCACCGAAATGGATACAATGAACATAGGTTGAAAGTCCTGTACTTTCGTCCTAATCTCGATCGTTGTCGTGTTCTTTTATTGGGAGATTGCGATGAAATCGTCGAGCTTTCGAAGGGCTGTACCGTCGGCGATGGTGCGACGTGCTGCTGCAATGCCGTCCGCAATGGAGGGGACGGCACTGCCGATGTAGATGGCGGCGCCTGCGTTCAGAAGGCAGACATCCGCGCGTGCATCCGTGATCGTGCCGCTGAGGATGCCGCGTGTGACAGCTGCGTTTTCGTCGGGCTTACCGCCGCGAATCGCTTCCTTCGCTGCGGGGGTGATGCCGAAATCCTCGGGGCGGATCTCGTAGGAGCGTTCCCAGCCGTCTGCGATCTCGTGCATGAGGGTCGGTGCACCGATGCTGATCTCGTCCATACCGTCTGTGCCGTGGACGATGAGTGCGCGCTTCACACCAAGACTGGGCAGTACGTTTGCGAGTGGGCGCAGCAGATGTGCGCTGTAGACGCCAAGCAGCATTGAGGCAGGACGCGCGGGATTCGTGAGCGGGCCGAGGATGTTGAACACCGTGCGGATGCCGAGCTCGCGACGAATTGCTCCGACGTGCTTCATGGAGCGGTGATAGCGTTGTGCAAAGAGAAAAGCCATGCCAATGGCGCGAAGTTCCGCACGCACCTTTGCAGGTGACTGGTCGATGTTCACACCGAGCGCCTCCAGGCAGTCCGCCGTACCGCTCCACGAAGATGCCGCGCGGTTGCCGTGCTTGCAGACCTTGAGTCCCGCCGCAGCTGCGAGAAAGGACGCGGTCGTCGAGACGTTGATGCTGCCCGAGTGGTCGCCGCCCGTGCCGACGATGTCGATGACCTCCATATCGTGCTCGACACGCTCGGCGTGCTCACGCATCGCCGCCGCAGAGCCCGAGATCTCCTCGATAGTCTCCATGCCGCTGCTTTTTGTGGAGAGTGCGGCAAGGTAGGCGGCGTTCTCGACCGCCGAGGTTTTACCCGACATAATCTCATTCATGACGGCATATGCTTCGTCATAGCTGAGATCTTCCTTGCCGACAACTTTCCGGATCGCTTCTTTAATCATTTTATGTCCTCCCTGCAATTTTATATAGAACGATAGTGGCGTATTATAGCATAGGAATCTTTGATAAAATGAAGTCTGCCGGATTGGCGTAGATTTTTTCGTCCGAACAAGGTGGAAAACCGGACGCATAGCAAGGGCTATGTGGGTGGATTTCCGCCAAAGTGCGGGCAAAAAAGATGCGTCAATATGGCAGTGCTGAATTTATCAGTGCTTTCTCTACATATTATCATATGACAAAAGTTAATTGTAGGCACTGCTCGAATATGCTATACTCTTAGCCTGTGTATTATGGAAGTTTTTTCACGAAAACAGGAGAAACTATGTTTGAACCGCGTTTTACAACGCTGAATATGAATGAAATCTTGAAATATCTTGGCTTTCGCGGGCAGGAGCTGACGGAGGAGATCGCAGCGCAGATCAAACGCTGTACAGATGAGGTGTTGGCGGCGGCGACCCCGCGCCTGACGTATCGCCATGCGCCTCTTGAAGATGGGGCTGTGCTCGGCGTGACGTTTGCAGGAAATGACATCCCTCGGATGCTTGCGCCGTGTGAGGAGGTTGTGCTCTTTGGTGCGACCCTCGGTTCCGGTGTCGAGCGGCTGATGATGCGCTATGAGGTTGTGAACGCGGCGGACTCAGTCATTATGGATGCGTGTGCGAGCACGGCGATTGAGAACATCTGCAACAACTTCGAGAGCGATATGCGCCGCGCCGTGGAGGCGGAGGGGCGCTATCTGACGGATCGGTTCAGCCCCGGCTACGGCGATCTGCCGATCACGGAGCAGCCGAAATTCTTTGCACTGCTCGATATGACGCGGCGCATCGGGGTTTCGCTGACACCGACGACGATCATGGTTCCGCGCAAATCGGTGACGGCGATCATGGGCATCGCGCGTACGCCGCAGCCGCATCGACCGCCCGACTGCGAGCACTGCCTGATGTTCCGCAACTGTCCGTTCCGCAAGGCGGGGCGCAGGTGCCGCGAAGGGGCGAGGACATAGCGCATTAATCTTTGTGTAATCCCAACGCGAACGCCTCGTTGCACAAGCGACCGCGTGCTTGTATGCTCAAATACCGGCGGACTTCTTAAACGCGCTTCGCTTAAACGAAAGAAATCCGCCGGGGCATACCGCACGCTTTCCTCGCTTGTTTCACTAGGGTTCGCTTCCGGGATTACACAAGCATCTGTATATAGACAGACAGTGGTAATGGGGGATATGGAATGCATCAAATAACGATATTGGACGGAGGGATGGGGACGGAGTTGCAGGCGCGCGGGCTCGCACCGGGCGAGCGCCCCGAGCTCTTCGGCATGGAGCATCCCGAGGTGATCGAGGAGGTTCATCGAAACTATATCGCGGCGGGCAGCCGCGTGATCTACAGTAATACCTTCGGTGCGAACGGACACAAGCTCGCAGGGACAGGCAGGACGGTGGCGGAGGTGATCGCCGCAAATATCGCGACTGCGCGGCGTTCGGCGGAACGCTCAGGGACGGCAGGTGTGCGCGTCGCGCTCGACATCGGTCCGATCGGGGAGTTGGTCGAGCCGCTTGGAACGCTCTCATTTGAGGCGGCATACGAGCTCTTTCGTGAGATGGTGGTCGCGGGCGAGGAGGCGGGGGCGGATCTCGTCATCTTTGAGACATTGACCGACCTCTACGAGGTCAAGGCGGCGGTGCTCGCAGCAAAGGAGCATACGAAACTGCCGATCTGGGTGACGATGACCTTCGAGCAGAACGGGCGTACCTTCCTCGGCGCGGCTGTCCCGTCCGTTGCGGTCACGCTGGACGCGCTCGGCGTTTCTGCGTTCGGCGTGAACTGCTCGCTCGGCCCCGTGGAACTCGTGCCGATTGTGGACGAGCTGATGGAGTGGACCGATCTGCCAATCATCGTCAAGCCGAACGCAGGCCTCCCTGACCCGCGCACGGGTGCGTACGAGATGACGGCAGAGGATTTCGGCCGTGAGATGGCCGTGTTCGCGCAGCGCGGTGCCCTCATCATGGGCGGCTGCTGCGGTACAACGCCCGATTTTATCCGTGCGCTCACATCGGCAGTCGCAGAGGGCGCGGCGGAACGTCCCGTGCGGAAAAAGCGCAAGGGTGTCGCCTCGCCGGGGCGCGTTGCGGAGTACGGCAAACTCAACGTCATCGGTGAGCGCATCAATCCGACGGGCAAGAAGCGCCTCCAACAGGCGCTCCTTGAGGAGGATTACGGCTATATCAAAAAGCTCGCGATCTCGCAGCAGGAGGCGGGGGCGCAGGTGCTTGACATCAATGTTGGTGCGCAGGGTGTGGATGAGGAAAAGATCATCCCGTATGTCGTCAAGGCAGTGCAGAGCGTCGTCGATCTGCCGCTGCAGATCGACTCGGCAAATCCAAAGGTGATCGAGGCGGCGCTGCGCGTGACAAACGGCCGCGTCATCATCAACTCGGTCAGTGGTGAGCGTGCGCGCATGGATGCCATCTTTCCACTGGCGAAGCACTACGGGGCGGCAGTCCTCGGACTTGCGATGGATGAGAAGGGGCTGCCCGAGACGGCGGCACAGCGCGTCGCCATTGCCGAGCGCATTGTGGCAGAGGCGGAGAAGTACGGACTGGAGCGCGAGGACATCATCATCGACTGCCTGACGCTCACGGTCTCGGCGCAGCAGTCACAGGCGATGGAAACGCTGCGTGCCGTGCGCGAGGTGCACGAACGCCTCGGACTGCACTGTGCACTCGGTGTGAGCAATATTTCGTTCGGTCTGCCCGCACGCGGACATATGACGGAGAACTTTCTCATACAGGCGATGCACGTCGGACTGGATTTCCCGATCATCAACCCGAATACAAAGGGCGTCATGGATGCGGTTGTGTCCTTCCGCGCCGTTTCGGGAGAGGACGTGGACTGCGCCGCCTACATCGAGCGTTTTGCACCCGAGCAGGCGGAGATGCGCCGCCGCAAAGAACTCGGCATTACGGGCGATGAGGCGGCGGGGGCGGTGCAGAATGCTGCTGCGGAGAGTGGCTCGGAGGCGGTCGATCCGCTGATGGATGCCATCATTCGAGGCCTTTCCGACGATGCGGAGCGCATCACGCGCAAGCTCCTGACGGAGATGGAGCCGATGGAAATTATCCAAGAGAAGGTCATTCCGGCGCTTGATATTGTGGGCGACCGCTATGAGAAGGAAATCATCTTCCTCCCGCAGCTCATCAATGCGGCGAATGCGGCGACGGCGGGGCTCGAACTCATCAAGGTGCGTCTTGCCGAGAAAGGACAGGGGGTTTCAAAGGGCAAGATCATCCTCGCGACGGTGGAGGGGGACATCCATGACATCGGCAAGAACATCGTGAAGGTCGTTCTCGAAAACTACGGTTACCAGATCATCGACCTCGGACGTGATGTACCGATTCAGCGCGTTGTGGAGGTCGCCATCGAAAAGAAGGTCGGACTGATCGGGCTTTCGGCACTGATGACGACGACGGTCACGGCGATGAAAAAGACCATCGAGGCTTTGCACGAGGCAGGACATCCGTGTGAGACCATTGTCGGCGGCGCGGTGCTGACGGAGGACTACGCAAAGGAGATCGGTGCAGATCACTATGCGGGCGATGCGCGCAGCATGGTTGAGATCGCGCGGCGGGTACTTGGATAAGCAGCAAGGAGGCTGTCAATATGGCGCAGGAGTGCATGGATATACGGGAACATATACAAAAAAAGCCGCTTGTCTTTGACGGCGGCATGGGAACATACTACGGACAGAAAACGCATACGTCCGGCAAGGGGGTGGAGCTTGCCAACATCGAGACCCCGCGTCTGATTGCGGAAATACACGCAGAGTATTTGCGTGCGGGGGCGCAGGCGATCAAGACGAATACATTCGCGGCAAACCGTATTGTCTACCAGGGCGACGCGGAGATGGTACGGCGGATCGTACGGGCAGGCATGGAGATTGCCGCACGCGCGGCGGAGTCGGCGGGCGCATACGTTTTTGCCGACATCGGGCCTGTCTCAGGGCTGCCGCCGGCGGAGATCATCGAGGAATATCGCTTCCTTGCCGATATTTTTCTGACTGCAGGGGCACGGTACTTCCTCTTTGAAACAAATTCCTCCGCCGAAGGGCTGATCGAAACGGCGGCTCATATCAAGCAGGTTTGTCCCGAGGCGTTTGTCTTGACCTCGTTCTCCGCCTTCCCCGGCGGCTATACGCGGGACGGATTCTTCGCCGAGGAACTCGTGCGTGAGGTTGCGGCGTGCGGCTATATTGATGCCGTCGGTTTTAACTGTGTCAACGGTGTTCAGGCAATGAAGGAGCTTGTAGAGAATCTCGGCACGTGTGCGCTGCCGCTCTCCCTCATGCCAAATGCGGGGCATCCGTTCGTTGTTGACGGGCGCACCATCTATGAGAGTGCGCCCGACTACTTCGGCGAGGGACTTGCTGCTGCCGTACGTGAGGGCGTTGCCATCGTCGGCGGCTGCTGCGGCACAACGCCCGCGCACATTCACGCCCTTTGCAGCGCACTGGCGGGCGGAACACATACGGCAGATGCAGCACAGCGGACGCGTGGTGCAGGATCGCTTGTACCGTCGGAGAGCGCCTTTTTCACGGCACTGGCAGCGGGGAAAATGCCGATTGCCGTTGAACTTGATCCGCCTGATACCGGAAATGCAGATAAATTTATGGAGGGAGCACGGGAACTCCAGGCGGCGGGGGTTCATGCCATCACCATCGCGGACAATCCCATCGCACGGGCGCGTATGGATGCGGCAATGCTCGCGGGACGTGTGCAGCGCAGCCTCGGGCTTGAGCCGATCCCGCACATGACCTGCCGTGACCGCAACCTCAACGCGATCACGTCCATCCTGCTCGGACTCAGTGCCGAGGGCGTACACAACATGATTGCGATCACGGGCGATCCCATCCCGACGGCGGAGCGCGATGAGGTGAAGAGCGTCTATCAGTTCAACTCACGCAAACTCAGCGCCTTTATCAAGAGCCTCGGGGAACGCGGTACGGTTGTACCGTTCCATGTATTCGGTGCTCTTAACATAAATGCGAAGCACTTCCCCTCACAGCTCGGGCTTGCCAAAAAGAAGCTGGAGGCAGGGATAACGGGATTTTTCACACAGCCTGTTCTCAGTGAACGCGCAAAGGAGAATCTGCGGACGGCACGCGACACCCTGCCGGGGGCATATATTCTCGGGGGCATCATGCCCGTCGTCAGCGAGCGCAACGCACGCTTTATGGAGAGTGAGATCACGGGGATTCATGTGGAAGAACGCATCATCAACGCCTATCATGGACTCAGCCGTGAGGAGGCGGAGGAGCTTGGCGTGCGGCTTTCACTGGAGATGGCAAAGGACATCGAGCCGTACATTGACGGATACTACATCATTACCCCGTTTGCACGGACGGCGCTCGTCGCACGGATTGTCAAGGGGATTATGGAGCGGAGAGCGGTCAAATCGGCCGTCAAATAAAGAAAGCCGCTGCAGAGGAGCTTGTCATGGCCTGTAACGGCGCTTTTGCAGTTAATGGATTGTACCGAGTGCCATCGGCAGTGTATGTGCCGCCCCTGCCACCCTGCGCAGGTCGGCGGCGGACTTCTCTGCCCAGATCGCAGCGACCTTCTTTTGGAAGGCAAGCGCCGAGAGCGGTGAAGCCATCTGTTCGCGGACATTTTTTCGGATGATCTCTGCAAATTCCTCGGGTACACTTGCTGTTCTCTGCGCGAGAAGTATTTTTAGGTTGGTGTCAATCAGATAGAGATGAATGGTCGGGTCGGCAAGGCTCTGTTCGTTCGGCAGCAATTCCTCCTTTACGAGAGAGAGGGAGAGCGGCGCGTCTCCCCAACCGTCCTTGAAGATGCCGTCGATGCGGTAGAGCAGGAAGAGCACGCCGTTCAACTCGGTCACGGCAAGCTCGATCTCTCCTGTGCGGAATGCCTCGACGGCGATGGCGTCCGTCCGCGAGAGTTGGAGCAGGAACATCATGCCGTTTTTGTCCACTTGAAACATTCCGCCGTCCGCCTGCGCCAAAACGGGCAGGGGGAACGGCTCACCGACAGCAAAATTTATTGAGGTACTCATAAAAATTCCTTCCATGTACGAAATCGAGCGTGAAACACCTCCGGAAAAAGGCGTTGATTTTTTTTCATGACATATTATATAATCAAATGTATGATTCATCAAGAATGAGATTGATCGGAGAGGTGACGGGATGATCGAAAAGGGAATTATCCTCGCAGGAGGCTCGGGGACACGGCTCTACCCGCTGACGAAGGTCGTATCGAAACAGCTCATGCCGATCTACGACAAGCCGATGATCTACTATCCGCTGAGTACACTCATGCTCGCGGGGATACGGGATGTTCTCATCATCACAACCCCGCAGGACAGTGCGCTCTATCAGGCGCTCCTTGGGGATGGCAGTCAGCTCGGCATCTCCATATCGTACGCCGTACAGCCGAGCCCCGACGGTCTCGCACAGGCATTTATCATCGGTGCGGACTTTATCGCGGGGGAGGGGTGTGCGCTCGTCCTTGGCGACAATATCTTTTATGGTTCGGACTTTGCACGGGTTTTGCAGCGCGTTGTGCGCCATGACGATGGGGCGACCGTGTTCGCCTACTATGTGTCCGATCCCGAACGGTATGGTGTTGTTTCCTTCGATGCGGACGGCAACGCACTCTCGTTGGAGGAAAAGCCGAAAGAGCCGAAGTCAAACTATGCTGTTACGGGACTGTACTTTTACGACAGTGACATCGTCCGTATCGCGCGGGAAATCCGTCCCTCGGCACGCGGAGAGCTCGAAATCACAGACGTCAACAAGACCTATCTCGCAGCGGGCAAGCTGCGCGTGGAGCGCTTGCGGCGCGGCTATGCGTGGCTCGACACGGGGACACACGAGTCATTGCTCTCGGCGGCGACATTTGTTCAGACCATACAGGCGCGGCAGGGGCTCAAGATCTCCTGCATTGAGGAAATCGCCTACCGCATGGGATATATCGACGCAGAGCAGGTACTTCGGCTCGCCGAGCCCCTTGCAAAGAATGAGTACGGCATTTATTTGAAGCGTCTTATCAAGGACGTATAGGAGATCGACATGAATGTACTTGAAACAGCGCTCGCAGGTGTGCGC